>JBOFZC010000300.1:0-2555 GCA_051654985.1 Rhabdaerophilum sp.
TGCCCGTGGCCGACACTGTCGCAAGGCGTTGAGAAGGCACGCACTGGCATTCGGCTGAGATGCGCATAAATTGGCAAAAGAGCCGACCCAACCCGATTCGGAAAGCGACCCGCATGCTTGCCTTTCAGCCCAATCGCACGCTGGCGCTTGCCATTGCCGCCATCTCCGCCCTCGGAATCATCCTGAACCTCACCGGGGCCCTGAACCTCTTCGGAGTTTATGTGCCGATTGGCGGGTTGGCGTTGGCCATCGCAATCCTCGCGACACCGGGCATTGGCGCGTTTTTGAACTTCTTCATCGTCTTCTATGGTCTCGCCTATATCGGCCTGATGGCGATCCTGATCCTCGGCGGGTTCCTGAAAACTGGCTGGGTCACGATGATCCCGCCGCTCACGGCCTTCACATCGGCCGCTTTCGGCCTGCTCGCGATTCTGCTCGCGCGTATTCCCGTGACACGCGGCGTGTTCCGGATCGCCGATCCCTATTTTGAAACGCAGGACAAGGGCACGCTGAAGCTCTGGCCGCTCAAGGCCTTCACGGCCCGCGAGCGCTGGATTGCCTATGTGCTGCTTGGTATCATCATCGTCATCAACCTCGCGCAGGTGGGGATCACGGTGCGGCTCAACCAGTGGAACCGCGAGTTCTATGACGCGATCCAGAACAAGAACCAGCCGGAATTCTGGCGCCAACTTTCGCAGATATGGGTGCCAATTGTCGCCGTTTTCATCGTCTCGAACATCATCGAGCTGGTGCTGATCTCGGTGTTCAAGATCCGCTGGCGCGAATGGATGACGAACCGTCTCACCGCACGCTGGCTGGATGGTGGTACGCATTATCGCCTGCAATTCGCCGGCGGCATCGACAACCCGGATCAGCGCATCTCGGAAGACGTGCGCAAATATGTCGACACCACCTACGCGCTGACCATCCAGATGATCAGCCAAATTTCATCCCTCGTGTCGTTTTCGGTGATTCTCTGGGGCCTCTCGGCGAATCTACCGCTGCCGGGCACCGAGACGAAAATCCCCGGTATGCTGTTCTGGATCGCGCTTCTCTATGCGGGCATCGGCACTTTCATTGCGCATATGATCGGGCGACGCCTCATTCCTCTCAATTTCGATCAGGAAAAATACGAGGCGAATTTCCGCTACATGCTCGCGCGTCTCAGGGAATACAACGAGCCCGTGGCTCTCCTGAAGGGCGAACCCGTGGAGAAGGCGGGCCTCGCCAAACGCTTCGGACCTGTCGCACGCAATTATCTCGAGATTATCGGCGTCCAGAAATGGCTCGGCGCATTCACGAGCTTTTACGGCATGGCGAATAGCGTGATCCCGATCCTCATCACGGCTCCGTTCTATTTTGCGGGCCAACTGACACTCGGCGTCATGATGCAGACTGCAAGTGCGTTCAGTCGCGTCGATGCTGCGCTCGCGTTCTTTATCGACCGTTACGCGACGCTCGCGGATTACAAAGCCGTTGTCGATCGTCTCACCGGGTTCGACGCCACAATCGACACTGTGAACGCGACCCGCACCGATACCCGCATTCATTCCTCCAGCAACGGCGATGCAAACCTTCATATTCCCTCGCTCGCGCTCACCTTGCCGAATGGCCAGCCGATGCTCACGGCGCACAATCTCACGCTCCGGGCGGGTGAGCGCACCTTGCTCACGGGGCCTTCGGGTTCAGGGAAATCGACACTTTTCCGGGCCATTGCAGGCATCTGGCCGTTTGGCGAGGGGCAGATCGCCAAGCCCAATGCGGGCGAGATCATGCTCCTGCCTCAGCGCCCCTATATTCCCATCGGCACTCTGCGCGCAGCGGTGAGCTACCCGGCCAGCGATGGCGATTTTTCCGAAGAGGCCATGAAGGCCGCACTGATGGCCGTGCACCTGCCCAATCTTGCGGCCCGGCTCGATGAAGAGGCGAATTGGAGCCAGATGCTCTCCGGCGGCGAGCAGCAGCGCCTCGCCGTGGCGCGCGCGATCCTCGCGCAGCCCGGCTGGCTGTTTCTCGATGAGGCGACATCCGCCCTCGATGAAGGGCTGGAAGCCTCGGTTTATGCCGCGATCCGCACAAGCCTGCCGGGCACAACGATTGTCTCGATCGGGCACCGTTCCAGCCTGATCGCGATCCATGATCGGCGGATCGATTTGCGCAAGGATCAGAATGGCTTGTTTCGACCCGAGGAGGCGGTTCCGCAACCCGCATAAAATTTTTCGGTTCAACGTGATCCGCCGTTTTGCCCGCACGTAAATATAAATGCAGCGCAAGTTGCACGGTTGCAGCGAAACATTCCCCCGATTCGCCAACCATCCGGAGGCCGCGATTCCCCCTCGCGGCCTCCTTCGTTTTTTAAGCTAGGTTTTTGGCTCAAGCCGCGTTGGCTTTTGGCTCTGGTAGGGCGGCGCTCAGGCGATCAAAAAGCGGGTTTTCAGGGCTGAAAGCATATTCAGGCGAAGCGACGAGTACGCGTCGCGCGCCGGCCGCCACCAGTTTATCGGCCAGAACCGGCACAGCGGATTTCGGCACCAGCAAGCTGACGATGCCAGCGC
>JBOFZC010000301.1:0-3604 GCA_051654985.1 Rhabdaerophilum sp.
CAGGTCGATGGTTTCGACTTCGAGCATGTTAGCGCCCCAGATACACTTCGATGACGCGCTCATTGCTGGCGACAGCATCGATCGTGCCCTCCGCGAGCACAGAGCCCTCATGCAGGCAGGTGACCTTGCAATTGAGAGCACGGACAAAGCCCATATCGTGCTCGACGACGATCACCGAATGATCCCGGTTGATCTCGCACAGCAATTCGGCCGTGGCCTCGGTTTCCGCATCGGTCATGCCGGCAACGGGTTCATCGACGAGCAGGAGCTTGGGGTCTTGAGCGAGCAACATTGCAATCTCCAACCATTGCTTTTGGCCGTGGCTGAGATCACCGGCAAGGCGGTCGCGGTGCTGGATGAGGCGCACTTTCGCCAGGAATTGGTCGATTGTATCGCTCGAGATGCGGTTGCGCGCACCGAACCAGGCTGAGAACGGCCCCCGCGCACCTTTAAGTGCAAGAAGCACATTGTCGGCAACGGACTGGCTCTCGAACACCGTGGGTTTCTGGAATTTTCGGCCAATGCCGAGTTCAGCAATCGCAGCCTCATCATAGCGCGTGAGGTCGATCGAACCCTTATCAAAAAGCACATCGCCTTCATCCGCGCGGGTCTTGCCTGTGATGACATCCATCATGGTGGTTTTGCCCGCGCCATTCGGGCCGATGATCGCGCGCATCTCCCCCTGCTCGAGATTGAGCGAGAGCGAGCGCAGGGCCTTGAAGCCATCGAACGAGACCGACACGCCATCAAGATAGAGGATCGCTTGGGTGACAGCGCTCATGAGCGCACCTCCGCAGGCGTTTCAACGGGGCGGCGAGACTTGAGCTTGGTGTGGATATCGTCCCACAGGCCAATCAGACCGCGCGGCATCGCGAGGGTGACGAGCACAAACAATCCGCCGAGTGCGAAGAGCCAATATGCGGCGAGCCAACCCGTGGTGAAAATCGTTTTCAGGTAATTCACGACAAAGGCTCCGAGCGCGGCGCCCACAAGCGTCCCGCGCCCGCCAAAAGCGACCCAAACCACGGCCTCGATCGAATTCGCGGGTGAGAATTCGCTAGGGTTGATGATCCCGACCTGGGGCACATAAAGCGCCCCGGCGACGCCTGCGATCATTGCGGACAACGTGAAGACCACAAGCTTATGGTGTTCCACCCGATAGCCTAGAAAGCGCGTTCGGCTTTCCGCATCGCGGATCGCAATCAAAACCTTGCCATAAGTGGAGGCGACGATGAATCGCGCGAGGATGAAGGTGAGCGCCAACATCAGGCAGGTGATCAGAAACAAAGCGACCCGCGTGCCCTGTGCCTGCACATTGAAGCCGAGGATATCCTTGAAATCCGTCAGACCATTATTGCCACCAAACCCCATGTCGTTGCGGAAAAATGCAAGAAACAAGGCATAGGTGAGCGCCTGCGTGATGATCGAGAGATAGACACCCGTCACCCGGCTCCGGAACGCAAACCAGCCGAACACGAAGGCGAGCAGGCCCGGCACCAGAAGAACCATCAGCATCGCGTAGGGGAAACTCTGGAATCCCCACCAGGCAAAGGGCAGCTCCTTCCAGTTCAAGAACACCATGAAATCCGGCAGAACAGGGTGGGCATAAACACCGCGGGCGCCGATCTGACGCATGAGATACATGCCCATCGCATACCCCCCGAGCGCAAAGAACGCGCCGTGGCCGAGGCTGAGGATGCCGCAATAGCCCCACGCCAAATCGAGCGCGATTGCAAGCATCGCGTAGCAGAGATACTTGCCGAGCAGCACCACGGTGCCGGTCGAGACATGAAAGTAAGAGCCCGGCGGCACGACGAGATTGCCGATCGTGACGAAAATCGCCAAAGCCGCGATCACCGCGAGGAATATGATGCCTCGTCCTTCAATAAGCCGGAGAAAACGCATGGTCAGCATGGCGCGCTCCTCACTGCTCGACCGCACGGCCTTTGAGCGCGAACAATCCGCGCGGCCGTTTCTGGATGAAGAGGATGAGAAGCACGAGGATGATGATCTTCCCCAGAACCGCACCTGCGAAAGGCTCAAGGATCTTGTTCGCTATGCCCAACGTGAAAGCCGAAATCAGCGTTCCCCAGAGATTGCCAACGCCCCCAAACACGACAACCATAAAGCTGTCGATGATGTAGTTCTGGCCAAGGTTGGGCGAGACATTGTCGATCTGGCTCAAGGCCACGCCGGCAATGCCCGCGATGCCTGAACCCAGGCCGAAAGTCATGGCATCGACAAAGCGGGTGCGAATACCCATCGCGGCGGCCATGCGCCGGTTTTGCGTCACAGCACGCATCTGTAGGCCGAGGGACGTGGCTTTGAGCACGATCAGCAGTGCGAAAAACACGACCAACGTGAAAACCACGATCCACAGCCGCCCGTAGGTGATCTGCATACCCAAAAACTCAAACGAACCCGACATATAGGACGGCGCACTGACTTCACGGTTTGTGGGGCCGAACCAACTGCGCATCGCCTGCTGGAGCACGAGCGAGAGGCCGAAAGTCGCGAGCAGCGTTTCGAGCGGCCGACCGTAAAGAAAACGGATAATGCCGCGCTCAATCAAAATGCCAACGAACCCCGTGACAAGAAAAGCCAAAGGAATGGCAATTGGTAGAGACCAATCGAGCAGATGCGGTGCCTTGGCACGGAAGACCTCCTGCGTGACGAAGGTCACGTAAGCGCCGATCATCACCATCTCGCCATGGGCCATGTTGATGATGCCCATGACGCCGAAGGTGATCGCAAGGCCAATCGCGGCGAGCAGCAGCACGGAGCCGAGCGAAATGCCAAACCAGATCGTTTGGCCCGCCTGCCGGAATTGCTGTCGCCGCTCGATCGCAGCAATGCCCTGTTCGGCCAGAATTTTCACGGCACCGCTCGCCTGCGGCAGGATTTGACGCAGAAGTGCGAGGCCATCCTGATCGCCTCCCTCCGCGATGGTGCTGATCGCAGCGATGCGCTCGGCTTCGGGGGCCTTTGCATCAGAAAGGATGATCGCAGCGCGCGCCTCCGCAAGGGCTTGGCGGATCTTCGCGTTGCTCTCTTTCGCCAAGGCCTGATCCAAAGCCGGGAGGGCGGCGGCATCGCGCGATTTGAAGACGCTCTCCGCTGCACGCAGGCGCTGGGTCGGATCCGGAGAAAGAAGGGTCATCGTGCCGAGTGCTGCCTGCACCACGCCGCGCAGGCGATTGTTCAAGCGCACGATGCTGGCATCCGAGGGCACATCGGCCGGCTGACCTGTGCGGGCATCGAAGCCCTTCCCCGCCGCGTCACGGTAAAACACCGCCTTCGCGGATGCGCTGGCGAGCAAACGACGATCGGCCAAGGCCTGAAGAACATCCGCACCCTGGGCGGCTCCGGAGGCGGCCACGAGCGCGATCCCGGCTTCGGTTTCAGGGAACGAGTCAGCGAGAAACTTCTCGATGGCCGGCTCCAACCCCTGAGCCTTTACCGCAGGAGCGAGCACAAAAACCAGCGCCAGCGCGGCGAACGCGGCACGCAGGAGAGCCAAAAAGCGCATGGGAAACTCTTCTAAGTCAGAATCCGGCGGACGAAAACCGCCCGCCGGCCTGTTTTTAACAGCCCTAAGGGCTTA
>JBOFZC010000302.1:0-9939 GCA_051654985.1 Rhabdaerophilum sp.
ACCCACCGCGTGGTTTCGGCATCGGAACCTGGATCACGATCTCGCGCGGCTCGGGTTCGACCAAAGAGCCCAGCGCAAAGAGAGCGCCATAGGCGAGCCCTGCGAGGATCGCGAGATAGATGAGAACCCGGAGGAGCAGAAACATGGTGTTACCGAGGGTAATCAGGCCGAGCCGTTCAACGCAGCCTTATGATCCGGGTTATCGGAATGAATGGCGACCAATGCAAGCGATGGCTAGCCAGCACAAGGATTTTCTGCTTCACGTGCCGCCCGATATTCGCACGGAACCGCTTGCTATGGCCGCCGAAGACCTCGCGATAAAAAGCACGCCGGAGGGGGCAACGCCCGATCTCACGGATGCTACGCGCCATCTTCTGGCCCGGCTTGGTGACCGGCACATCGTGCTTGTGGGCTTGATGGGGGCGGGAAAAACCTCGGTCGGTAAGCGCCTGGCACAGAAGCTCAGCCTGCCCTTTATCGACAGCGACCACGCGATCGAGGAAGCAGCGGGCATGTCGATCCCGGACATTTTCAAGGAGCGTGGCGAGGCGGAATTTCGCTCGGGCGAACGACGCGTGATCGCGCGGTTGCTCAGCGAACCGCAGCAGGTGATCGCCACCGGCGGTGGGGCCTATATGGATGCCGAAACGCGGCTCAAGATTCGCGGAAGGAGCATTTCCCTCTGGCTGAAAGCGGATTTGCATGTGCTGATGAAGCGTGTCCAGCGTCGGGCTGATCGGCCATTGCTTGCCAATGCCGACCCGGAAGCGACGATGCGCGACCTGATCACCCGGCGATACCCCATCTATGCCGAGTCTGACGTCACCATCCATTCTGGCGATCAGTCCCATGATGTCATGGTTCAGGCGGTGATTGAGGCTCTTAACCAGCATCTCGATGGCGAGGCGCAATCGTGACGACGCAAAATCCGCGACAGAACGTGCGGGTCGATCTCGCCGGGCGCTCCTATGAGATCCTGATCGGGCGCGACCTCGTTGCAAGTGCCGGCACGCATCTCGCGGAGCTGCTCCAGAAGCGCCGTGCGTTGATTGTCACCGACGACAATGTCGGGCGGTTACACCTTGGACCGCTGGTGGCGAGCCTGGAGGCTGCAGGCATTCCCGCAACCAGCCACGCTCTACCCGCCGGCGAGAAAACCAAGAGTTGGCAGTATCTTGAGCAGGTCGTCGAGCGCATTCTGTCGGAACGACTCGAACGCGGCGATGCGGTGATCGCACTCGGCGGCGGGGTCATCGGCGATCTCGCGGGCTTCGCCTCGGCAATCGCGCGGCGCGGCATGAAGTTCGTGCAAATCCCGACGAGCCTGCTCGCACAATCGGATTCGAGCGTGGGCGGCAAGACCGGCATCAACTCACCCTCGGGGAAAAACCTCGTCGGGGCGTTTCATCAGCCGATCCGCGTTCTGTGCGACACAGGTGTGCTCGACACGCTGCCCTTGCGCGAGATGCGCGCCGGCTATGCCGAGGTGGTGAAATACGGGCTGATCGACCACCCCGAATTTTTCGCCTGGCTCGAAGCCGGGGCCTGGCGCGGAATTTTTGACGGCAATGCTGATCGCGAAGAGGCCGTGCGCGTCGCCTGTGCCGCGAAAGCGGCGATTGTCGCACGTGACGAGCACGAAACCGGCGACCGTGCACTTCTCAACCTGGGCCACACGTTTGGGCACGCGCTGGAAGCACTGACAGAATACGATTCCACGCGCCTCGTGCATGGCGAGGGCGTGGCGATCGGCATGGCGATGGCGCACCGGTTTTCGGTGCTGCTCGGTTTGTGCACGGGACAGGATGCGGGCCGCGTCGCCCAGCACCTTCAAGCTGTCGGATTGCCGACCGAGTTGAAAGCCATCCCGGGCTGGAATGCCGGAATTGAGGAGATCATCGCAGCCATTCGCCAGGACAAGAAGGTCAGCCAGGGTGCGCTCACTTTCATCCTCACGCGCGGCATCGGCCAGAGCTTCATCGCCAAGGGCGTGGAGGAAGCACCATTGCGCGCGTTTCTGGCCTCAGAACTCGCGCGCTGATCACACTCGCTCGAGTTTTTCGTATGGCTTGGGTGGCAGCATCACCCGGATCGCATCCCCGGAGTGGATCACGCCGCCTTCGCGCACAATACTCATGATACCGGACTTGCGCACGAGAGAACCATCTGGTGCTCGGTCGAGAACCGCCTGCGTCAATCCCTCGCGAAAATGATTAAGCTGGAGACAGGGATTGCGAAGCCCCGTCACCTCCAGAACCGCCTGCTCCCCCAGATGCAGCAGCGTACCGCGCGGCAGAGCCAGCAAATCGATCCCGGACGTCGTGACATTCTCGCCAATATCACCAGGACGAATGCTGAAACCCTTGCGAGCAAGCTCTGCGAAAAGCTCGGCATGGACGAGATGAACCTGGCGCAGATTGGGTTGGCTGGGATCGACCGCGACACGCGACCGGTGCTTGACGGTTTCGCCGCAATGCGCGTCACCCTCAACACCGCGCCCAGCCAGCAATGTGAGGCTCGAGCGGGCATCTTTGCTGAACCTGTGCGTTTCCGACAGGTGCAGCGCCTCAATCAAACCCATATTCACGCCTCCTGGGTTGAACTCTCCGAACCCGCCATAAACTGCGCCTTGGCGAGCGCCGCGAAGCGCCCGTTCTGGGCGACGAGTGCATCAAAATTCCCCTGCTCGATGATCCGACCTTGATCCAGTACCACGATGTGATCGGCATTGCGGATGGTCGCCAGGCGATGCGCGATCACGAAAGTCGTGCGTCCCTTCATCACCTCTTCGAGTGCGAGCTGGAGCTTTTGCTCGGTTGAGGCATCGAGCGCCGAGGTCGCTTCATCCAGGATGAGGATTGGCGGATCTTTCAGCAGTGCACGCGCAATAGAGAGGCGTTGACGCTCGCCGCCTGAGAGCGAACGGCCGCGCTCGCCCACGATGGTATCGAGCCCGTTCGCCTGCCGACCGATGAATTCGATCGCCTGCGCGCGCTCAAGGGCCGCGAGCATCTCCTCGTTTGTGGCATCAGCACGCCCGACTTCAAGGTTCTCGCGGATGGTGCGGGCGAAGAGCATCGGCTCCTGGAAGACAACGGCAATGTTGCGCCGTAGGCTTTGCAACGTGAAATCGCGGATATCCTTGCCATCGACGAGAATAGAGCCGGATTGCGGATCAAAGGCGCGATGCAAAAGCCCCAGAGTGGTGGATTTGCCTGAACCTGTTGAGCCAACCAGTGCGATGGTCTGGCCCTTCCGGGCCGTGAGCGAAAGATCCAGAATCGCCGGGCGCTTGCCATCGTAAGAGAAGGTGACGTTGTTGAAGGTCACCTCACCCTCGAGCCGGCCGGCATCACTGGCGTTGGGCTTGTCCTGCACATGCGGGATCGTGTCGATGACCTCGAAAAACTCCCGCAGCTTTGGGGCCTGCATGAAAAGCTGGTTCACGAAGCCCACGGCGGCTTCGAGCTTGCCGATCAGCAGGGTGGAATAGCCAACGAAGGTGACAATATCGCCGATGCTCGCCATGTCATGCAGATGCAACCATGTGCCGAGCAGGAAGATCGACGTGACCGTGATGGTCGAGGCGGCACGTGTCGCCACCGAAACCAGTGCCCACCACGAAAGCACCGGCAATTGCGCCTGCAGCAACCGGTCGATCACGCCGCGCAGATGCGACAATTCCGCTTGCACACGCGTGAAACTCTGGATCACGGGAATATTGCCGAAAGCATCCGAGGTGTGCTCGGCCAGTTCGGAATGATAGCCCTCGACGCTGTCCTGCATGCGCGCGGTCTTGTTGACGACGATCGCCATGAGAATCGCGAAAACCACCACCAGCACCACCAGCAGCAGCGCCAGTCGCCAGTTGATAAAAAGCGTGAAGGGCAGCAGCACTAGCAGCGCCACCAGAGCTGCGCAATGATCGCGCAGGAAACCAAGCCAGAGCCAGAACATGCCGTTCGCGCCATCGAGCATCACCTTCAGTGTGCGGCCCGAATGCGTGTTGGTATGGTAGGAGAGCGGCAGGGTGAGCACATGCTCGAAATAATTCGCCATCATCTGCAACCGCTGGCGATGCGAGAGCCTGTCGGCATGCAAGGCGATCGTGACGCCAGCCGCGATCGTGAAAAGCCCGAACAGCAACCACAGGCCAATCAGCGGCAGCAATTGCTCCATTGTTGGCTTGCCCCCGCCTGCCTGCGCGCCGGTGAGCACATTGATGATGCGTCCGAACAGGTAAGGCTCGACGAATTGCGCCACGGCCAGAGCCAGATTGGTAAACACCAGAAACAGGCCGAGCTTCATTTCCGGCCCGAGCTGCATCAGCACCCGGATATAAAGCTTCAAAAGCGGCATGCGCATATCCCCTTCGCCCCGAAAGGCCGACCTTCTCCTTGGGCATATCGCGAAGAGTGGATGAACCGCAACTGAGCAGAAGAATGCTTAACGCTTAACCGTTCTTTCAGCCCATGCGCCTAGGGTCTTCCGGAGACATGCGCCTGCATCGTTCGGGCGAAGCGTTTTTTCGCATGAGGATCGCGAGATGGATATCGCAACTGCTGTCGGTCTTGCCCTTGGCACCCTGACCATCGTCGTGCTGGTGCTGATGGATGGCAGTTTCGGCATCTACATGGACAAACACGCCGCAATCGTCATTTTCGGCGGCGCGATTTCCGCCACGCTCATCCGCTACCCGTTTTCGACGATGATGCACGGCCTGCCGATGGGCCTGCGCTATGCCTTCCAGCTGCGCAAGCTGGATGCACGCGCACTGATCGAAGAGATCACCAAGATCGCGGATATCATGCGTAAATCCGGCCCGATGGCGCTCGAAACCTATCAGGTGGATGACCCATTCCTCGCTCAGGGCATCCGCTATGTCGTGGATGGCTATGATTCCGAATTCATCAAATCGACGATGGAGCAGGATCGCGATACCTTTCTGGGTCATCTCGATGAAGGCCAGAAAATCTACCGCGCGATCGGCGATTGTGCGCCGGCCTGGGGGATGATCGGCACCTTGCTCGGCATGGTGAACATGTTCGCGAACATGGAAGACCCTTCAAAACTCGGCCCCTTCATGGCGGTGGCCTTGCTCGCAACCCTCTATGGTGCAGTCGTCGCCAACCTCTTCTGCTTGCCGATCGCGGACAAACTGCATCTGAAACTTGAGGAAGAAGACGTCTCGCGCACACTCATCATCGATGGCGTGCTGCAGGTCCGGGCTGCGAAAAGCCCGTCGATCATCCGCGAGATGCTGATCTCCTACCTGCCCGACCATCACAAGGCGCAGTTCCTCGACGCCGAAACAGCCTGACCCCCCGTTCTTGAGTTGAGTGCACGATCATGGCGCGTAAAAGAGGTGGTGGCGGACATGCAGGCGGCGGGCACGGCTGGTTCGTGACCTTCGCCGACCTGATGGGATTGCTCTTGAGCTTCTTCGTGATGCTCGTGGCTTTCTCGTCGCCCAACCAAAAAAAGCAGCAGATCATTGCCGGCTCGATGCGCGAGGCCTTTGGCACCCAGAGAGCCGTGCGCCACCAGGGCATGATCGAGGTTGATGGCGTGCCGACGCGCACTCAGTTGAAAAACGTCGCGAAGGTGAACAACGAATTCGCGGCCGATCAATCCACGCCCTTCAAGACCATTCAGCGCGACACGATGGGCAAAGGCACATTCTATTCTGATCGTGGCTTCACAACCGCTGCGGCCTCTTTGCGCCAGGCTTTGCAGGAACTACCGGAACTGACGGAAGTCTCACGCAATGTCATCGTCGAAGAGACGAAAGAGGGCTTGCATATCCAGATCACCGATCAGGAGGGGCGCTCGATGTTCGCGGAGGGCTCGGCCTGGCCTTATGAGCGCATGAAGCGCACGATCGCCGGTATCGCGCCGACTTTGCGCCGACTGCCGAACCGCTTGCGAATCACGGGCCACACGAGCGCCAGTCGCGGCGAGGGTCGTGACCGGGGCGAGTTCTGGCGGCTCTCTAGCGAACGCGCGCTTGGTGTGCGCGATCTTTTGTCGAATGCCGGGATTCCCGATGAACGCTTCGAATCCGTGATCGGCAAGGCTGACGGTGAACCGCTTTTCCCTGATGACCCCTATATCGCACCCAACCGGCGTATCTCGATCCTGGTCGTGCGCGAAGCGCCGCCACTCCCGCCCGAGAAAAAATAAGGTTTAGCGATTCTTGTTCGGTGTTTCGCATTTTCTTCACGCGAACCGGCGCCCACTTCGCTCGAAAATGCTCTAGCCGTCGCGCTCATCTTCCTTGCGCGGCAACCCCCGCGGATCGACCATTGGCGGCAGATTTGTGATCTCGAGACGCCTTGTCGGTGAGGATAGGGCCACGCCCGTCTCCTGCAGTCGGCGATAGATATCGAACAGCAATTCCGAGCGGGTGGTCAGCATCGCATCGACATCGGTGAAGCACCGGAGTTCAAAATCAAGGCCGTTCTCGCCGAGATTCTTGAAGATCACCACCGGTTTTGGCTCACTCATGACTTCAATATGTGCCAGCGCTGAATCGAGCAGGATTTTCTGCACGGCCTGCGGATCGGCGGAATAGTCGACACCCACCGGCACGATGATGCGAGCGGTGCGATCGGAATGCACCCAGTTCTTCACCCGGCCTGAAATGAATTCCGAATTCGGGATGATCAGGCTTGCCCGATCAAAGGTGAGGATTTCGGTCGAGCGCACGTTGATGCGCTTCACGGTGCCTTGCTCTTCTCCGACCACGATCCAATCACCAACTCGGATCGGGCGCTCCCAGAGCAAGATCAGGCCGGACACAAAATTGTTCACGATGGATTGCAGGCCAAAACCGATACCCACCGACAGCGCGCCGGCGACAATCGTGAGCTTATCGAGCGAGAGCCCGAGTTGGCTGAGTGCGAACATCGCCGCCAGCACAATGCCGATATAGCCGAGAATCGTGCGGATTGAGTTCTGCAGGCCTGGATCGAGCGTGGTCCGGGGCAGATAATGCGAATCCAGCCAATTCTGGATGGCACGGGTGATGAAATATCCGACGCCAAACAAGGCAATGGCCAACACGATGGTCGAAAGCGAAATCGTGATGCCGCCGACCTGAAAGCCAAAAAACGCGGCGCGGATGTTGCTGACAAAAGATTGCGAATCGAGCCCCCAGGGTGCGAGCACCAACATGGCCAGCGCAATAAACAGCACCAATCGGATGAACCCGGCGCCGAGAACACTCGCTTGATCGAGCGCAGAAGCCGTCATCCCCGTGGCATCACGCACATGGCGTCCCAAAAACCCGTTCGAGGACAGTCCTGTCCCGACCAATTCCTCGACAAAAGCGAGGATCAGAATGGTGGCCAAAGCCAAAGCCGTGATCCAGGTGAGCTGCGCAACGAGGAAGCTCGCAAAGGGGACGTAGCCCGATACGGCCGCGCCGAGCACGGCGATGACCGAAGTCCAGCCCGCGAGCCGGAGATGCCAGAGCCGCCCGGCCTCGGCGAGATCGTTGGCACTTGCTCCTTCCCGACGTCCGAAGGCGCGGTTCAAGCCACGTGCGACAACGAGAACGGCAAGAACCGCAAAGAGGCCGCGCGTCGAGAGTGTGAGCGGGAAAGAGGCCACGATCGCAGCGAGCCAGGCATCCACCACGCGGCCGATGATCACAACAAGCGTGAAGGAGAAGATCGTCCCGGTGAAAATGCTGGCCCTCTCGTCTGAGAGATCGACAATCCGCCATCCCGGTCGCCCCGGGGCCAAAACGGCGCGCGATAGGCCGCGCATGAAGGCGAGGAAAATCAGGCCCGTCAGCAAGGCATCCATGACACTTTGGGCGCGACCGGGAAGCAATTCAAACCGCTCCAACAATAGGTCAAACAACCAAAGCGCCGCACCGGGCAACAACGTGGCCAGAAGCAGTCGCCGCAGGGCACGCATCAGTCTTTGCAGGCGGGTCTTTTCGCTGGTCTCGGCGAGCTCTGCATTACGCAGGAACGAGCCGGTTTCCACCCATTGGCGGGCGCGTGGCTGCATGAGGCCAAATGCCGCAACCAAAAGCAGCAGAGCCGCCGTTTCAAACCAACTGAGATTGTTCGCAACGGTTTCACCCCATTGCTGCATCAAGAAGTTGAAGGCGCGAATATCGGCGGCCAAAGTTTTCGTGACCTCGATCCAGAGCCAAGGGCTGATGATCGAGGCGTGTTGAGCGAGAATTTCACGCGCGAAAATCTGGCGCCGCCGATCGGAAATCGCCTGCCCCGATTGCTCTGCACGCAACCCCAATGCACGTGCAAGGCGTAGTGTTTCGTCGGCTTCTTTCCAGAGTCTGTTTTGTTCGGCGCGGTCGCGGGCGACCTCGAGGCTTTCACTTTGACCCTTAGAAACATCCGGCGCGGGGCCGAGCTGATCGATCCGTGCCTTGATTTCATCGACGCGCGGTTGCTCGCGCTGGACGATCTCGTCGATGGTTTGCACAAGCGGATTAAGCCTCTGGCGCAGATCGTTCAACCGCGCTTCATTCAGGGTTTCCCGAGAGAGAGCGGCTTCGATCTGTTGCAGGTCAAGCCTTATCGTTTCGATCTGGGTGCGGGAGCCGATGGCCGGCACTTCTGGGGTCTGCGCCAAAGAAGACGGGGCAAAAGACAGGAAAACACCCAGCATAATCAGGGCTAATGCCTGTCGTACCCCTGCCAAAGCTCGAACTGCCATCCGCCCCTCCTATGCGCCGTAACTCTGCCAAATGACATCACGGGCAGAGGCTTCGAATCAGGCGAGAGGATGGCAGAATGCCGCGCGCTTGTATGCGCTAGAGCACACGGTTCGTCGGAGATGCAAAACGGGCCGGAGCGCAGAACGCCCCGACCCGCATAGCGCAGGCAAATGATGGAATGATCAGCCGTCGCCGCTGATTAGCTGCCTCGGCAACCGCAACCTGAACTGCCTGGACCATCACCACAGCCACAGCCGCTGCAACCACAGCCTTGCCCAGTGCCACAGCCCCCGCCGCCGCACTCAGCTTTTGACGCTTCCTCGATGGCTTCTCCCATCTTGCCGATCAACGCACGGATCGACGCATTCTGCATGTCCACTTCAACGATATTCAATTTTATCGACATGTTTGCTGCCCCCTTTGTTTGGTAGCGCCTTAATCATGTCTAATTTGGTTAATGCGTCAAGTGCGCACAAGCATAAATCTTAACTTGACAGACATTTTTGTGGCATGAGAGTGTCATTTTTATGTTTTAAGCGTCTATTTGTACGCTTTAGCACATTTATGCACTCTTCTTTCTGTATAAACTCCACGGAGATGATCATGAATATTCACAATCAAACAATCGATGATGATACATTGCTGAGACAATTTGTCTCAGCAAACATGTATGTTTATTTTCGATTGAAAGCCCCAGAGCTTGAACCGCAGGAACTGAAGGTTCGTCTGACAGAACTGGTCAAATTTCTGCTGATGTCGCACAAATTCCCAGGGAACATTCTGTTCGGCCGTGATTTAGATGATCTCTGGCATCTCTGGATTATGCAATCCCGGCAATATGAGATGTTTTGCCGCGCCACAGAGCCGGGAACATTCATCCATCACGATTCGAATGACTTCCCGCGTGGACATTTGGATTGGCAAGATGCGGAAAAGCTGGCCCAGGGCATGAAAGCGGAGAAGGACGCTGTCGGCTTGGTTCGGCCACCGCCGCCGATCGGCACGCCTGAATTTGAAGAAGGCGTTCACCGGTTGCTGTCGTTCTTCACTAGCTATGTGATCAGCTACGGCCCGCTCAAGGCCGAAAATGTGAAGTATTGGCCGCCGGTGGCGCGCATGTTGCGCCGGCTCAACTGGTCGGTCGATGAATTCAACGCTTTCATGCTCGCGCAAGCCCAATCGGTGACGACTATTCCCGAAATGGCGCATGTCTGAGATCATGCGGCCCGGCGCGGGCATAG
>JBOFZC010000303.1:0-2711 GCA_051654985.1 Rhabdaerophilum sp.
ATGCCGTGGCCGCCATAGAAATGCTTCTCGCGGCTGAACATATGCATCGAGCCGCCCTTGCCACGGGAATAACCGCCGCGACGGCCCGTCAGCTCGGCCATGACGCCGTTGGCTTCCATGCCGCAGGCGAGCATATGGCCGTGATCGCGGTAGCCGGTGATGACCTGGTCACCTTCGATCGTCGCCATTTGCATGCCGACAACAACCGCTTCCTGACCGATATAGAGATGGCAAAAACCGCCAATGAGACCCATGCCGTAAAGCTGGCCGGCTTTTTCCTCGAAACGGCGGATCATCAGCATATCGCGGTAGGCGCGCAGATCTTCGGCTTTGCTGAAGGGCTGAGGGCTTGAAGCGGCTTTACCGGCTTCCGATTTCCCGGCCTTTTTTGCTGGTGTAGGCGCGCGTTTTGTCGCGTTGCCCGCCAGCTGGGCTCCGTTTGTAGCCATCTCTCCCTCGCATCCTCTGCCCCTAAAAGGGCTTTTCGACGTTTCGCTTCCCCAGCTGTGCCTTGCTCGGGGCTGTCGCCCGGCCTCCAGCACTTGCTGCTCCTGATATAGGATTAGTGCTTTCTGCCACAAAGGCGAGAGGTTCTGAATGCTTTCGAGAGAAACGGACCTATGCCAAGTGCGCATGGCACCTTTAAAAAGGGCAAAAATTGTGCGCCGCACAATGAAAGGTTAGCGGCGGAATGCTTCAGGTATGCGTTTTACGCATGGCCAGCGTCGACGAAGCGTTCAGCGATCCAAAGGGATCACGACATCGGATCGATGCACCACATTGAGCATGGCACGGCTGCGCTCATCGAGAAGATCACGATCAACTTTTTCGCTCGACAATTGGCTGACCCGCCGCTCCCAGGCCGTTTTTTCAGCTCTTTGCGCCCCGATCTCGGTGATGATCGCATCGGTCTGCGCCTTGGCTTCGCGCTTGGCGGCAAGGCCACGATCACCGGTTTGCGCCGAGTGCAGAAAATACCCGCTCGCACCCCAGGCGATGGTGTGGAAAGCGATAAGGGCAATCAACCGGCGACGACGTGTATGAATGATCATGGGCTCGGATCATCGCAGAACAGCGTTAAGGAAGAGTTGGCGAGGGCGCTATTTCCGTGTGCTGATCGCCAATCCGGTCACGATCAGCGCGATTCCCGCCCATTGCAGCGGTCCCGGTAGCTCGCCGAGCAGCGGGATCGCGGTCAATGTGCCGATCACCGGGATCAGTGGCGGAAAGCGTCCCGTGCTTGCGGTTCCCGCTGTCTTCACCGCCCATCCCCAAAGCCAGAGGCCAACAATCACATTGAGAATGCCCTGATTGATCCCGTGCAACAGCACCACCCAGGCCGGTACTTTCAAGAGCTGGCTCTCGCCAAAAACGAGATACCACGGCCAGAATGCCAACATGGACAGCACAGCGAGCACGGCGGTAGCGCGCAAAGGATCGACCCGCCACAATTGTAAAAGCAAGGGATAGACGCCCCAGATCAGCCCGACACCAAGAAAGCACAGATCACCGAGAATGACGTTGCGCGCTCCGGAAGTCGTGCCCGCGAGGCCAATCAGAAACAGCCCAATGACGACAATAGCGATGCCGAGCATCGCGGCGCGTGACAACCGTGCTCCGAAAAGGAAATAGCCGCCTATCGCACCGATGATCGTTACGGTGCCGGGCCCGATCGCGGCGCCATGCGCAGCTGGTGCGAGCGCCAGGCCGTTGAGCATGAGCAGTGTCATCGGAAGGCCGCTGGAAATGGTAAGCACAAGGCCCCTGCCCCAGCCAATCCCGGCACAGTCCTTCACGCCCCAACGCAACAGAAATGGCAGCAGCACCAGGCCCGAAAAGCCAAAGCGCAAAGCGGTCATGTCATTGGGTGTCAGGCCGTTGAGAACGGCATGACGTGAAATCGCGAAATTGGTGCCGTAAATCATGACGGCACCTAGCATCGCCAAAGCGGCCAGGTGGCGCGAAGCGAGCGCCACCCCGCGCCCCTTACGCCAAAGCTTTCAGCGCTTTACGGCCGGCATAAATGGCCATATCGCCGAGTTCCTGCTCGATGCGCAGGAGCTGGTTATACTTCGCGGTGCGATCGGAGCGAGCAAGCGAACCGGTTTTGATCTGCCCGCAATTCGTGGCCACCGCGAGATCGGCGATGGTGGAATCTTCGGTTTCACCCGAGCGATGGCTCATCACCGCGGTGTAGCCCGCGCGCTGGGCCATATCGACCGCTGCGAGGGTTTCGGTGAGCGAGCCGATCTGGTTCACCTTCACGAGGATCGAGTTGCCCGTGGCCGTCTTGATGCCCTGGCTGAGGCGCGTGACGTTAGTGACGAAAAGATCATCGCCCACAAGCTGGCATTTCGAACCGATGCGATCGGTCAGGAGCTTCCAACCCTCCCAATCGTCTTCGGACATGCCGTCTTCGATCGAGACGATGGGATAGTCGTCCACCAACTTCTCAAGATATTTCACTTGCGCCTTGATATCGCGCTTCTTTTTTTCACCGTGATAATCATAGACGCCATCCCTAAAGAACTCGGTCGCGGCGCAATCGAGGCCGATGGCGATATCGCCATCGCGGCCAGCTTTGAAGCCGGCCTTCTCGATCGAAGCCATGATGAAATCGAGTGCTGCCGGGGCCGAGGCGAGATTCGGGGCGAAACCGCCCTCATCGCCGACATTGGTGTTGTGGCCCTTGTCTTTGAGGCCCTTTTTCA
>JBOFZC010000304.1:0-4019 GCA_051654985.1 Rhabdaerophilum sp.
GATGTGATCGGCCGGATTGTCGCTGACAAGCTCGGCCAGATCTGGGGCAATCAGGTCGTCATCGAGAACAAGGGTGGGGCGGGCGGCAATATTGGCACCGATCAGGTGGCGAAATCGACACCCGACGGCAACACCATGCTCGTTGTTTCGGTCGGCATGGCCACCAACCCTTATCTCTACAAGCAGCTGACCTATGATCCCGTCCGGGATTTCGAGCCGGTTTCCTTGCTGGCGATGGTGCCCAATATTCTGATCACACCGCCCAATCATCCAGCGAAAACGGTCGCCGAGTTTGTTGACATGGCCAAAAAAGAGCCGGGCAAGATGAGCTTTGGTTCATCCGGCATCGGCACGTCGGTGCATCTCTCGGGCGAATTGTTCAACAAGCTCACTGGAGCCAAGATGGTGCATGTGCCCTACAAGGGCACCGCGGAGGCCAAGAACGACCTGATGGCCGGGCGTCTCGACTGCATTTTCGACAATATCACCGCCGCCTTACCGCAAGCGCGAGGCGGGCAGGTGAAGGCTCTGGGTATCACGACGGCCAAGCGTTCGACGCTGGCACCCGAACTCCCTCCTGTGAATGACACTGTTCCCGGTTTTGATGTGTCATCCTGGTTTGCTCTATTCGTGCCGGCAAAAACGCCAAGAGAGATCATCGCCCGCATGCACGTGGATACCAAAACTGCACTCGCCGATCCTCAGGTTGCAGATAAACTCGGAAAGCTCGGGGCTGAAACCGTGGGCTCTTCGCCGGCCGAACTCGCTGCTTTTTTGAAGTCTGAAAGCGACAAATGGGGCGGCTTGATCAAGGAAATCGGCATCACCGCCGGGTGATGCAGCGCGGACGCATTGCATTTATTTGATTTAGTGTCGGCTGGTTGACGCTCGCGCTTCGCGGCTGGGCGGGTTATGCCGAGCATCATGATCACCCGCCTCACTCGCTGGCTCGAAAGCCTCGTTGACCCCATTGCACCGGGCCCGGCAGACCAGCCGCGCTCGCTTTGGGCGTTTCTCAAGGTGCAGACCGAGGGCGTGCGCGGGCTGCTCGGCCTCTATTTCCTGCTTGTCGTGGCTGATGCGATTGTCGACACGATCGTGCCCTTCTTCATCGGGCAGCTCGTGAACCTGCTCGCAAAGACGCCACGCGATGAGCTATTCGCCGCTGCAGGGCCTGCCCTTCTCGGAATGGCTTTCGTGATCCTGATCATCCGCCCGCTGATTTTCATCGCGGGGTTCTCGCTCACACGCCTTGGCATCGAGCCGGGCTGGCAATACCGCATGCGCTGGCAATATTACACGCGCCTTGCGGGCCAGAGCATCGGCTTTTTCCAGAATGATTTTGCAGGGCGCATCGCCAACCGCGTGATGCAAACGGGCGGTGCTGTGCGCCAGGCCGTCAGCTCTTTTATTCAGGCCATTGTCTATATCATCTTCTACGGGTTGAGTGCGACAGCGCTCATCGCGGCGCAGGATTGGCGGCTCGCCGTGCCGATTGGTATCTGGTTCTGCCTTTATCTCCTCATTCTCAAAACTTTTCTGCCGCATCAGCGCGATCGCGCGCAAATCGCCTCCGAAGGGCGCTCAATGGTGATGGGCAAGGTGGTCGATGCCTTCGGCAATATCGCCACCCTCAAGCTTTTCGGCGAGAAAAACCGTGATGACGCGCATATGAGCGGCGCGATGCGTGAGGCGACAGGCTATTTCCATGCCCAGCAGCGCCTGCAGCTCGCCTTTTCGGCCTGCCTGCACAGCCTTTCAGCCCTGACCATGACGGTGAGCGGTGCGCTCGGGCTTTATCTCTGGTCGATCGGCGCGATCGAGGTCGGCGGCTTTGCCATGACAATGACCCTCGTGGTGTCGCTCGTGCGCGCCTCGGGCTGGATCGCATGGGAAGTCGCGGGCATCATGGAGAATGTCGGCATTGTGCAAGAGGGGATGGAGAGCATTTCGGCTCCCTTGGCCCAACAAGATCAACCCAATGCCCCGGATTTTACTTTCCGTGCGGGCGACATCCGCTTTGATAAGCTAAGTTTCGGCTATGGCCGCGGCCTGCCGGTGCTCGATGATATCTCCCTCACCATTCGCCCGGGCGAAAAGATCGGGCTTGTCGGGCGTTCGGGTGCGGGGAAATCCACCCTTGTTAATCTCCTGCTGCGCTTTCATGTGGCGGAGGCTGGTCGTATTCTTGTTGATGGGCAGGATATTGCGCAGGTTCGTCAGGAGAGCCTGCGCCGCTCGATTGCGATGGTGACGCAGGATACCTCGCTATTGCATCGCTCGATCCGCGATAACATCCTCTATGGCCGCCCCGAGGCGAGTGAGGCCGAGCTTGAAGCCGCGATCCGGCAGGCGCGGGCCGATGGGTTCATCGCCAACCTTGAGGATTGGAAGGGGCGTCGTGGACTTGAGGCGCATGTCGGCGAGCGCGGCGTGAAACTCTCGGGCGGGCAGCGCCAGCGCATCGCGATTGCGCGTGTGATGCTGAGAAACGCCCCGATCCTCGTGCTCGATGAAGCGACCTCAGCGCTCGATTCAGAGGTGGAGGCCGCGATTCAGGAGAGCCTTGTCGATCTCATGGCCGGAAAAACCGTGATCGCCATCGCGCACCGGCTTTCAACGCTTCAAATCATGGATCGGCTCATCGTGCTCGATGAGGGTCGCATCATCGAGCAGGGCACGCATGCCGAGCTGATCGCTGCGGGCGGGCTCTATGCCGAGCTTTGGGCGCGGCAGAGCGGCGGGTTTATCGTGGAACCAAAACGGGTGATTTCGAGTGTTGCCGAGTAGAAAAGATGCTGTCTTGAAGATTTTTGGCTTTCTCTCGGGGCTTTTCGCCTCTTTGTTTGGATTTGCGGGGGCATCCGAAGCTCAATATCGCGGCGGCAGCTATGGCGAGTTGTCGCGCCTACCCAAACGTCCCGGTGTCGTCATCCATTTCATTCCCTGCCTCGAGGAGTTTTTATCGATGCAGGAAGATCGTTTGGGTCGAAAGCTTAGCGAGAGCGAATATCGCCGCTTCCGCGATATGGCTCCGGCGATCCAGATGGATGCCGAGGATCAAAAAAAGATCAACCGTTGCAACAACCCGATGACATATCAGGCTTATTTGGATGGGCGTTAAGGCGTGATCCTCAGCTATCCATCTTCAAGGCCGCAATAAACGCCTCTTGAGGAATCTCAACCTTGCCGAATTGCCGCATCTTCTTCTTGCCCTCTTTCTGCTTGTCCAAGAGCTTACGCTTTCGCGAGATGTCGCCGCCGTAACACTTGGCGGTGACGTCTTTCCTGAGGGCCCGCACGGTTTCGCGCGCGATGATCTTGCCGCCGATCGCAGCCTGAATCGGAATCTGGAACAGGTGCGGGGGGATCAAATCCTTGAGCTTCTCGCACATCACGCGGCCACGCCCCTCGGCACGGTTGCGATGCACGAGCATCGAAAGCGCATCGACCGGCTCGCCATTGACGAGGAGCGAGAGCTTCACGAGGTCGCCCTCGCGATAATCGGTGATGGTGTAGTCGAAGCTGGCATAGCCCTTCGACACCGATTTCAGCCGGTCGTAGAAATCGAACACCACCTCGTTGAGCGGCAGATCGTAGACGACCTTCGCGCGCTTGCCGACGTAAGAGAGGTCAGCCTGCATGCCGCGCCGCTCCTGGCAGAGCTTCAGGATGGCGCCGAGATATTCATCGGGCGTGAGAATCGTAGCGCGGATCCACGGTTCACGAATCTCGGTGATTTTCATCACATCCGGCAGATCAGCGGGATTGTGCAGCTCGATCTCTTCGCCGTCACGCAAGGCAATCTGGTAGACGACGCTGGGTGCGGTGGCGATGAGGTCGAGATTGAACTCGCGCGTCAGCCGCTCCTGAATGATCTCGAGATGCAGCAGCCCGAGGAAGCCGCAGCGGAAACCAAAGCCAAGCGCTGCCGAGCTTTCCATCTCGAAGGTGAAGCTCGCATCATTGAGTCGCAGGCGGCCCATCGCCGCGCGCAATTCCTCGAAATCGGCGGCATC
>JBOFZC010000305.1:0-11103 GCA_051654985.1 Rhabdaerophilum sp.
GGGCAATCGAGTCGAGAATCATGCGCACTCATCGCATGGTTTTCCCGGCCTCCCAACCCAGCATGGCGCGCTTGCGCGTGAGGCCCCAGTGATAGCCGGTGAGTGCACCGGTTTTGCCGACAACGCGATGGCAGGGCACAACGAAGGAGATGGGGTTGCGCCCCACGGCGGCGCCGACTGCGCGCGCCGCTCCGGGTTTCTGGAGAGTTTCGGCCACAGAGCCGTAGGTCGTGGCTTTGCCCATGGGAATACAGAGCAAGGTCTCCCAGACCCGCACTTCGAAATCGGTGCCGATCAGAAACACGCGCAGAGGTTGGTTTGGCGACCACAGATCGGACTGGAAAATCCGCTGCGCGACCGGCAACGTGAAGTGGGCATCCTCGATGATCCGTGCGCGCGGCCAGCGCGATTGCATATCGGTGAGGGCCGCGAGACGCCCGATTTCCGGCGCGAGCGATTTGGCTGCGGCCGGTGCACCGGGATCAAGGCCAGTGAGATCGGCCGCACCTTCATCAGCGAAAGCGAGGCCGCAAAGGCCGCGCTCATTGGCCATCACCAACGCGAGGCCAAAAGGAGAGGCATGAAAACCGTAACGGATCACGAGACCCTCGCCGCCGGATTTGTATTCACCCGGCGAAACAGCTTCATGCGTCACGAAGAGATCGTGCAGGCGCGAAGGACCAGAGAGGCCCGCTTCAAAGGCTGCATCAAGCAGAGGCAGGCCGTCATCCAGCAAGCGGCGCGCATGATCGAGTGTTACAGCTTGCAGAAAGGCTTTCGGTGTCAACCCGGCCCAGCGACGGAAGAGCGCCGTGAGTTCGGCCGGGGTGAGCTGAACCGCATCGGCAATGGCTTCGATTCCAGGCTGCACGCGGCTTTCTTCCGAGATGAAGCGGATGGCCTTGCACACCAGTGCATAATCCACACCGTGAGCCGAGAGTGACGCGGATCCAAGACGATCGAGCATGGGATTTTCCTTCCGAAGGCCCTATTTTACGCGCCGCGCCAGGTGCAAACCACCCGATTTCGAGAAATCCCAAATCTCAACTGCGTTTCGCGGTAGCCAAGGCCTTCTGGAACGCCGAAGCGAAATCCGCCCGCTCCTCACGCCCGAGTTGGGCCGCAATTTCCACGCGCGATTTTCCCTGCACGATCTCGAGTTTCTCAGTGCCAAACTCGGGGTGTTCCTCGCGCTCGAGCCGCACCCAGGCCGGATTGAAAATCCGCTCGCGCACTTTCCCGCGCCAGCTGACCGAGCAAAACAGCAACTGGATCCGAGAGAGAACAATGCGTTCATGGGCTCTTGCGGTGGCGTTATGATAGCGAAAAGCGAAGTAGATCAGAACCAGATCAACCCCCAAAAATCCGACAACTGGCCAAGCGCCGAGCAGATAAAACGGGATCGAGATCGCAGTGGTCACCAACACGAGAAACGCCATCAGCCAGAAGTGCCCGCGCGACGACAGAGAACGATGAGGTGTGATCACCGCATCGAAAACCGGGGGATCATCGCTTTTCGGGTTGGCTTGGCTCATGGCACACGCTTCACTGTTCGCGAATTCTGCGCAGCATAGAGCAGCGTGCCAGCAACGGAAGAGTGAAATCTATGGCCAAGGCCGTTTCGAAAGGTCGCAACCCTGCCGATGTTGCGGAGATATTCCGCCGCCTGCACGCGATCGAGCCTGAGCCCAAGGGCGAGCTTGAACATGTGAATGCTTTCACCTTGCTTGTCGCCGTGGTGCTCTCGGCGCAGGCGACGGATGCAGGCGTCAACAAGGCGACCCGGGCTCTCTTCAAGGCTGCAGATATGCCCGAAAAAATGCTCGCACTCGGCGAGGAGCAGGTTCGCGACTACATCAAGACCATCGGCCTTTTTCGCAACAAAGCGAAGAATGTGATTCTGCTCTCACAGGCCTTGATCGAGCGCTTTGGTGGCGAGGTTCCTTCCGATCGCGATGCGCTGGTCACGTTGCCCGGCGTGGGGAGGAAGACAGCGAATGTTGTGCTCAATATGGCCTTCGGACAAGCGACATTCGCCGTCGATACGCATGTCTTCCGGGTCTCGAACCTGTTGCCACTCGCTGTGGGAAAGACGCCGGAGGCGGTGGAAACTGGGCTCGATGCCATCATCCCCGAACCCTATCGCCAGCACGCGCATCACTGGCTGATTTTGCATGGGCGCTACACCTGCAAGGCAAGAAAACCCGAATGCTGGCGTTGTCCGCTGACGGATCTCTGCGCCTTTGAGTCGAAATCAGCTCCACCGGGATGAAGCAGGAATATGCCTGCATCGAAAGACCGGCATCCACCTTTTTGCGGCATGCTCAGCCATAGATGAACCACGCCGCGAGGCCGAAGCAGCCGACGATGATCCGCCACCAGGCAAACAGCGCGAAACCTCGCTTCGAGACATAATTCAGCAGCCCCTTCACCACGATCAGCCCGGTGATGAAAGCCACGACGAAGCCAATGCCGATGGCGGCGGTATCTTCGAAAGTCAGCAATTTGTAGTTTTTCATCAGGTCAAAGGCGAAGGCCCCGGCCATGGTTGGCATGGCGAGGAAGAACGAGAATTCCGCCGCCGCGCGTTTCGAAGCGCCTGAGAGCATCGCGCCCACAATTGTCGCCCCCGAACGCGAGACACCGGGAATCATCGCGATGCACTGGAACAACCCGATTTTCAGGCACATCATGGGTGTGAAGGTCGAGATATCCTCGTGCTTGATCTCAAAACGCGTCTCATCCACCGCCAGTAGCACCAGCCCGCCGGCGATCAGACTGATGCAGACCACGAACGGGTTGAACAGCACCGTCTTGATATAGGAATGCATCAGAGCCCCGATGATGGCGGCTGGCAGAAAGGCGATCAGAACCCCGAGCACAAACAATTGGGTTTGCCGGTTCGAGAAAAGCCCTTTGGCGATATCGAGCAATTTCCAGAAATACACCGAGAGAATGGCAAGGATTGCCCCGAGCTGGATGAGCACCTCAAAACTGCGCCCGGGCGAAGAAAAGCCCAGGTAATGCCCGAAAAGGATCAAATGCCCGGTGGAGGATACCGGCAGAAACTCTGTCAGCCCCTCGATGAAGCCCAGCAGGGCGGCCTTTAGCGCCAGCGCAATATTCATCAGCGGGTAACCATAGAAAGGAGCTGAGGGATGGACGAATCAGCCGGGGTTGAGCAGGGACGACAGCTCCTTTATAGCCACGCTCCATACCGTGCCACCACAGGGCATCCGCATCATTCCCCCATTGGCCAGCCGGCCTTCCACAGCCAATCCCACGTCTCAACGCATCGGGAAACCATGCCCGCGCTTCATCAGTTCAGTTTCTGCCCGCATTCGCGCTTTGTCCGCCTGGTCATGGGCGAATTGGTGATGGAGACCGATGCCATTGAACGCAGCCCCTTTGGACGCGAGCGCGAATTCCTTGCCATCAACCCGACCGGTGGATTGCCCGTGCTGGTCGAACATGACGGGCAGGTGGTGCCCGGCCCCGAAATCATCGCAGAGTACTTAGATGAAACGCGCGGCTTGGTGCTCGGGGAGCGTCGGTTGCTGCCGGAGAACCCCGCCGCGCGCGTCGAGACGCGTCGCCTTGTGCAATGGTTCAACGTGAAATTCTTCCATGAGGTGAGCGAACTCGTGCTGAATGAGAAGGCCTACAAGAGGCTTTTCCCGGAAGCGTTTGCGGGGGCTTCGCCCGATACCAATGCTATTCGTGCGGCGGGAGCCAATATCCGCTATCATCTGGGGTATGTGTCGCATCTCGTGGCGCGACGGAACTGGCTGGCGGGAGAAACGCTGACCTATGCCGATCTCGCGGCGGCAGCGCATTTGTCGGTGGTCGATTATTTCGGGGATGTGCCTTGGGACGCAAACGAGGCCGCGAAGAACTGGTACGCGCGCATCAAATCGCGCCCGGCCTTCCGGCCGCTTCTGGCGGATCGGTTGAAAAACATCCCACCGGTCAGCCATTACACCAATCTCGATTTCTGACAGTCGAGAAGGCCAAAGCCTGGCTGCCACAGCTCGCCGAAAAACACGGCTTTTCGAGCGTCGGTGTGGCTTCGGCCGCAGCGCCGCCTGAGCGCCTTGAGCGCTTGCAGGATTGGCTGGATGTCGGCGCGGCCGGCGAGATGGATTGGATGGCGCGTGAACCCGAAAAGCGCGCGAACCCCGCGAGCCTCTGGCCCGAGGCGAAAAGCGTCATCATGCTCGGGCTCAATCATGCACCCGATTTCAATCCGCTCGATCTGCTCGATGCGCGTGAGACCGGCGCGATCGCGGCCTATGCCATACGCCGGGATTATCACGATGTGATCAAGGGGCGCCTCAAGGCTTTCGCGACTGAGCTTGTGGCAAAAACGGGCGCTGAGGTGAAGGTTTTTGTCGACACAGCGCCGGTGCTCGAAAAACCGCTGGCAGCAGAAGCGGGGCTAGGCTGGCAAGGCAAACATACGGTGCTGGTGAGCCGCGCTTTCGGGAACTGGCTGTTTCTCGGAGCGATTTACACCACGCTTGCGCTGGCACCCGACGAGCCCGAAACCGATCATTGCGGCTCCTGCCGGCGTTGTCTCGACATCTGCCCAACCAACGCTTTTCCAGCGCCCTATCAGCTCGATGCGCGGCGCTGCATCGCGTATCTCACCATTGAGCATAAGGGCGCGATACCGCACGAATTTCGAGCCGCGATCGGCAACCGCATCTTCGGCTGCGATGATTGCATCGCGATCTGCCCGTGGAACAAGTTTGCGGCCGAGGCAAATGACCTGAAACTTGGGGTGCGCGAAGATCTGCTCAGCCGCCCGCTTGCCGAATATGCCACCCTGGATGATGCGCAATTCCGCAAGCTGTTCGCCGGCACACCGATCAAGCGCACGGGACGGGACAGGTTTTTGCGCAATGTGTTGATCGCGATTGGGAATTCGGGTGTGGCGGCTTTGGCCGAAATTGCCCATCCGCACCTTGAAGAACCCAATCCTCTTGTGCGCGGAGCTGCGATCTGGGCGCTGGCACGATTGCTCCCCTATGCAGAATTCGAGACCCTGGCTCGATCCATGCAACCCCGCGAGAGCGATACCGATGTCGCAGCGGAATGGCATTTGGCACTTGCCGAACGTCAACCTGACAAGGCATGAGCCAGAGCATGCACTTGCTCATTCTCGGTTTTGGTTATTCCGCTTCCGCCTTCGCGAAAGAAGTGCGGAATGATTTTGCCTCTGTGACGGTCACCGCGCGCTCGAACGAAAAAGTCGAGCGATTGCGCGCTCAGGGCTGGAATGCTTTGGGTTTTGATGGCGCGAGCAGCAACCCGGACATCGAGACCGCGCTCGGACATGCGACACATCTTCTCGTTTCCGCGCCCCCCTCGGAGGCCGGGGATCCTTCGCTCAACGCGCTGGAAACCACTTTGATGCAGGCACGAGATCTGAGGCGCGTTCTATATCTGTCGACCGTCGGGGTTTATGGCGATCACGAGGGTGCGTGGGTGGATGAGGAGAGCCCGCTCCGCCCGGTCTCATTCCGATCTTTGCAACGGGTGGCGGCGGAGCAAGCGTGGCAGGGTTTTGCCGCCCGCAAGGGCGTCGATCTCGGGATTTTCCGCCTTTCCGGCATTTATGGGCCGGGACGCTCAGCCATCGACAATCTCAGGGCGGGCACAGCGCGGCGCATCATCAAGCCGGGTCAGGTTTTCAACCGCATCCATGTTGCGGATATTGCCGGAGCGCTGACGGCTGCAATCCGCCACAAGGGTGCGCTTGATCTCTACAATCTCACTGATCACGAACCCGCGCCGCCCCAGGATGTGGTGGAATTCGCGGCGGGGCTGCTGGGATTGCCGTTGCCGCCGGGGGTCCCGTTCGAAGAGGCGCAGCTTTCGGAGATGGGCCGGAGCTTTTATGGCGAGAACAAGCGGGTTGCGAATGGCTATATCCGCTCAGCCCTCAAATACACTTTCCGCTGCCCGACCTACCACGAGGGGCTAAAGGCCTGCCTTTAAGCGGCGTGACGCCCAGCGTCGGCGCCGTAATAGTCGACATAACGTGGGTCGATATCTGCGACACGCAATGTGACGAACACATCGGTCGTGCCGAACTGCTTGTCGATCACCGCGCCGTCGCCAAATGTCGCGCCGAGACGCAGATAACCCTTGATGAGCGGAGGCAGCGTTTTCATTGCCGATTTGAGGTCAACCGCCTCGGCGGGGAGCCGATCCATCGGGACATGCAGCCCTGGCAGAGCGCGTACACGCGCAGCACGATCGCCCGCCGCGTGATGCTCAAGGAACGCCAAAGGCATGGCGAGTTTTGTTGGATCCAACCCCTCGAAGCTCGCGCAACCGAACATCACGTCGATCCGGTGGTGCAGGATATAGGCCCAGACACCGTGCCAGAGCAGCTCAACCGTGCGCTTGTTCCGGTAAGGTTCCAGGACGCAGGATCGGCCAAGTTCAAGCAAGCGCAAGCCAGCATTGGCTTCCAAAAAGCGTGTGAGATCGTATTCGCCCGCAGTGTAGAAATCGACCCCTTCCGCACGCGCAACATCGGAGCGCAACAGCCGATAGGTGCCAATGACTTTCGGTTTGACCTGCCCGAAGCGGTTGATCTTGCCCACGCGGTCGATGACCATGATATGATCGCAGAGACGATCATAGGCATCGATATCGCGGCGAGACACAAAGCCGCGCGCGTCAGGCTTTGCGCCCATTTCCTGATAAAAAACCTTGAACCTCAGGCGCTGGCAGCGGCGGATATCCTTGGTGGTGCGCGCCAAACGCACTTCGAGATTGCCGAGCACGCCCATGACATCCGGCAGGCCACCACCATCCCGCACGATGCGGTCGACAGGGTTGAAACGTCGGACCAGGGCCTTCGGGCTGAAGGACGTTCGAGAAAAGGTGGAATAGAAAGGGCGGGAGGAGGAATTGGTATTCGAGTTGCCGCCGCGCGGACGAAGCATGCTTCGCTCTCCTGACCGGGTGGCGCAAATCGGCCGGCGCCCGGGTCGAAGAACCTTTTGGCTCAATTTCGTGACAAAGTCATGACGCACAGCGTCAAGCGACAGCCTTGCGATCGCCAGAGAGGCGTTCGAGCACCAACAGGAAGGTCTCGCGGTCGAGTGGCTTGGCCAGAAAGGCATCGAAACCTGCCGCGAGGCACGCCTCGCGATCCTCCCGGAAGGCGTTTGCCGTGAGCGCAATCGCGGGCACAGCGGCGATGCCACGGGCTTTTTCCTCCATACGCCACTGAGAAATTGCCGAGAGGCCATCGAGTTCCGGCATGCGCACATCAAGGAGCATGCAATCGAAGGCAGTCGCTGCTGGCGCAAGGCTGGCGCGCAGCAAATCCAGAGCCTCGCGGCCGGTTGAAGCGCGAATGGGTTTGCCACCAAGGCGCTCAATCAACCGTCCAGCGAGCAATGCGTTGATGTCATTGTCTTCGGCGATCAGAATACGCTTGCCGGCCAAAGGCTCCACGAAATGCTGTTCCACGCCAGGCGTAATGGCCATGCCAGCGGCACCCGGCTCCCAATCGCCGATTTGGGCCAGCAGCGAGCGGCGACGGACGGGTTTGACGAGATATCGATCGAATCCCGCCGCCTGTGGCGCACCAAATGAGCGGCGCTCAAACGGCGAGAGCAGCACAAGATGACGACGGCAGCCCGCCTGATGGCTGGCCGCAACGATTTTCCGAGCGGCTTCCGGGCCAAAGGCGGCATCGACCATCACGATATCCGGCGCAGTCGCAGCCATCGCGGCCAAGGCTTGTTGCACGTCGCACGCCTCGGCAATCTCGGCGCCAATTTCGACCAGATGAGCGGCAATGAAGCGGGATTCGAAAGCCCCGGGTGCGACAAGCAACACTTTCTCCCCGGCGAGAATGGGTTCCGGCATCACCGGGCTCGCTTCCTCGTCGGAAGCGATGAGGGGGAGCGCGAGCGTGAAGACCGAGCCAACGCCCTCATCGCTCGTCAGCGTAATATCGCCACCCATCAAGCGCGCCAGGCGACGCGAAATCGCGAGCCCCAAGCCAGTTCCGCCATGACGGGTCGCGGTCTGGGCATCGGCTTGTTCAAATTCAGCGAAAATCGCCTCCTGCCGCGAGGGAGGAATGCCGGGGCCAGTATCTTCCACACGCACCAGCAGCATGCCGGCTTCGGCAAAGACCGAGATGCCGACTCCACCCTTCTCGGTGAATTTTACGGCATTGCCGGCGAGATTCGTCACGATCTGGCGCAAACGGCTCCCATCCGAGCGAATGAAAGTGGGCAAATCAGCTGCGATATGCGCCGCGATCTCAAGGCTCTTGCCCTGCGCGCGGGGGGCGAGCAACTCCACAACGCTTTCCAATAAGGGGCTAAGCTCGACGTCCTCTTCCGAGACATCGAGCTTTCCGGCTTCGATGCGCGAGAAGTCAAGAATTTCTTCGATCAGCGTCAGCAAAGCCTCTCCGGAGGTTTTGATCGCGCGGGCATAATTTGCTTGTTCCGGGTCGAGACGTGTGTCGAGCATCAGGTCGGCCATGCCGAGAACGCCGTTGAGCGGTGTGCGGATTTCATGGCTCACTGTGGCGAGAAAGCGCGACTTGGCTTCGTTTGCAGCCTCGGCCTGCGCCTGGACGCGACCCAGCCTTTCGAGCTTTTCATTGAGCTTCGCCCGCTCACGCTCCAGGCGCGTCAGCTCTGCGCGCTGCCGCCGCTGATCCAGGATCAGCCACAGGCAGAGCCCAAAAGCCAGAAGCGCCACGGCGCCGATTGCATAAGCAAAAGCCCAACCGGCTCCCACCACTTTTACCCCAAACATGACGCCCACCAGACTTGTTTTTTTATGTGTCTGTTCTGGGCATCATGCTGGCGCGTGAAGGTTGATAAGACCTTGGTCAGATCCTCGAAAAAGCCATTCTGCTTAAGGGAAGCTTCCGTTAGGCCTTTTTGTTCGAGAAGGGTTCAGCGTCTTTTGCCCGGATTTCGCATGCGGCTTATGCGTTCGAGTTCAGCAGGGGGCGCAAATCTTGCTTGCAATTTTCCGGTTGTATGGCGATCCCAAACGCATAAGCAGGCCCCAATTGCCGGACACGAATGAACGCTGCCGATCTTCTCATCCTCATTGTTGATGAAAACCGCATTCGTGCCTCGATCATCGAGGCGGGCTTGAGCGAGGCCGGGCATGCACGCGTGGTCGTGTTGAGCGAGATGCACGGACTTTTGCGCCGCATTGAGGAGATCGGTCCAGATGTCATCATCATCGATCTCGAAAACCCCAACCGCGATCTTGTGGAGCATCTCTCGGCCATCAGCAGCGCTGTGCATCGCCCTGTCGCAATGTTTGTCGATCAATCCGATCGCGACATGATGGAAGCGGCGATTGGCGCTGGCGTATCGGCTTATGTGGTTGATGGGCTGCGGCAAGATCGCGTCAAGGCTATCCTCGATATGGCAATCGCGCGGTTCGGTGCCTATTCGCGCCTCAAAGACGAGTTGGAAGAGACGCGCGCCGCACTCGAAGATCGCAAGGCGATTGATCGCGCGAAAGCCATTCTCATCCGCTCGCGTGGGCTCACCGAGGAAGAGGCTCATCACCTTATCCGCCGCACGGCGATGAGCCAGAGCCGGCGCATGGCGGAAGTGGCGCGCGCCATTGTCTCCACCGCCGATCTGTTGCTGGGAGATCAGGAATGAGCGAGAAACCCCGGATCCGCCTTGGGTTCATGCCGCTGCTTGATGCCGCGATCCCGATCATTGCCGCCGAGATGGGTTTTGCTGAAAAACACGGCATCGCGATCGAACTCGTGCGTGAGACCTCCTGGGCCAATATTCGCGATCGGCTAGCTATCGGGCATTTTGAAGCAGCGCATGCGCTCGCTCCTATGCCAATTGCTGCAGCTCTCGGGCTCACACCGTTTGAAGCTCCGCTGATCGCGCCGATGGTTCTCGGACTCGGCGGCAACGCGATCACGGTTTCAGAGGCGCTCTGGTCGGAGATGCGCCTCGTCGCGCCCTCGGCTCATGTCAATGACCCGCGCGAGATGGGCTTAGCACTTCGTTCCGTGATTGCAGCGCGGGCGAAAGCCGGTTTGCCACCACTGGTTTTTGCCGTCGTGCATCCGTTTTCGAGCCATAACTATGAGTTGCGTTACTGGCTGGCGGGCTGCGAGATTGACCCCGATCGCGATATGCGCATCGCTATCGTCCCGCCGCCCTTCATGCCAGATGCTCTCGCGTCTGGTCGCGTTGACGGCTTCTGCGTTGGCGAGCCATGGAACACGCGCGCGGCGCGTTTGTTGGTTGGGAGGATCATCCTCACCAAAGCGGCGATCTGGCACAACAGCCCAGAGAAAGTGCTGGCGCTGAATGCCGATTGGGCCTCGGCCAAGTCGGAACTCGCTAACCAACTTCTCATGGCGATGATCGAAGCAGCCCGATGGTGCGGCGCGCCAGAAAACCGTGCGCAACTTGCGGCGCTCCTTGGGCGGCCCGATCGGCTGGATGTCCCAGCTGCTGACCTGCTGCCTGCACTCGAAGGTCAAATCGGTATGGCCGATGGCCGGACGCATGCGATCCCGGATATGCTGGTCTTCGCGGACAATCAGGCGAACATGCCCTGGAAGGACCACGCGCTCTGGTATCTCGCGCAGATGCAGCGTTGGGGCCAGACCAAGCCCGGTCCGACGGAGGTTGCCCGCGTGCTCGCATCCTTCCGCCCTGACCTATATCGGCAGGCCGCTGGTAGGCTCGGCGTCTCTGCACCGCTTGCGGACACGCAACCGGATGTTATGCCCGGCGATGCTGGCGAAATTGCCGGAACGAAGGGGGCGCTTTCATACATCCCAAGTGCGTTTTTTGATGGCGTCCGGTTTGATTTCGCTGACTTTCTTGCGGCTTGCGAACAAGCGAGCTGATCAAAAAACTGGCATGCTGCATCGCAGCAAAGCGCGCGGTGCGATGGATGGTTGGCTACCGTTCACCCGGATTTTCTGGAGCGCCATGGTCTTTGAATTTCAGTAGAATATTGAAATAAATAGTGAAATTCAAGGACTGCGCCCCTGCCCACACATTTGGCATGCGACCTGCAATCAGCAGGTTGAGCCAGCGTTGGCTCTCG
>JBOFZC010000306.1:0-5216 GCA_051654985.1 Rhabdaerophilum sp.
TGGAGCCTTGGCGATTGAGCCACTCCTCCGCCGCTCGGAAGTCCGGGTAAACAGCACGGACATGGCGCCAATAACGCACGGAATGGTTCATTTCCAGCCGATGCGCAACCTCGTGCGCCGCAAGGTAATCAAGCACGAAGGGCGGGGCGAAAATCAATCGCCAGGAAAAGGCGAGATCGCCCCGCGCCGAGCACGAACCCCAGCGGCTCACCGTGTCCTTTATGGTGACGCGCCCGATCTTCACGTTGAGTTTTCCGGCATAGACGAGGCTCGCCGCCGCTAGATCGGCCTGCGCTTGCGTTTTCAAGAAACGCAGCACACGGCCGGGCAAAGCCTCGAGCGTGCCATTCACACAAAGCAGTGGCCCGTCTTCGCCTTGGACGATGCGGGTTTCGCCGCGCGACGGCTTACTATGCACGATGCGGCAAGGCGCTCCTCTGAAGGGAATGATCGTGCCATCACGAAACAGCACGCGCTCGGGCAGGGCTGCGAGCTTCTGTTCTAGCCAACCGAGCTGCGAGAGCACGAAAGCCTCAGCCCTGTAACGCGCGACACCGCGTGGCAATGTCAATGTCGCGCCGCCGTGGCGCCGGTCAATCCGCAGGATCATCCGCCGCGCGGCAGGCCGGACGACCACGGCGATTTCCTGTTTCCCTTGCCGTGTTTCCACGATGATGGGCCCCGGTGCCGGGAGCTTCGGCGCACGCAGGGAAGCGGGCAGCAGAAAATCAACGAGGCGCGAAGGGGGCATGAACGAAAGAGGGCTCCGAATCAGAGTTCAGAGCCCATCGTAGCGCGAAATCTAGCGCACCGCTTTCAGCTTCGGCTTGGCCGTTTCGCGATCGAACTCGCTCGCCTTGCGCGTGAATTCGACGATCGCGGGAGCGATATCCCGGCGGAAGCGCGAACCGTTGAACACGCCGTAATGCCCCACATCTTTTTGCAGGTGGTAGAGTTGGCGCTCTTTCGGCAGGTTCACGCACAGATCATGCGCGGCCTTGGTTTGGCCGACGCCTGAAATATCGTCCTTCTCGCCCTCAACCGTCATCAGCGCGCAGCGGCGTATGGCCTTGAGGTCGACCCTTCGGCCGCGATGGTCCATTTCCCCCTTCGGCAAAGCGTGCCGCACGAATACCGTATCCACGGTCTGGAGATAGAATTCAGCGGTGAGATCCATCACAGCCATGTATTCGTCGTAGAAATCACGGTGCTTTTCGGCCGAATCGCCGTCGCCCGAGACGAGATGGCTGAACATCTCCCAATGCGCCGAGAGATGGCGGTCAATGTTCATCGCCATGAAGCCGGAGAGTTGCAGGTATCCTGGGTACACTTCGCGCATGATGCCGGGATGCGGGAAGGGCACGCGGGCGATGCAATTCGACTTGAACCAGTTCATCCCGCGCTTCTGGGCGAGCTTGTTCACTTCCGTGGGGCTGCAGCGCGTATCGATCGGGCCGCCCATCAGGGTCATGGAGCGCGGCGTTGTCGGCTCATCGTCCTCTTCCATTAAGGCGATGGCGGCGATCACCGGCACCGATGGCTGACAGACCGCCAGAACATGCACATCCGGCCCAAGATGGCGGATCATCTCGCGCACATAATCGACGTAATCGTCCAGATCGAAACTGCCTTGCGCGAGTGGCACCATGCGTGCATCGACCCAATCGGTGATGTAAACCTCATGAGTGGGCAGGAAAGCTTCGACCGTGCCACGCAAAAGCGTGGCAAAATGCCCTGACATCGGAGCGACAATCAGCATGCGCGGTTGCGGCGCCATATTCACCGGCATTTCGCGATCGAAATGGATGAGGTTGCAGAAGGGGGCAGTCCAGACCGCGCGCTCGATCACATCGACTCGACGACCATTCACGTTGGTGGAAGGCAGGTCGAATATTGGCTTGCCATAGCGGCGCGTCGTGCGTTCGAAGAGCTCACAGGCCGCGGACAATGTGCGCCCGTAAACCGTATGCGAGAGCGGGTTAAGCGGATTGCGATAGAAAAGGCGCATCGCATCGCTCGCGGCGCGTGCAGGCCCAAGCACAGCATGGGCCATCTCGAAGAACATATAACCGGAACGATTCATCGTCGGCGAACTCCGTTCGGCCGGGAGCAGGAAAAGGCCTGATCCGGGCAAGCGCTAGAGAATGTCGGCAAGGATATGATTTTCCTATTCGACTTTCGAAATAAATGCCCTTTAGCCGCTTAAGGGGGCGACAATTTTTTCGCAACTGCTTTCGCGAGTGTGAAATCTGCGTCCTGTGCATGAGGTCTATCGCCGCAACGCGGTTTAGGCTCTACATGATATTGCGCGTCTGATCGTCAGACCGGAATGCCCAACCGCCTTTGAGGGCGGGGCGAGGCCTATATGCCGAGACGGCTTGCGTCGAGATTGCCGCGTGATCACCGCCTCCTGCGGTTAGAAACCCTGCTGCGTTTGCGTTGGTACACATTGATTGCGCAAACGGCGCTGGTTTTAATCGCGCATTTTGGCCTTGGGCTCGAATTGCCGCTCGGCTCAATCGCGATCGTTCTCGGTCTGGCCCTGGCGCTCAATTTGGCACTTGGGGTGAAGACACCAGCGAGCTACCGGATTGAGGAATCGGCCGCTTTTGTCCTGCTCGGAGCCGATATTCTGCAACTCGCGGCATTGCTCTATTTCACGGGCGGCATCCACAATCCGTTTTCGATTTTTTTTCTGGCCCCGGTTCTGTTCTCGGCAACCGCCCTGCCACCACAGCGCACAATCGTGCTTGGTCTTCTCACGATGGCGGCATCGACCTTCATCCTGCCGTTCAATGAGCCGTTGCACTGGTTTAGTGGTGGTGATCTCGTCCTGCCGACATATTTCGCGCTCTGGCTGTGGATTGCGCTGCAAGCTTGTATCCTTTTTGTAGGCCTTTACGCGTGGCGCATTGCCGAGGAGGCGCGACAGCTCGTGCAGGCGTTGGCGATCACCGAGCTGGTGCTTGAGCGCGAACAGCATATCAGCGATCTCGACGGACTTGCGGCGGCGGCGGCTCATGAACTGGGCACACCGCTCGCTACCATTGCTCTGGTGAGCGGGGAATTGCTGCACGGGAAAATCAAGGACCCAGCGCTGCGCGCGGATATTCTACTCATCAAGGAACAATCGGCACGATGCCGGCAGATTTTGTCGCAGATCACGACGCTCGGCGAGCCCAATGCCGCCCCGTTCCGCACAGTGACCCTATCCGGCCTCGTGGCGGAACTTGTCCAGCGCTACAAGGGTCGCGGAGCGCCGATTCAGATTGAATCCGATGGGCGCGAGCCCGAGCCGCGCTGTTTGCGAAACCCCGGTCTGCTCTATGGCCTCGGCAATATCATTCAGAACGCCACTGAATTCGCGACCTCTCAGGTGAAAGTGCGTATCCAATGGTCTGACATCGATGTCCGGGTCGAAATCTCTGATGATGGCCCTGGTATTCCCAGTTTCGTGCTGGATCGACTCGGCGAGCCCTATGTGACCTCAAGACCAATGTCGGCGCCGGAGGTCCAGACTGGTCAGAATACAGGCACGAGCGGCGGCATGGGTCTCGGTCTCTTCATTGCCAAAGTGCTGTTGGAACGCACGGGCGCGAAGCTCGAAGCCGGCAGCAATCGCGACGCAACCGTTGGTGCGACAATTTGTCTTTTATGGCCACGGCATCTGTTCGAAGATGTCGAGCGTATCAAGGAACAGCACGAATAGGCAAAAGTAGCGCATGAGCCGAACCAGCAGACCTGTTTTTCGAGGTCTCAGGTACTTTCTAGGGGTTTTCCAATTGTGGGACACCCCAATCTTGCGATCGAATGAGGTCTTCAATGGACGGCCACACTGCGCAGAGAGACGATGCCTTCCGGGCCGGCGCTTCCGTCCCGCATCCTAGTTTGCTGATTGTTGATGACGATCGCCCCTTCCTTGTGCGACTCGCAAAAGCGATGGAGACGCGCGGATACAGTGTCACGACAGCGGGCAGCGTCGACGAGGGTATGACCGCGATTGTTGGTTTTGCGCCGGATTTTGCCATCATTGATGTGCGGTTGGGCGATGGAAACGGCCTCGATGTCGTGGCAGAGATCAAGCGCCGCCATCCCGATACCCGTTCGCTGGTGCTCACGGGGTATGGCAATATCGCGAGTGCGGTATCCGCGATCAAGCGCGGTGCATTCGATTATCTCGCGAAACCCGCTGACGCCGATGAAATTGACGCCGCTCTGCATGGCGGCGTGAACGAGAAAACGGTTTTGCCTGAGAACCTCATGTCAGCAGATCGGGTACGCTGGGAGCATATCCAGCGCATCTATGAAATGTGCGGCCGGAATGTTTCGGAAACGGCTCGTCGTCTCAACATGCATCGACGCACGTTGCAGCGTATTCTCGCCAAGCGCGCCCCGAAGTAATTCGGGTTCTGCCTCAGTGACTAGCTGAGATCAGCCGCGAGTATCATGCTCGCGGCTTTCTCCGCGATCATCAATACAGGGGAGTTCGTGTTGCCTGAGGTGATCACCGGCATCACGGATGTGTCGGCGATCGTCAGCCCGGCCAGCCCGATCACATCCAGCGATGCATCGACCACTGCCTGATTGTCATCTGAACGTCCCATCCGCGCTGTTCCGACGGGATGAAAAATCGTGGTGCCGATCTCGCCGGCTGCACGCGCGAGGCTTTCATCATCCTGCGCGCCGGCTCCGGGGCGGAACTCCTCCGGATTGTACCGCTCGAGCGGCTTCTGGCTGACGATCTGGCGCACGAGGCGCAACGATTCGATCGCGACGGTGCGGTCTTCCTCAGCCGAGAGATAATTTGGATCGATCACCGGTGCCGCGAACGGATCAGGCCCGGAGAGCCGCACGCTTCCACGGCTCGCTGGCCGCAAATTACAAACTGAGGCTGTGAAAGCCGGGAATGGATGCAGAGGCTCGCCGAATTTATCGAGTGAGAGCGGCTGAACGTGAAACTGCACGTTCGGTGTCGCGTAACGCGGGTCGGATTTTGCAAAAACCCCGAGTTGCGAAGGAGCCATCGTGAGCGGCCCGCGCCGGAAAAGCGCGAATTCCACACCCATCCAGGCTCGCTTCGTGAGGCTCGCGTAATCCATATTGAGCGTACGCACGCCAGAGACCTTGTAAACTGGCCGCAATTGCAAGTGATCCTGAAGATTGGAGCCGACACCCGGGCGATTGAGCCTTGGCGTGATCCCATTGCGCGCAAGTTC
>JBOFZC010000307.1:0-4615 GCA_051654985.1 Rhabdaerophilum sp.
GGCCTCCCCTTGTTCTTTTGCGATCATAAGTCTTTTCCGCCCCTCAACTCTTGTGTCGCCTTCTCTCTCAAAGGTAAAAGCGATTCAACAGGCAATTCTTGCGAGAATTGCACATTTCATGGGGCGGGAGCGGCATGACTGCTGAGGCGGGGGGCGCAGGCATCATCCGGATGCGACGGGATGCCGAGGCGATTTACCGCGCAGCGGTGAAAGCTGTTCTGCCAGCTGTGTTTTTACCGCCCGTACTGCCCACGCCTAAGCAAGGCCAGCGCGTGGTGATTTTCGCAGCCGGCAAAGCGGCCGGCTCGATGGCGGAAGCCGCTGAACAGCATTATCTCGTGACCGGTGTGGCGCGGGAGAGGCTTTCCGGCCTTGCGATTGCCCGCCACGGCTATGGGAAAAAGCTTGAGTTTCTCGATGCGCTCGAAGCGGGGCATCCCGTGCCGGATCAGGCCGGGATGGACGCAACCGCCGAGATGATGCGCCGGGCATCGGCGGTTTCGCCGGATGATCTCGTGGTGTTTTTGCTCTCGGGTGGGGCCTCTGCGAATTTGATTGCACCGGCTGGTGCAATCACTCTCGCTGAAAAACAGGATCTCACGCGCCAGTTGCTGCGCGCGGGCGTGCCGATCCATGAGATCAACACGGTGAGGAAACATATCAGTCGCGTCAAAGGCGGTCGGCTCGCAGCGCTGATGAATGGCGCGGAGATCGTCACGCTCGCTCTCTCCGACGTGCCGGGCGACGATATTTCCATGATTGGTTCGGGACCGACCATCCCGGATGCTTCGACGCTGGCTGAGGCGCGCGCGATTGTTGCGCATTACGGGCTTGCCCCTCACGAGAGCATCCGCGCTGCCCTCGACGATCCGGCGAATGAAACGCCAAAGCCCCATGATCCGATTTTCGCCCGCTCACGCGCATTCGTCGCGGCGAAGCCGCTCGATGGCTATCGCGCGGCAATCGTGGAAGCCGGGCGGCTCGGCTACCGTGTGTTGGATCTTGGCGAACTCGAGGGCGAGGCGCGGATTGTCGCCCTCGACCATGCCCGCCGTGCAATCACCGAGGCTGGCTCTAGGCCCGTCGCGTTGCTCTCCGGTGGCGAACTCACGGTCACGATCCGGGGGCAGGGGCGGGGTGGTCCGAATCAGGAATACGCGCTGGCGCTTGCAGCTGCTCTTCAAGGCACCAAAAATATCGCAGCTTTGGCCGCAGATACCGATGGCACTGATGGCGGCATCGGTCGCGCAGATGATCCCGCCGGGGCGTTTGTGGATGAAACCACACTCGTGCGTGCCCACTCTGCTGGTCTTGATCCTGCCGCGATGCTCGCCAACAACGACTCGACCAGTTTTTTTCGATCCTTGAGCGATTTGTTTGTTCCGGGACCGACCTTTACCAACGCGAATGACCTGCGCGTTGTTCTTTGCGGGCATGTGAGTTGAGCGCTTTTCAAAACCAGTGGATTTTGAAAGAGATGAAAGGCCGCATCGCGTCTTTTGCCTCGATATTTGTGATTTCAGGCCTGTTTTTCGGTCTTTCCAGCTTCGTAGCCCGTGCCGACATGCGCGTGTGCAACACCACTGCCGGGCGTGTGGGCGTTGCTGTGGGCTATCTCGATGGACCGCTCTGGGTCACCGAGGGCTGGTTCAACCTGAAACCGGGCCGGTGCGAAACCATAATCAAAGGTCAACTCAGTTCGCGCTTTTTCTATTTGCATGCTGTAGACTATGATCGCGGAGGAGATTGGAGCGGGACCAATATCCTCTGTGTCCGCGATACGGAGTTTTCCATTCGGGGTCCGCTGGATTGTTATGCGCGCGGTTTTGAGCGCGCCGGTTTCATCGAGATTGATACCGGGCAACAAAGCGACTGGACGGTAGAACTCGGCGATGGCGGACTTGTCACGAGCAGGCCTGAGGGCGCTGTTCGCTAACCCTGCTTCGGCAGGATAACAGGGGCAAAGCCTAACCCGCCATGAGACGCAATCGCCGTACGAAAATGCTCGCCACCCTCGGGCCCGCTTCCCAGGATGACGCGACAGTCCGCAAGCTTTTTGAAGCCGGAGCCGATGTTTTCCGGATCAATATGAGCCATTCCAGCCATCAGGTTCTCGAAGAGCGCGTGAAACAAATTCGCCGCCTCGAGGAGGAGATTGGTCGACCCATCGGCATTCTCGCCGATCTTCAAGGGCCGAAACTCCGGGTCGGCACCTTCGCCAATCCGCCGGTGATGCTCGAGAAAGGCCAGCTCTTCGCGCTGGATTCCGATCCGACACCGGGCGATGCGACTCGTGTCCAGCTGCCGCATCCTGAAATTCTGGAATCCCTGAAAGTCGGGCATCGCGTGCTGATCGACGACGGCAAGCTGATTTTCGTTGTGGTCGAGGCCGAGCCCAAAAAGGTGGTGATCCGGGTCGAGTTTTCTGGCGCGATTTCCAACAAGAAGGGCGTAAGCCTGCCGGACACTATACTGCCGACCTCAGCCCTGACACCCAAGGATCGCTCCGATCTCACGGCCGCGCTCGATTGTGGTGTGGACTGGATCGCGCTTTCTTTCGTGCAACGCCCGGATGATGTGGCGGAAGTGAAGAAGATCGCGCGCGGGCGCGCGCTCGTGATGGCCAAACTCGAAAAGCCACAGGCGATCGAGCGTCTCGAAGAGATCATGGATCTTTCCGACGCGCTGATGGTGGCGCGCGGCGATCTTGGCGTGGAATTGCCACTCGAAGTGGTTCCTGGCCTGCAGAAGCGTATCACCCGCCTCGCGCGCAAGCTCGGCAAGCCTGTCGTGGTGGCCACCCAGATGCTCGAATCGATGATCGTCAGCCCCACGCCGACGCGCGCCGAGGTTTCGGATGTGGCAACAGCGGTGTTCGAAGGGGCCGATGCCGTGATGCTCTCCGCCGAGAGTGCCGCCGGCAATTATGTCGTCGAAGCGGTTGAAACGATGAACAAAATCATCGAGGCTGTGGAGCGTGACCCGAATTATCCGGTTCTGCTTGCTGGACAACGTTCACCGCCGGAGGCCACCGGGGCGGATGCGATCGCCGCCGCAGCGCGTTCTGTCGCGGAAACGCTCGATCTCAAGGCGATTGTCGCCTGGACCGCTTCAGGGGCAACAGCCATGCGCATCGCGCGCGAGCGACCCTATACGCCTATCCTGGCGCTCACGACCTCGCGCAACACGGCACGCCGCCTGGCGCTCGTGTGGGGCGTGCATGCGGTGGTGGGAGAAGACCCCGAGGACGTCGACAACATGGCTCATGCCGGGGCGCATGTTGCGCGCGAGCAGGAATTTGCCAATCCGGGTCAGCGGATCATTCTCGTCGCTGGTGTGCCGTTCGGCACGCCCGGTGCCACAAACATGTTGCGGATCGCGTTCGTGAGTGCTGCGGATTGACCATAAGCCGAGGGGCGGTCAGATCGGCTGGCCCTCGGTTTCTTTCTTGAGGCGTTCGATCAAGCCCGCGATATCGGGGAAATGCGGGTGCACATCGAGGGTGCGCTGATAAACCTGATACGCATTTTTCTTTTTGCCCATCATTTGCAGCAGCCGGCCAAGGCCTGCGAGGGCATGAAAATGGCGTGGTTCATAACCCAGAGCGAGGCGGATATCGCGCATCGCACTTTCTTCATCTTTGAGGATAAAATGGATGATCGCGCGCCGATGGTAAGCCTCAGCCCAATCCGGCTTTAAGGTCACCGCGAAATCAATGAGATCGAGGGCGGTATCGAGGTTCTTCGATTCGATCGCCTGTTTTGCGCGCTGGAGAACCAGATCAGCCGTATCGGAGCCCGATTTTTCGAAGCGCTGCTCGATCTGACTTGCGAAGGATTTCGCGACCTCGGGCGTTGGTGCTGATTTCAGCCGTTCGAACAACCGGTCAAGACGCTGGGTTTCGCCGGCGCGCGTGGCCGGAACGGGCTCAGAGCGTTGCTGTGCAAGAGCCGGCAGGGATGACAGAATCACAGCGAGGACGGCAGCGATCAGTTTCATGACATGGAAGGTGAGGCCGCCCGAGGGCTCCGTCAAGTCTGTCTGATCGTCGCGCACAAATACCAAAAGGGCGCTCGATCGGGCGCCCTTTGCCAATTCTTGGAACAATCAGCGGGCAAAAGCCCGCAACACCTCAGCCCTGGCGGGCTTTGAAGCGCTTCTGCGTCTTGTTGATGATGTAGACGCGGCCGCGGCGGCGGACCATCTGATTGTCGCGATGGCGCTTCATCAGCGCCTTGAGCGAGTTTCTGATCTTCATTGTACCAACTCCAGCCGGGCCGGAGCCCCTTGTCTTTGTCTCGTATCCGGGTCGCGTTGCCGAAACCCGGTCAAAAAATGGTGGGCACGACTGGGATTGAACCAGTGACCCCTACAGTGTCAATGTAGTGCTCTCCCGCTGAGCTACGCGCCCTTGGACCGCCTCGAGAACCTCTCGTTGCACGGGAAGCGCGTCTATAGTCAGGTGATCGGCAAAGGGCAAGGGTTTTTAGCCATGCTGCCGCAATCAAGCGGCGAGCATGCGTTTCACCTCGTTGACGAGGTCCTTGAGGTGGAACGGTTTCGAGAGCACGCGGGCATCTTTCGGGGCGTTCGATTCCGGATTCAGCGCCACGGC
>JBOFZC010000308.1:0-9566 GCA_051654985.1 Rhabdaerophilum sp.
AACGAAATCAACCGCTTCGGCTGGGTGGTCGAGATCGATCCGTTCGATCCGAACTCCGTTCCGAAGAAGCGCACCGCGCTTGGCCGCTTCAAGCACGAAGGTGCCGGCAACGTGATCAACCGCGATGGCCGCTTCGTGGTCTATTCCGGTGACGATGAGCGCTTCGATTATGTCTATAAATTCGTGACTGAAGGCCGTGTTGACCCAGCAAACCGCGCGGCCAATGCCGATATCCTCGATAAAGGCACCCTCTTTGTCGCGAAATATAACGCGGACGGCTCGGGCGAATGGATGCCGCTCGTGTATGGCCAGGGCCCGCTGACGGCGGCAAATGGCTTTGCCGATCAGGGCGCGATTGTGGTCAATGTCCGTCTTGCTTCGGATCTGCTCGGCGCAACCAAAATGGACCGCCCCGAAGACATCGACGTCAATCCGAAGAACGGCAAAACCTACCTGATGCTCACCAACAATTCGCGCCGCAAGGCCGATCAGGTGGATGCTGCTAACCCGCGCGCGGACAATAAATTCGGCCATATTATTGAGATGGAACCGGATGGCGGCGACCATGCCTCGACGAAGTTCAAGTGGAGCATCCTCGTGCGTTGCGGCGATCCTTCGATCGCTGCGGTCGGCGCGACCTTCCACCCGAACACCACGAAGGATGGCTGGTTTGGCATGCCGGACAATTGCGCCGTCGACAATGCCGGCCGCCTCTGGGTGACCACGGATGGCAACTCGCCCGCCGCAACCGGTCGCGCTGACGGTGTCTGGGCGATGGAAACCGAGGGTGCCGCCCGCGGAACTTCGAAGCTCTTCTTCCGTTGCCCGAACGGTGCTGAACTCTGCGGCCCATATTTCACCGGGAACGACGAGACGCTCTTCGTCGCAATCCAGCATCCGGGTGAAGCCGATGATGACGCCAAGGAGCCGGCGACCTTTGAAAACCCGACCACGCGTTGGCCGGATTTCAAGGACGGCATGCCCCCGCGTCCTTCGGTGGTGGCCATCACCCGGCGTGGCGGCGGCAAGATCGCGGTCTGATCACGCATCCTGCGCGCTGAACTGACAATAACATCCTGAAACGGGCTTGATCCTTCAAGCCCGTTTTCATTTTTTTGAGCACGATACTGCAAGCCTAAGCCGCTCGGACGAAAACAACGGCAAAAGCTGAGGAAAAGCGCCTTGTTTTGCGACATCAAGGCGTGGACCGAGCTAAGGCACGTGGCATGGTATCATCCGCTTACCGAATCAGACCCGAGAGTTTTTCGCGCCCCATGACTTCCAAGCCCTCCCCCGCCCTCGATCTCTTCAGTCAATTGGAGAAGGCCGCGCAGGAGATGGTGCGAGAGACAAAATCGGCGTCGAAACCTTCCGTCGCAGGCACAGGTGAAAAGCCACCAGAAGCTGGCAAAAGCGAGACGAGTTCGACCTCGACACCGCCGACGACGGCTGGCGGAAGCTCGGGCGGCAAGGCTCCGCCGCCGCCCCCTGCCCCGCCCGCAGCCCCGCCCGCAGCGCCTGGCGGCTATGACGGTTCCTCGATTGAAGTGCTGGAAGGGCTCGAGCCCGTCCGCCGCCGCCCTGGCATGTATATCGGCGGTACAGACGAGAAGGCGTTGCATCACCTCTTCGCCGAAGTGCTCGACAACTCCATGGACGAGGCTGTTGCGGGCCACGCGACGTTCATCGAGATCACGCTCGGGGCTGATGGATACCTCACGGTGAGCGATAACGGCCGCGGCATTCCGGTCGATGCGCATCCGAAATTCCCCACGAAATCATCGCTTGAGATCGTGATGTGCACGCTGCATGCCGGCGGCAAATTCGACGGCAAGGCCTATGAGACCTCGGGCGGCCTGCATGGCGTGGGTGTTTCGGTGGTCAACGCGCTCTCGGAATTCGTCGAGGTCGAAGTTGCGCGAGAGCAGCAGCTCTATCGCATGCGGTTCTCGCGCGGGAACCCGCTGGGGCCGCTTGAGCATCTCGGGGCCATCCGCAACCGGCGCGGCACATCGGTGAAATTCCGGCCCGATGCGGAGATTTTCAAAACCGGCGCCACGTTCTCACCGGCACGCCTGTTCCGGATGGCGCGCTCGAAAGCCTATCTCTATCGCGGCGTGGAAATCCGCTGGTCGTGCGATCCGGCGCTTGTCGCAGGTTCGGAGACGCCCGATCGTGCCACCCTGCGCTTTCCTGGCGGTCTGTCGGATTATCTCAAGCGCGAGATCGAAGGCAAAACACTCGTTGTCGATGAGATGTTCGCCGGACGCCTCGACAAGCAGGGCCACGGCGCTTGCGAATGGGCACTCGCCTGGTTCCAGCACGACGATGGCTTCGTCTCTTCCTATTGCAACACCGTGCCCACACCCGATGGCGGAACGCACGAAGCCGGCTTGCGCGTCGCGTTGCTGCGCGCGCTGAAAGACCATGCCGAGCGCATCGGGCAAACCAAGCGCGCGGCGCAGCTCACTTCCGATGACGTGATGAACGGCGCAGCAGTGATGCTCTCGGTCTTCATCCGCGAACCGGAATTCGTTGGGCAAACGAAGGACAAGCTCGCGACCGCGGAGGCCTCACGCATTGTTGACGCCGCGATCCGCGATGCGTTTGACCATTGGCTCGCGGGTAATCCCAACCAAGCGAACCGTTTGCTCGATTATGTTGTCGAGCGCGCGGAAGAGCGCCTACGTCGGCGCGCCGAGAAGGATGTCGCGCGTAAGACCCCAGTGCGCAAATTGCGCCTGCCTGGCAAGCTCGCGGATTGCTCAAACTCTGCCGCACAGGGCTCTGAATTGTTCATTGTCGAGGGCGATTCGGCGGGCGGTTCCGCGAAACAAGCGCGCGATCGCGCAAGCCAGGCCGTGCTGCCGCTGCGTGGCAAGATTCTCAATGTGGCCAATGCTGGCAAGGACAAGCTGCAGGCCAACCAGCAACTTTCCGACCTGATGCTGGCACTGGGATGCGGTGCCGGCAGCCAGTATCGCGAGGATGACTTGCGTTACGGCAAGATCGTGATCATGACCGATGCCGATGTCGACGGGGCGCATATCGCCTCGCTTTTGATCACGTTCTTCTATCGCCAAATGCCGCGACTGATCGAAAACGGGCATCTCTATCTCGCCGTGCCGCCGCTCTATCGCATTACCCATGGCGGCAAGACCGTTTATGCGCGCGATGATGCGCACAAGGAGGAGCTTCTTTCCACGCAATTCAAGGGCAAGAAGCCGGAGGTGGGGCGCTTCAAAGGGCTCGGCGAAATGATGGCGCATCAGCTCAAAGAAACGACAATGGATCCCAAAAAACGCACTTTGCTGCGTGTGACGGTCCCAACCGAAGCCAAAGCAGAAACCGATGATTCGGTCGAGCGCCTGATGGGGAACCGGCCCGAAGCGCGGTTTACCTTCATTCAGGAACGCGCCGCCTTCGCAGATGCTCTCGTGGATATCTGAAATCCTTCAAGATCAGCAGCTTGGCCGACTGCTCATTTCATACTTTAGTCAAATCGCACGTAATCTCTGTGTGAATTCGCGAGATTTTTCTAAGGCGGTTTACCAATTCTAGAGCCATTAAACCTCATAGTTCATTCCTGAACCGCCAGAAAAGGCGGCGCGCATTGTCTCATGCCCCTCGCGCACATGGATTTTTCAGAATGAACCGCATCTCGACGCGACTGGTTGGGGCTTTCATCGCTCTGTTTGTTTTGACGATTGGCCTCGTGTCGATCTCCTGGATCGCGCTCAAGGAAAAAACAGTGGCGCTGGACGGCGCTTACAATGAGCACATCGTGCCAATCCGAAATCTGAAAGTGATTTCGGATGCCTTCGCTGTGGACGTTGTGGACGCCGCACACAAAACGCGCAACGGCGGCATGCCCGCAGAAGAAGCGGTGCGCGCGATGAAGCGTGCCCTGGCTGAAACCGAAAAGCTCTGGCCGGCCTACGTGAAAGCCGCACATCTTGAGCAAGAAAAAGCACTGATCAAAGAAACAGAGCCCAAGCTGGCTGAGGCCCGCAAAGCAACGGAAACTTTGATCGCGTTGATCGAGAAGCGTGATCTCGCGCTGGAGATGTTCATCATCAACCAGATGTATCCGGCTATCGACCCAGGAACAGAACTCATCGGTAAAATCATCGATTTGCTGCTTGAGCAGTTCAAAACGAATTTTGAACAATCAAACAATTTCGGTGGGAAGGCCCTCGTCGCCCTTGTTGGGATGACGTTTGTGACGTTCGCAATCGGCCTAGCTGCTATCCTGTTCGTGATGTTCGGGGTCGCTAAACCGCTCAATCGCTCGATTGAAGCGATGAACGAACTCGCCGATGGCAACCTGGATACAGCCATTCCGATCGATGATCGCAAGAACGAACTCGGCGACATGTCGCGCGCCATGCGCGCTTTCCAGGCTGGTGCGATTGAGCGCCGTGTCATGAGGGAAAAAGCCGAGGCGGAACAGAAAGAACGTCTCGTGCGGTCCGCCTCGATCGAAAGCACGATCCAGGATTTCGAAATGGCTGCCGCCACAATCGTCAGCACGGTGGCGCATGCTGCCAACGAACTCGAGGGTTCAGCTAACTCCATGTTGGAGATCACCCGTTCGGCGACCGAACAATCGACGGCCGTCGCTGCCGCTTCGCATGAGGCGAGCGAGAGCATCCAGTCGTTGGCTGGCAACACCAACGAACTCGCGTCCTCCATTCAGGAAATCGGCCGACAAGCCGAACAATCCTCGGCTTATGCCTCCTCTGCCGCGGCGAAAGCGCATGAAACGAACCAAGCCGCCAAGCGCCTCAATGAAGCTGGCAAAAAAATTGTCGAAGTGGTGGAAATCATCAAATCGATCGCGAGCCAGACCAACCTGCTTGCGCTGAACGCCACGATCGAAGCCGCGCGTGCCGGCGAAGCCGGGCGCGGTTTTGCGGTTGTTGCCAGCGAAGTGAAAGAACTCGCGACCCAGACCACCAAGGCGCTCGATGTGATTGGCGAGCATGTTTCGGCCATCCAGTCCGCTTCATCGGAATCGATTTCATCGATTGGCGAGATCACGTCTATGATCGAAGAGATCAATCAGGTTGCCTCTTCGATTGCGGTTGCTGTCACACAACAGAGTGCGGCAACGCAGGGTATTTCCGAGAATGTTCAGCAGGTTGCGCAGGGCACCGAGCATGCCTCGCACGGCATCTCAGTGGTGACATCCGCAACGAGCAAAACCGGGTTGGCCGCCGAGCAAGTGCTCGCCTCCTCGCGTGAACTCGCCGAACAAAGCCAGATGATGCGCGCGAAGGTGGATGAGTTCCTCCAGACCGTCCGCGCTGCCTAAAGCGCGTTCCTAAACCCAAAAAAGGGCGCCAATCGGCGCCCTTTTCATTTTGAGTGAGCGTCAATGACGCCAGCCAGGGCCGCGTCCCTCACCTGGGCCACCATGCTGGCCACGCATCGTGCCGCGACGACGCTCGGAGAGTTCGTCGACACGCGCCTTCTGGCGCTCATCGAGGCTGGCATAGAACGATTTCGTTGGTGCGAGGGTCTTGTCCGCGGCATCCGCAGCCTTGCGCAAGATGAGCGCGAGGCGCTCGAGGCGTTCTGGCGCAGGGGCAGTCTTGCCTGCGAAATTGTTGCAGACCTCATCCCGCAGGTCTTTCAGCGCGGGCACGAGGATTGCCGCCAGCTTTTCCATCTCAGCATTCTGCTCAGCTTTCAGATCGAGATCCGCTTTCAGATACGCACGCGCTACACCTTCATAACGCAAGGGGTCGCGGGCGCAGAGCCCACCAGCGCCCATCGGGCCACCCATCATGGGTTGACCACCCGAGCGCCAACGCGGGCCCTGGCCCCATTCGGCCATGCTAACGCCAACGCCGATTGCCAGCACGGCACCACTGGCCAGCAGCCATTTCGTGATGGGCTTCGAGAAAAAGGAGCGGGTCTCGCTCATGTGCATTCTCCGGGAAAGTTGTTTGTCGCCTTGTCCAAGGGAACGCCTGAAACGCTCGCGACACAACTTAAAGCTTGGTCATGTTGCGGACAGATCGCAGCAAGGGGCGGCATACGGTCACCGAAAATTAAGGCTGTTCCTTCACGCTTTGGCTACGATTCCAAAGCTGATCAGGGTGATGCCATGCTGCGCGAGATGCTATTTCTGTTCTCCTCCGAACGCCGGGTGATCCGCGACTACATGATCTTGCTCTTCGCGATCGTCGGCTTCGCCATCGTCGGTGCGCAGGCCACCGTGAAGGCCATGTCCTGGCTGGTGCCTGCCGCTCAGGAGACGTTCGTCGCCCAGCCGCGCCCGGCACAGGCCGGCGAAACACGCAGCTATACGGTCACGCGATCCGTGCTCGATGACCGGATGGCTACGGGCTCTATTGGCACGCAGCTGCGCAAGGACAATGATTGCCGCAAGTAATCGGCAGAAAAAGCGCAGATTCCCGGATCATTTGCGCCAAATCAGACATTTCGCAGTTGCACAGAGGGGCATGCCCCGTGTATCGCCAGAGCGACGCCGTTTTCGGCGACAGGGCGCGACGCATGCGGGAAAAGCCCGCTCCAGCGGGTTCGGCGCCCTCCTCCGTGGCCCAGCCACGGCTTCTGGCAACACATGGCAGGCATGTCCGCACCCGATCCCAACACACCCGCAAACCCCGTTTCTTTCTCCGATCTTGGCCTCAGCCAGGCCGTGCAGGACGCGGTGACCTCCTCCGGCTACAATACGCCGACCCCCATCCAGGCCCAGGCCATTCCGCATGTGCTCCAGCGGCGTGATGTTCTCGGCATCGCCCAAACCGGCACCGGCAAGACAGCCGCCTTCACTTTGCCCATGCTCTCGATCCTTGAGCAGGGCCGAGCACGTGCCCGCATGCCGCGCACATTGATCCTCGAGCCCACGCGCGAACTCGCCGCGCAGGTCGAGGAAGCCTTCATCAAATACGGCCAGAACCACAAGCTCTCGGTCGCACTGCTGATCGGTGGCGTTTCCTTTGGCGATCAGGACCAGAAAATCACGCGTGGCGTTGATGTGCTGATCGCGACGCCGGGCCGCCTGCTCGATCATTTCGAGCGCGGCAAGCTGCTGCTCACCGGCATCGAGGTGCTGGTGATCGACGAGGCCGACCGCATGCTCGACATGGGCTTCATCCCGGATATCGAGCGCATTGCCGGGCTCTGCCCGTTCACACGCCAGACGCTGTTTTTTACGGCGACCATGCCGCCGGAGATCCAGCGGATCACCGAGAAATTCCTCTCGAACCCGGTCAAAATCGAGGTGGCGCGCGCCTCCTCCACCGCCACTACCATCACGCAACGCCTCGTCGCCACGCATCCACGCGATTACGAAAAGCGCGATACCCTGCGCCGCCTTGTGCGCGCCGCACAAGATGAGAATGCCCCGAACCCGATCAAAAACGGCATCATCTTCTGTAACCGGAAGAGCGAAGTCGCTACCGTCTATAAAAGCCTGCAAAAGCACGGTTTTTCAGTTGGTGCGCTTCACGGTGATATGGATCAGCGCTCGCGCATGGCCGCCCTTGACGCATTCCGGAAGAACGAACTTACATTGCTCGTCGCCTCTGACGTTGCGGCGCGTGGTCTCGATATTCCAGATGTCAGCCACGTCTTCAATTACGATATTCCCCACCATGCTGAGGATTACGTGCATCGCATTGGCCGCACCGGTCGCGCGGGACGTCTTGGGACTGCACAGACGCTCGTGGCGCGTGGCGATGAGAAATACCTCTCCGCGATTGAGAAACTCATCTCCAAAAGCATAGAATGGGAAGGCAGCGATGTTTCATCACTGCCGCCTGCACCCGAAGGTGATGAACGCCCGGCGCGGCGCGATCGTGATCGCGGCGGCCGCTCAGGCCGCGACAAAGAGCGTGGACGCCCCTCGAAGGGCCGTGGCGAGCGCGAGCATGTGCGCACGGTCAAAGAGCAGAAGATTCTCGAGGCCGCTGGCGGCGAAGCCGGTGACGAGCCTGTCGCTATCCGCGAAGAGACACCGGCCCGCGCTCCGCGTCCATCGCGCCCATCGCGGGAAGACGGCCCGGTACGAGCTGAGCGTGCACCACGCGAAGATCGTCCTGCTCGTGCGGCACAATCGTCGCAAGCCGAGAAGCCACGCCGCGAAGAACGCCGTCCGCGTGGTCGTGATGGCGATGATGGGCCGACGCCAAAAGGCTTCGGTGACGCTCTGCCCGGATTCATGAAGCGCTGATTCAGCGCTTCTTCGCCTTCTTCGGCAAAGGCGCGCGCTGCGCGGCACCAAGCGCTGCCTCGATGCAGGCGCGCTTCAGCTGCTCGTCGTCATAGGCCTCGGCCGGCACGCGGAAATAGCTCATCACGGCCTGCTCGCCGACTTTCTTCTCGTAAGTGAAGGGCGATGAGCCGTGGCTTTCGAAAAAGCTGCGGGTCTGATCATCGACTTTGAGAAAAATCTCGCCATCCGACTCGATCGCAATAATACGTCCCTCGGCATAAATGCCGTGCCCACCGAACATGCGTTTGAGCGTCACCCGCTCCAACGGAGCGAAAAATTCTTCGAGATCCTCGATCATCGGTCACGCAAGCGGCGCTGCGCCAGCTTCATTCTGAGTTCCCGGCGCGCGGAACTGCGTTTCGCGATGGCGATCGCTGCGGCGACAAACTGGATTTTCAGGCGCTCATCCGCGTAGACATGCTCGGGAACCCGGTAATAGCGCAGGGTCGCTGTCCGGCCAGCGCTGCGCTCATAGGTCAGCAGTTTGCAACCGAGTTCAATGAAAAACGACTGCGTTTCCTTATCGGCCTTGATGTAGATATCACCGTCAGCCTCGAGCGCCACGATATGCCCCTCGGCATGAATCGAATGGCCGCTCGATATTTTACGTACAGAAACAGGAAGGTGCGGGGCGAAAAAGCTGACAAGTTCATCGCTGGTCATCGCCACACTCAGTCTTTTGCCAAAACCTCCGGCGCGGCAGGCGTGATCGCCACCGATTCGCCGCAACCACAGGCTGAGGTCTCATTCGGGTTTCTGAAAACGAAAGTTGAGGCAAAAGTGTCGGTTTTCACATCCATTTCGGTGCCAAGCAGGAAAAGCACCGCCTTTGGGTCAATCAGGATTTGCACACCCTTGTCTTCCACAACCTCGTCGAGCGCATTTTTCGCCTCGGCATATTCCATCGTGTAGGACATGCCAGCGCAGCCGCCGTTCTTTACGCCCACACGAATGCCCAGGATTGGCTTCTCAGCAGAGGCAATTACATCGCGGATGCGCTCGGCAGCGGCTTCGGTCAGGCTCATCACCTGAAAACGGCGCGCAGGTCTCGGAGGAGCCGCGCTCGAAACAATACTCATAAAGACCTCCGGAACGGCGGGCTCAAAAACCCGGGTCGCGTGGTGGAAGGTGCGAACACCCATGCGCTTAATCTAGGATGCCTTGTTAAAAAAATCGAGTAGCCCTGTGCCAAGACGCCTTCCTCTGCTATCGATTCCCGCATGATTTTGCCTTCGCCTCTCCCGCCCCTCCGCACGCCGCGCCTGGTTTTGCGCCGGCCGATCCCTACCGACATCGCCGATCGTCTCGCCATGGG
>JBOFZC010000309.1:0-6163 GCA_051654985.1 Rhabdaerophilum sp.
GGGTAAAGAGGCCGACACGCATATCGGTGGTGGTATAGATGCGCTTGCCATCGGCCTCGAGCCAGCCATCAGCGATTCCGAGAACAAGGCGTCCCTTGAAGACGCGCTTGAAATCGACGCCGTAGACAACCTTTTTCACCGTCGGCAGCACCTGATCAGCGAATTTCACCTCGCCGACACCCAGCGCGCGACCACGCCCGGGCAAGCCGAGCCAGCCGAGATAGAACCCCGTCAGCTGCCAGAGCGCATCGAGACCCAGGCAACCCGGCATGACCGGATCACCCTTGAAATGGCACGGAAAGAACCAAAGATCGGGGCGAACATCGAGTTCGGCACTGATGAAACCCTTGGCATTGGCACCGCCGGTTTCGGAAATATCCGTAATGCGATCGAACATCAGCATGGGTGGCGAAGGCAGCTGCGCGTTGCCCATGCCGAAAAGTTCGCCTCTTCCGCAGGCCAGCAGCTCTTCGTAAGAAAAGCTCGATTGCCGCGTTGTCGCATCACCACTCATATTCGCGTTCCTGTCTTCCGCCCCAGCCGGATTGATCCGGTCACCTTTGGTCGGTTTAGACCAAGCCTTGATGAAGCCATAACGGAATTTGCGCGCCATCAAGGATTTTCCGCGACAATTGGTCGAAACCTTACCCCTAGCCGCGATCTTGCCTCTGAAGCGGTGGCGGACTAGGTATGGGTCATGGATCACGTCATTCAGAAAAATGCGGGCGCAGGGCTGCCAGGGGGCAATCGACCGTCGGTAAGCCTCGCTGGCTGTCCGGTGCACGACCTCAAGCACCGGTTGCGGGCTGTCGGTCTTCGCCCGACACGTCAGCGCGTGGCTTTGGGCTGGCTGCTTTTCGCGCGCGGCGACCGGCATCTGACAGCAGAGACCCTGTTCGACGAGGCACAACGCGCCCGTGTCCCGGTCTCGTTGGCTACAATTTACAACACGCTCAACCAGTTCAGCCATGTTGGCCTGCTGCGCCAGATCGCGATGGATGGCACGCGCAGCTATTTCGACACGAACACATCTGATCACCATCATTTCTTCGTCGAGGGTGACGAGAAGCTCGTGGATATTCCTGGCCATGACCTTTCGGTCTCGAACTTGCCGGAGCCGCCGGAAGGCATGGAGATCGCCCGCGTGGAAGTGGTTGTAAGGTTGCGCAAGAAGGGAACGTGAAGCCCTATTTCACGCGCTCCTCTGGGTATACGCCCCAGACGGATGTCTTCTTCAGATAGCCCTTGAAGCTATCAACGCTGACTTCGCACCAATCGAGCGAACAGCTCTCGACATTGGCAATCACACCGGGCTGCAGGCGGGCCACCACAGCGCTGTTCTCGGAATCGCGGGCATAGAGTTCGCGCTCGGAACGCTCCTTACCAGCAAGCACAATCACCGTGCGGCGATTGGACAGCCGCCCGTAATAGATCCACCCCTCGGTGGATTCGGAATCACGTACACGACGCCATTGCTCGTGCTCGGCAATGACCTCAACCGGCAAACCCTCACGCTTGAAGACCCAGCGGATGCTGTGATCCTTGCTTGGTCCCTCGCGCATCGGTGTATCCGAGGGCTTGAGGCTCACGAAGCGCGGGATCGGCTGCTTGGTGATTGGACCAATGTTGCGTGCGGTAGAGCCCGTGACATCTTGCGCTGAAACGGGCCCAGCCAACAGAGCCTGCAACACCAGCACTGCGATCATGCTCGTCCGGCTCAGCGCGGAGCCGCCACTTACGCCTTCTGGCCTGAACCTGGACATCGTCACCCTCAAATGGACCTCCATTTGCCGAAAACCTGATTAACGTTGCGTTGACGGAACGCATAATCCTTTCTCATTTCCGCCACTCCCCATATTCGGCATGCGAGCGATGCGGCTGGTGCAGGTGGAAACCGCGCCCGGATTGTGCCAAAGGCAATTCAAGCGCCGCATTCCTTCAAAGTGCGGCTGACCAACAATGAGGCGGGAGGGAGCCGTTTCATGCCCAAGGACAAACCGCTCGTTATTCTCACGCGCCGACTGCCGGAAGGTATCGAGACGCGCATGGCGGAGCTTTTCCGCCTCGAGCGCAACGAGACTGATACTCCGCCCTCCAGTGACGCTCTGGCCGCGATGATTGCGCGTGCAGAAGTGCTCGTGCCGACGATTACCGATCGCATCGATGCCGACCTGATCGCGAAAGCCGGGCCGCAGTTGCGGCTCATCGCCAATTTCGGCAATGGCACAGACAATATTGATGTCGCCGCCGCGATGAAGCGCAATATTACTGTCACCAACACGCCGGGTGTCCTCACCGAGGATATGGCCGATTTCACGCTTGCGATGATGGTCGCGGTGTCGCGTCGGCTGGTCGAAGGCGCGAAGGTGATTCCGCAGGGGCAGTGGCAGGGCTGGTCGCCGGGCTGGATGCTGGGGCGGCGCATTCACGGCAAGCGTCTGGGCATCATAGGTATGGGCCGCATCGGCCTTGCCGTGGCGCGCCGCGCCCGGGCTTTCGGGCTGCAGGTGCATTATCATAACCGCCGCCCGGCACCGAAGCGCATCGAGGAAGAGGTTCAAGCGACCTATTGGGACAGCCTCGACCGCATGCTCGCGCGCATGGATATCGTCTCAGTGCATTGCCCGCACACGCCGGCAACCTTCCATCTGCTCTCGGCGCGCCGGTTGAAGCTGATGAAGGAGGATGCCTTCCTCATCAACACCGCGCGCGGCGAGATCGTCGATACCGACGGGCTGATCGACAGCCTCGAGCAGGGTAAGCTTGCAGGTGCAGCGCTTGATGTTTTCGAGCATGAGCCGGCGGTGAACCCTCGCCTTGTGGCCCTCGCGAATAGCGGCAAGGTGCTCTTGCTGCCGCATATGGGCTCTTCAACCGTCGAGAGCCGCAACGAGATGGGCGAGAAGGTGATCATCAACATCAAAACCTTCTCGGACGGCCATACCCCGCCCGATCGCGTGCTGGTCCTGCCGGGGGGTTGAGCTCCCTAATCGCCGACAACAAAAAAGCCGCGGTTTCCCGCGGCTTTTGCGTGTTTTGTGGTCGACGAGAGTCCTTAGCTCGTTGTCGGATTTTCTTAACGCGAACCGGGACCACTTCGCTTGAAAATCCTCAATCCTCGTCGCCCTTGGCGGCTTCGCGCTCGGCGCGCTGCTTGGCTTCGAGGTCTTCGCCGGTTTCCTGATCGACGACCTTCATCGAAAGCTTCGTCTTGCCGCGATCATCGAAGCCCATGAGCTTCACCTTCACCTTGTCGCCCTCTTTCACGACATCCTTCACATTCGCGACCTTGCGGGTCGCGAGCTGCGAGATGTGGACGAGGCCGTCCTTGGAGCCGAAGAAGTTCACGAAGGCACCGAATTCCATCACCTTCACAACCGTACCTTCATAGATCTGCCCGAGCTCCGGATCGGAGGCGATGCCCTTGATCCAGTTCATCGCGGCCTTGATCTTCTCACCGTCAGAAGAAGCCACCTTGATGGTGCCGTCATCTGAGATATCGATCTTGGTGCCGGTCTTTTCAGTGATCTCGCGGATCACCTTGCCACCAGATCCGATGACTTCACGGATCTTGTCCGGGTTGATCTTGATGGTCTCGATGCGCGGCGCATACTGGCCGAGCTGCCCGCGCGGCGCGGTGAGCGCATCAGCCATCTTGCCCAGAATGTGCAAGCGCCCGGCTTTCGCCTGGTTGAGCGCGACCTTCATGATCTCTTCGGTGATACCCGCGATCTTGATATCCATCTGCAAGGCAGTCACGCCGCCTTCAGTGCCGGCCACCTTGAAATCCATATCGCCGAGATGATCCTCGTCGCCGAGGATATCCGAGAGAACGGCGTAGCGATCACCCTCGAGAATGAGGCCCATTGCAATACCCGCGACCGAAGACTTCAGCGGCACGCCGGCATCCATCAGCGAGAGGCTTGCGCCGCAAACCGAGGCCATCGAGGACGAGCCGTTCGACTCGGTGATTTCCGAGACAACGCGGAGCGTGTAGGGGAACTCGGCAACGGTCGGCAGCATTGGGCGGATGGCGCGCCAGGCAAGCTTGCCGTGGCCGATTTCGCGGCGGCCGGGCGAACCCATGCGGCCCGCTTCACCCACCGAATAGGGGGGGAAGTTGTAATGCAGCAGGAAGCGTTCCTTGCGCGAGCCTTCCAGCTCATCGACGAACTGCTCGTCATCGCCGGTGCCAAGCGTGGCCACCACCAGCGCCTGCGTTTCGCCGCGCGTAAACAGCGCCGAACCATGGGTGCGGGGCAGCAGGCCCACTTCCGAAACGATGTTGCGCACATCGGTGAGGCCGCGGCCATCGATGCGGCTCTTGGTATCGAGAACGTTCCAGCGCACGATCTTGCCCTGGAGTTCCTTGAACACGGTTTTGAGCTGTTCCTTGTCGAACTTCGCTTCGCCGCCTTCCGGCATGAGCGCCGCCATCACCTTGGCCTTGGCGGCATCAACCGCCTTGTAGCGCGCCTGCTTCTCGATGATTTTATAGGCCTCGCGCAGATCACCCTCGGCGATAGCGAGCATTTCCTTCTCGATATGCGACAGATCCGGCGGCGTGAAATCGCGCGGCTCTTTTGCAGCACGCTCGGCGAGGCTGATGATCGCGTCGATCACCGGCTGGAAGCCGGCATGGCCGTGCATCACGGCACCGAGCATCACCTCTTCGCTGAGTTCCTGCGCTTCGGATTCCACCATCAGCACGGCGTCTTGCGTGCCGGCAACGACGAGATCGAGCTTCGAATCCTTAAGCTGATCGAGCGTCGGGTTGAGCACGAACTCGTTGTTGATGTAGCCGACGCGCGCACCGCCCACCGGGCCCATGAAGGGAACGCCGGAAAGGGTGAGTGCGGCCGAGGTCGCGACCATCGCGACGATATCGGGATCATTCTCGAGATCGTGGCTCAGCACGGTGCAGACGATCTGCGTTTCGTTGCGATAGCCTTCGAGGAAGAGCGGGCGGATCGGGCGGTCAATCAGGCGGGAAACCAGCGTTTCCTTCTCCGAGGGGCGACCCTCGCGCTTGAAATAGCCGCCAGGAATACGGCCAGCCGCATAGGTCTTTTCCTGATAATTCACGGTCAGCGGGAAGAAATCCACGCCGGCTTTCGGCTCTTTCGCCGAGACGACGGTGGCGAGCACGGTGGTCTCACCGTAAGTGGCCAGTACAGCAGCATCAGCCTGACGGGCGATACGGCCGGTTTCGAGCGTGAGCTGGCGGCCAGCCCAGGTGATGGTCTTGCGTTGAATGTCGAACATGTTTCGTCCTCGTGCGCCGCTCCCGGCCATCCGGCAAGCGGCTTTGGGTGGTTGCGCGAAACAGCCGAGGCGGCCACAAGCCGCCCGGCAAGGCACTCGCTCTCTGTGCGAGGCGCGCCCGAACCCATGGGCAAGACGGCGGGGGGCTTCGTCTGTCAGCTCTCGGGCTGAAAAGCCCCCGGCGATCCTGCCATGGACACGTCGGGTTTCGCGCATGAACGGGGCGGACCATTCCGTCCCGCTCAGGAAAAAGGGCGCGGAATTCTCCACGCCCTGATATTTGCTTAGCGGCGGATACCCAGCCGCGCGATGAGCGCCTGATAGCGGCCCACATCCTTCTTCTTCAGGTAATCGAGCAGCGAACGGCGCTGGGAAACCATCTGAAGCAGGCCACGACGCGAATGGTTGTCTTTTTTGTGGCCCTTGAAATGCTCGGTCAGGTTTGTGATGCGCTCCGTAAGGATCGCCACCTGCACTTCAGGCGAGCCGGTATCACCGGATTTCGTCGCGAATTCGCCAATAATCTGAGCCTTGCGCTCAACAGTCACCGACATCGGAACCTCCATGGGGTTTGAACAAGGCCGGGCCGGGATGTCGTCCAGCAGGGCCGAAAAAAGCGAAGGGGCGCAAAACGCACGCCCCGAAACGCGAGCGGGCTATAGCTGCCTTTGGCGCGAAAGGCCAGCCTTATTGTCGTATATGTTCACCCCGCAAACTGGAACACCCGATGCGGGCGCAATTCCGCGCCCTGCACATCGCCAATCGCCACAAGATCAGCCCCCGCGAACACCGTGACATGCCCCTCCATGATGGGTGCATCGCGCCCACGCAGAATGATGCCCTGCCCGCGCCGCAACCGCCCGGCATCGTTCGAACTGACCGTCAGCGACGGCAAATC
>JBOFZC010000310.1:0-22871 GCA_051654985.1 Rhabdaerophilum sp.
TCGTGGAAACCATTGCCCTTCGCGGTCAAATAATCGCGCACATCATCGGCGGTCGCCTGCGAGATGCAGGCAAGCCCATCCGCGTAGCGCGAGAGATAGGCAAGCCAGGTTTTAAACGCCGCCGACATACCGCGATCAAACCATTCGGGCCGGCGAATGGGGAGGATATCGTAGACCACCAGAACAATCCGCATGCCGCGCGTATGGGCTTCCACGAGCGTCTGGACGCCGGCTTCATCAATGGCTGCATCAAGGTCGAGCCCAAGAAAGACATCATCGGGCCGGAAATCGACGTTGGTTTCCCCAAGGCCCGGGTTCGGAATGCCGAAGAACCGCGCTCCAAATTCCCGCGCAAACCAATATCGACCGCCCTCCCGGTAGATGGGCTCCACCCGATAGTGAAGAGGACGCGCCATTAGACCGTTGAGAATGTTGCGCACGACGCGTTGAATGCCGGACTTCGCATCAAATTGCGCGAGATGCGTGACATCCACCAGCAATCTGGGCTGGGAAGCCAACGGGCGATGGTTCTTGCCCGCCGCTTCGGCAATCGCGATCCGATCGGCGAGGTGAAGCCCGTCGATCAGACGAACATCGTCAGCGAGGAGTCGCGTCGGAGCCATCGGAGACCGCACGGCCATGTTTTCGAGAATGTCGTTGGATGCCTCGGCGCCGTTGGATGTGAACAGCGCGCCATCAGCCGTTGCCCCTTCCCACAGATCGCCCTCCTTGTTCCGAATTACCCCGAGGATAAGGGGGCCGAACGCATTCGCAATCTCGGCCAGAGAGAGCGGCTCATCGGCTCCGATCGAATGGGCCTTCGCTCGATAACCGAGGATCCGATACCGTTCGCGCGCGGAGAGCTTCGCCCAGGTCAGCGAGGCTGTTCCCTTCAGCCGCAGAAAAACCGGACCATCCAAGGCATCGATCCATGAATCGCGATTGTCGTTTTGGTCAAGGTCGAGTGTGCGAACCGGCACCCCCATGCTCTCCAAACCATCGCCGCTTTCGTTGCGAGCATTGTGCCGGATCGAAGCGCTGGTTTGTTTTCCGAAAAGGCTCTTGAAGAAACGAAGGGGTGGAGACTTGACCGGAACGGCAGAGGCTGTGCTGCTTTTCGGGCTTATTTCCGGCCGAGATGAAGCCTGAGCCACAAGCTTGCGGCAGAGCTCAACCGTTTTCTCGGCTGTGGATGCCCAGCCAAAAGCTTTCGATCGCGCGACGGCGTGATCGCGCGCCAGGGTTCGAAAGGCGGGCTCCGTGACGATCCGCTCCATGAGGCGCGCACATTCCTGAGGTTGCTCGGGATCAAACAGAAAAGCGTCCTCGCCGACGACTTCCGGCAAGCTGGTGGCGCGGGCACCAAAAGCGGGGGATCCGCAGCGCATGGCCTCCAGCAAGGGAAGGCCAAAGCCCTCGGCGCGCGAAGGCATGAAGCTCGCCTCTGCCAGATGATAGAGGCGAACCAGATCTTCGGACGGCACATGCCCCGCGAAGACGAGGGAATCGGGCGTGATGCCCAATTCCCGCGCGAGGTTGAGGAGTTCCGATTTCTGGGCTTCGGTTGCCTCGGCGACCAGCACCAGCTGATACCGAGCCTGCAAATCGGGCGACAGCCGCGCAAACGCTCGAACCAGCAAGGGAACGTTCTTGCGCCGTTCAAGAATTCCGACATGCAGGAAAAAAGTGCGCTGGATGCCATAGGCGCGCTTGATCCTCGGCGCGTCGATCTCGTGATCTGCGAGACGGCGATAGAGCGGATTGGCATCCGTTCCGATGGCGGTGACGCGATCGGGCGGGAATTCGAACGCCTCAACCGCCACTTTTGCGGTGTACTCGGAAATGGCCAGAACATGATCGGCCTGGCGGAGACGATCGAGGCGCGCGCGAAACCAATGCTCAATTTGGGCTGTGGCGAGATACAATTCGGGATATTGGAACGGGATAAAATCGTAGGCGATGGCCATTTCGACAAACGCGGGTCGGATTGTCGATTGCCCCACCACCGTGTTGTCACCAAAGCCATCAAACGGGCTCATGGTCAGCACGAGATCGGGGCGCAGGCTCTCGAGAAACCGATCCCGCAGACAACCCGAAGCGCGCGCACGTGGTTCATTAAGGGAATCGAGCCCGGATGTTGGCGACAGACCCGAAAACACATGAATGCGCTCCGGCGCGAGCCATTCGCCGAGCCATTGACGCGCCTCTGCCAGATGGTCAGGCATCGCGCCGTTGAGCAGGGCATGCCATTCGATATCCGTATGGTCGATCAGTAGCTGTCGAGCCAGCCCGCGCGTATACGATCCGATCCCGCGATGCCGGGATTCCGATTGGAGCGTTTGCAGGTCCAAAACAATTTTCATCAAGGGCTCTGGTTAAACTGGGCTTCAAGCATGGATTTAAGCGGCATCGAGGGACGACTTGGCCAGCATCGCCTAATCCTGTTTCGTTGATGGCTGATCAGAAACCATCCAAGCGACATGTTCCGGGACGTTCTTGGTTTCCGGCTTTTTGCCAAAAACATGCGCTGCCATCGGCCCGGTTGTGCGGGAAAGCTCCCGCCTTGCTCTTCGGCGCACTTTTTGGGCCAACACGCCCATGTCCCTCAAGGGGCGGGTGAGGCGCCAGGATGTCGAATTCAGCATCAAAGTCTGAACGTGGTTCACATCGTGCAACTGAGCTTCCGTATGCCGCATATGCGCTTCGAGCTGGGCTTTCTCCGCCTGAGCTGTACCCAACTGATGAACGGTCTGTTCCAGAGTCTTCTCCAGCTTCTTGATCGACCGGACATGACCTTCAATCTGTCGTTGCTGCTTTCGGTTCACCGCGTCTTGTTTCTTGATGATTCCAATGTGGTGATTGAGTGCCTTTTCAAGCTCCACCCAGGCTGATCGTGCTTCATGCAGGTGATAGGGAATGAAGCCATCATTGACATTGACCGGCACTTCGAAATGCCGCCGGAGGTCGCCGCACTCTTGCGCGACGAAATAAGCATTCAATCCGTCGAAATAGGCTTTCTCATAGCCATTCTGTTCCATGTGGCGGTCAATTTCCGGCGCCAAAGATGCCAGAACACCGCCCACGACAACCTCGATCAGCACCACCTTGGGGCGAATCCTCTTAAGGGAAAACCCCTTCAGGACTTCCAGCTCCGAGCCCTCAGTGTCGATCTTGAGGAAGTCGATCGCGGTGATTCCGGCTTTCTGAAGGATGTGATCCAGAGGCAGGATTTCAACCTCGGTTTCCTCAACCTCGTGTCCGGCGTCACGGTAGCGCTGTGCCGCCTCGCGATCGAGCGTCGAGAGCCCAGTGCCTTTGACATCGAAAAACACGAGGCGGCCCGGCTCTGAACCCGCTGCCAGACAATGCGTGATGTCGCGTGGGCGCTGCTCGGAAAGGCTTCGTGCATAGACCGGAACCGGCTCGATATTCAGGCCCGACCAACCCTGGTCATAAAAAACCTTAGTCACGGAATCGACAATAGGGTCTTGAGCGCCAATATCGACATAGACCCCGGAACGCTCGGTGCCGAAAATCCGCCAAAGCAGAATATCCTCACCATTCTGTGCGTATGAAATCTTCACGAACTGCAACGCTCCAACGAAAACAAATCAAGAGAAACAATAAGTTCGGGCCAACGTCCTATCCGTTGATGCTTGAGCCAAAAATCAACGGACAAGGCCGCTGTGATTTATCTGTTACGCCTAGCCAGAGCAACCTTTTCGTCGTCGAAATGGCCAGCATTGCTATTCAGATTGACGTTGCTAAGAGGAAGCCGTTGAGGATTTCCGCATAAGGCGGACGGGTATGAGCCGGGATCAAGAGCGATGCGAAACGAATTGAAGAAGGCCATCGCGCGCGGGCTGAGGCTTCTGGGTTCGCCTCGCTTGCCAGTGCCCCCGGTGCAGATTCCGGGTGTTGCGCCTCCCGCGCCTATTGCCAGCAAATTCGTTTTGAAAGCTGAGGATCTCGACGCCTTTGTCGCGCATTCTGATCAGCTCGGCGGACCGGATTCTCCAGCAACGCAATCGTACTGGGCCAATCTGCGGTATGAATCACCTTTGCTGAGCCATCCGGATGCCGATCCGTATTCTGATGCCTATATCCAGCACCAGATCACGCTTTGGCAAGAGCTTTCAGGCCGTCGTTTTGATCAGGAGCTCAACGAGCTTTGTCATTTCCCGTTCGACAATCATCTCAAGGCTTCAAATCCCTATGCACGGCGTGACGTCTCGACATTTGCTCATCATCTTGCCTCTTTGGCGAATGTCGCGATTGCCGCAGATTTGCCGGTGGCTCCGCGCATCCTCGATTTGGGCTGTGGCTGGGGTCTCACCTCAGAAGTCTTTGCATTCCTTGGCGCTGAAGTGACCGCCATCGATATCGCTCAAGACTTCGTCGATCTCGTCAATGCGCGTGGGAAGCGCCTGGGTCTGCCGATGAAGGCGTTCCGCGCGACGTTCGAAAACTTCGAAGCGCATGATGTTTTCGATATGGTGCTCTTTTATGAGTGCTTGCATCACGCCGTCCGCCCATGGGCGGTTCTGGATCGCTTCGCCAATCACCTTGCTGATACAGGAAAGGTCGTTCTGGCGCGTGAACCCGTCCAAGACCTGTGGTGGACCCATTGGGGGATGCGGCTCGACCCGTTCTCGATCTATTGCGTACGCAAATTTGGGTGGTTCGAGAGTGGTTTTTCGTTGAGTTTCCTCAAGAATATGGCGGCTCGTGCCGGGTTTGTTGTTCAAGAACACCCAGATCCGCATGCCAGTGTGCCGCTTTACATCCTTCGGCTCTCATCGTCGCGCAAGCGCGATATCGAGCCCGTTCCGCTGAAACTGTTGGCCGATAGTGGCGCACATGAAGGCTGGAAAAACGAGGGCGAAGCCCTGCTGATTGCGGCCGAGAAATCCACGATCGACCTGTCAAAACTCCCCGGTGGCCAATATGTCGAGCTTGATCTTCAGAACAACCGTGGCCGAACGATTGCGCTGACCATCACAGTGGGTTCTCAATCATCGATCGAGCGACCCTTAAAGCCCGGGTCCAATGTCATGCGGTTCGAAAAAACCGGAATTCTTCGGTTTGATGCGGAGACTTGGAGACCTTGCGATGAGCTTGGAACCTCTGATACGCGGCGCCTGTCGTTCCATCTCGCAAAGGTCGAAACCTATTCCTAGATTTGGCTGAAGTCAGTGTTACCCGTCATTGGATGACGCATTGTTCCGGCAGAACGATCGAGACGCGTTTGTCGGCCAAAGGCTTCGACTTGTAGACATGAACTCCACGCAAACGTCGTCTCGCTGACGAAGCAGCATTGAAAGACAGTTGGATGCTCAACGATCCCGAGCGGTTTTCTCCTGCGCTGGCCCGAGAGGCGTTCCGCCTTGTGCTTGGCCGTGACATCCCGCCAGATCACCTCGCAGCCCTATGCCAATCCAAGCCCAATGCTCCGACATTGTTGCGGCAATTGATTTTATCGGATGAATTTCAAACATCCCAGGCTTCAAGATTGGGCTTGTCCCTTCAAGAAATTGAAGTGGGGAACGATCGCGCCCAACTCTCTGAAGCAACACTGATCAGTTTGTTCAGGACACTCATCGGGCATTGCCCGAACGAGATTGAGCGTCAGATCTATTTCCAGCCGGGGATGACGGAAACGGAGCAATTGTCAAAATTGCTCCATTCCGAAGCCTTTTGCGGTGGAAGAGGTGTTGAGGTCGGGCCAATTCCTTATGTGACCGCTTTGGACCTGACCGTGATCCGCAGTGTGCCGCTCGTCGAAAGTGAACCGATCCCCGGCATGGTCATTGATGGTTTCGGGACAAAAACCGCATTCCAGTTCTCAAATAATGAGACCATTGCGAGGTTCGGTGTTGTCGAAGGTTACCCCATTCCCAAAGGCAACCATCAAGGCGGGACTGAGGAATGGTTCGGCTGCATCGTTGCTGCGCACGAGACGGGGCCGGTTTTCAAGGGCGTGCAGATCGGAGGGCAGCGCGCCGAGTGGCTGGTGAGCGCGGTTCGCGCTGCGAAAAACTTCCGCGCCGAGGATTATTTGCTGCATTTTGTCGGATCAGACAGCAGCTCGATCGCGGTGGCCGAAGCGCATATTCATCTCAACGCGCTGGAGAAGGATCGTGTCGTCCTGCATGACGCCACTTCGTTTTCGGCGGTCGATGACGCCCAGCGCAACATGCTCATCGAAACATGGTTTTCGGATCGGCTGGCAAAGGACACAAGCGAAAAGGACGATCTCGATTTCGTTGTCCTCGACTGGCCGGGACACGAGTATGAGATTGTGTCGAAAGCCTCGAAACGGCTTGAGCAAGATGCCAAATGCCTTGTCGTGCGAACCGGCAGTCGGGAAGCTGAGTTCAAGATCATGGATCATCTGAGCCAAGCGGGCTGGCTGCTGTGGCGAGAGCGGCCCTGCCGATTGGCGGTGATCAACGGTGTCATCCAAACCGAGAGCCCGGGAGCGCAGGTTTGGCGAAACTCCCAGTTTTTCTCCCGTCAATCGTAGATCGATCCGAAAAACGGCGAGATTATTAAGCTTTGGAGCCCATGGCCTCGACGATGATGCGATCGAGAGCAGCGACGTCCGTGTCGGCCGACTTGATCCAATGGGGTGGCTGGAAAAGCGGCGCAGTGGGCGAAGCCTGTTCCGCAAGGCCGGCCAAGCGATAGGCCAAATCCCAATCATCCAGGCCAAACCCGGCATCCAGAGCAAGAACGCGTAGGTCTTTGGCGGATTCAGGCGGATTTCCGCGGTGCCACAGGATGCCATAACGGTCACGGGCCGTTCGTCGCAACTCGAGATAGCGTTCAGTCGTCATGAGGCGGCGGCCCAAAATTTCCCTGTCGAGATTTCGAAAAATGGTTGCCCAACCGCGCAGATGGTCCATCGAGAGGTCGCCGCCGTGCTGGCCGCCATGAATGAGATATCCCGCTCCCAACGCATCAACCAAAACGACCGGACAGGCGGAAAAGGCCAAAACCTGGAAATCGACATCGCTCGGCAAGCCAACATGAAGGTAAGGCGCCCCGATATGATCCAACACGGTTCGCCGCCAGAGGACGGAGCTCCAATGATAATGGCCAAAACGCAGCCAGTCCTCGAGATGCTCGGAAGGTTCGAGGCGTCCTTTGCGCCGCTCTGACATCACCTGCGGATAGGTCTCGAGCACGCTACCGTCTTCGGTCCGCGCCTCCGTTTTGAAAATTGCTGCACCGAGTGTTGGGTCCTTGACAAGGTAAGCCAGGGCCTGCGTGAGAAAGCCGGGAACAAGCCAATCGTCGTCAGCGAGCGGGACAAAGAATTCGGTTGTGACGCTGGACAGTGCGTGCTGGAAATTGGCGATCGGACCGCAATTGGTTTCGTGGCGTGTGTATCGCACGGGCTCTCCAGCCGAGATCCGCCGCCGCACCAATTCCTCGGTGCCATCTGTTGAGGCATTGTCAAAGACATGAACCATCACGCCTTCCGGAGCCTGATCGAAGGCGCTCGAAATCGCATGGTCCAAGCGTGCGGCACGATTGTAGGTCGGGATCAGCACGGTGATCCGTGATTGAGTCTGCGAATTTTGTCGAAAAAACTGACTTATTCGGTGACGCGTGCCGTTTAACAATTTGCGATCCTCTCCTATTTATTTTGGCACGTCTTCATTTTGTTTTTTAAGAATGGGTTTCTTCACTTAGAATTTTTGATCCATATCCTGTATTCGTTTTGCTGTTGCCGGGCACTTTGCATCTTCATGTTGACACGAGCTCTATCATTGAGACTCGATGCCCATACGACACAGAATTGACGGTGATCTTTATGCCTCTAGCCAGACTTCGACAAGCGCTCTGGCGTTTCCGCGGTCGACCATCCCTCTGGTTCCGACGGCGTTCAGGCCTACCTTTTGCCGGTCAACGCGTCGCGGTTGTCGGCCTTTTCGCATCAATTTCCGGTCTTGGCCGAGCTGCATCGCTTCTTGCGCTCGAACTGGAGCGTGAGGGGCGCGAGGTTCTTCGTTTGGATGCGACGGCCCTGATGAGCCGGCAGAAAACGCCAGCAACATCCGCGAGCTTCGAGATGTTCTACGGCGATCCGCCCGCAGGAACAGAGGCCATCCTCTTTGTCCTCAACCCGCCATGGTTGACGCGCGCGCTCGCGCAATTGTCAGGACACTGGCACGCGTCTCATCCGGTGGTTGCTCATGTGGTCTATGAAATCGATCCCGCTCCCGCCTGGTGGGCAGCGCCCTTGAGGCGTTGTGACGAAATCTGGGTTCCGTCAGAACTGACGAGATCAGCGGTTGAATCGCTGGCAGATCAGCGGATTGCAGCGCCGACCCTCAAACCCTATCCGGTCGCTCTCGATCCCTTTTCCGCCGTATCTCCCGAACAGAAATGGGCTGCCCGCAAAAGCGTGGGCTTGCCGCCTCACGCCGTGTGTTTTGGTTTTTCTTTCGCTGTTCAATCGTCGTTTGAACGGAAAAACCCGCTGCTCTTGGCTCGCGCCTTTCAAGAAGCCTTTCCGACGCCTCAACCGGATGTTTGCCTCTTCATTCGTATCAGCGATGCTGATCGCCAGTCTGCACCATTGCAGGTGCTTCTCGACAGCATCCGCGACCGTGTGGATATTCGCATCCTCACGCCGGCTGACCGGATCAGCATACGACGATTCTACGAATTGATTGATTGCTACGTGTCCCCGCACCGCAGCGAAGGGTTCGGGTTCAATCTTTTCGAGGCCCGTCAATGCGGCTTGCCGGTGATCGCAACCGCCTACGCTCTCGACCCCTCGCTCATCCATGATGGCGAGGTGATCCAGATCCCTTATCAATTGGTGCCGGTTGACGATCCTCAGGGATTTTACGCCGACAATCCGTCCGGCCAATGGGCCGAGCCTGATGTCTCAGTGCTTGTTCAAGCTCTGAGACATCAGGTGTCTAGACTGCGTGCACGGGCTTGAGTGACCGTCTTTCGACATCAGAACTGCGATGAGCGCTGCCGGGCGCCTTCGGGACGATCCTGGCGCTGTCCCGGACGAGGACGGCCTTTGCCGCGCGGCGCGAATGGGCGACCGTTTCCGCCATTGCCACCCGGACGTTGGCCTGCAGGCTGGCGCGGGCGACGATCGCCGCGATCCCCGGCGCCGGCTTCACGCGGACGCGAAAACTCACGTTCACGCGGGCGCTCGTTGCCGTTTGCCTGTCCAGCTTCATTCGGAACGCGCGCAGGGCGCGGTTCGGCACGATAGCCCTCCGGCAAGGTGAGGACGGGAATGGCGATGCGTGTCAGCTTCTCGATCGCGCGCAGGTTCGAGCGCTCTTCGCCCGAGCAGAACGCAATCGCGATGCCGCTGGCACCAGCACGGGCTGTGCGGCCAATACGGTGAACGTAGGATTCCGGCACATCCGGCAGGTCGTAATTGATGACATGCGTCACGCCGTCGATATCAATGCCGCGCGCGGCAATGTCAGTCGCGACGAGTACGCGGCAATTGCCGGAGCGGAACGCCGCGAGCGCCTGCTGGCGCTGCGATTGCGAGCGATTTCCGTGAATGGCCATCGAAGCAATGCCGTCGCGGTCGAGACCCTTCACCACACGATCGGCACCATGCTTGGTGCGTGTGAACACGAGCACGCGGGCCACGGTCGGGTCGTTCAGAACCGCGCGCAGCAGAGCCGGCTTGTTGCCGCCCTCGACATGCATCACGCCCTGAATCACCCGCTCGGCAGTGGTCGAAACCGGTGCTACGGAAATCTGCACCGGCTTGTTGAGGAAGGCATCCGCGAGCTCGGCGATGGAGCCCGGCATGGTCGCAGAGAAGAATAGACTCTGGCGTGTCTTCGGCAGCATGGGGATGATGCGCTTCAGCGGCTTGATGAAGCCGAGATCGAGCATCTGGTCCGCTTCGTCCAGCACGAGAATTTCGAGATCACGCAGGGTGATCGCGCGCTGGTCGATCAGATCGAGCAGGCGGCCCGGGGTCGCGACGAGAATATCGGCCCCATTGGTGAGGCGGCGGATCTGCTTGCCGATCGGAATGCCGCCATAGACGACATCGATGGAGAGATGCATGTAGCCGCCATAAGTGCGGAAGCTATCGGCGATCTGGCTCGCGAGTTCACGCGTCGGGCTCAGGATCAGCGCGCGGCAGCTCTTCGGCTTGCGGGTCAAGCCCGTTTTGCCGAGGCGATGCAGGATCGGCAGTGCAAACGCCGCCGTCTTGCCGGTGCCTGTCTGGGCAATGCCCAAGAGATCGCGGCCTTCCAGAGCGGGCGGAATCGCCTGAACCTGAATGGGTGTGGGTTGGGTATAGCCTTCGCTGGCCAGCGCCCGGTTGAGCGGGGCAAGCAGGGCAAAATCAGAAAAACTGGTCAAGTCAAACCTTCAAGCGGGTGTCTTGTCGCAACAGCCCAAAGCGCCGCGAAAGCCCAAGGGCTTCGCGGTGAAAAACGGGCGACCTCGCGTGACTGGAGGCAGTCCAGGGAAAACAGCCAAAGGGCGAAGCGGCGCGACAGAAAACTCTCGCGCAATCACGCTACTTGAGGGGCAAAACCCCAGCCCTGCGCCGATCCGTGGCGCCGCTATTTTAAATTTTCTGCCGAGACCCGAAGGCTTCGGTCAGAGCAGGGTTCAGCGGCTTGAGCCGCCGGCCCGTGCTGCGCCGGGGCGCTTTTCGTCCCGGGGCTTCGGCTTCGGCATGGGGATCAATCCCTCACGCTGAGCCTGCTTACGCTGCGCCTTCCGCGCGCGGCGAATAGCTTCGCCCTTCTCGCGGTTGCGGCGCTCGGAAGGCTTTTCGTAAGACTTCCGCTGGCGCATTTCGCGAAAAACACCCTCGCGCTGCATCTTTTTCTTCAGGACGCGGAGCGCCTGTTCGACATTGTTGTCGCGAACTTGGACGAGCACGAGATGTTATCCTTCAGTCGACGATCTGGAGGCGATCGGCCGAAGACTTGCCCGAACGGCGGTCTGCGACGATCTCGTAGGAAACCTTCTGTCCTTCAGCGAGGCCGCTGAGGCCAGCGCGTTCGACAGCGCTGATGTGGACGAACACGTCGGTGCCGCCATTCGAGGGCTGGATGAAGCCATAGCCCTTTTGGGCGTTGAACCACTTCACGGTTCCGGTCTGCATGGGATAGTCCTTGATGATAGGTCGAAATCACGAAACGCGGATCTGCGTATCGCTGCGGTAGCATCGGTATTTTTGGGAGAGGTCATCGGCCAGTTAGGCTCACCAGAGCCATAGGGCAAAATCGTTCGACCGAAATACGATCAGCGCCGCTTACCCCTTTTCTGGTGACGACACAAGAAAATTCGCTGATCTCTTCAAAATATAAAAGGTGATGCCGCCGAAACAATCGCAAGGAGGTTGTTTTTAGAGCAAAACGGCCGGTTTTCTATTTGCCGCCCTTGATCCTCTGCCAGAGACGGCTTCGGGCGCGTTGCGAAGGCTCGTCCAGCGCCGTGACCGTGTAGAGCCTGCTCAAAACTTCAGCCGGCGGATAGAGGCTGCGATCGTCACGGACAATGGCTGGCAGGTATGTGTGTGCGGCGAGATTGGGTGAGGCATAGGGGAGTAAGCCAGCATTCAGCGCCGCGATTTCAGGTCTGTTGAGAAAATTGATGAACAGGTGAGCCGCTTCCTTGTTTTCAGCGCGAGTTGGAATGACGAGATTGTCGAACCATATCAACGCGCCTTCTCTCGGAATGGCATAGCCGATCTCGATGCCGTTCTTCGCCTCCATCGCTCGCCTTCTTGCCTGCATCACATCGCCGGATGTCCCGACCGCGAGACAGATATCGCCGTTTGCCAACGCGCCGATAAACTCAGAAGAATGGAACTTCTGGATATGCGGGCGTATCTTGAGCAGCAAGTCGGTCACCCGACGCCAGTCCGCTTCTTTGCGCGAATCCGGATCGAGCCCGAGGTAGCGAAGTGCCGCGGGGAACAGCTCTTCCGGCGCATCGAGCATATGCACGCCGCAGGGAGCGAGCTTTTTCAATATTTCCGGATTGAACAGGATTGACCAGCTTTCGACCTTTGCCTCCGGCCCCAGTCTTTCGCGGATTTTCTTCACGTTGTAGGCGAGGCCCGTCGTGCCCCACAGATAGTTCACAGCATGGCGGTTCTCGGGATCATGTCGCGCCAGGCGCTTTATGATCTCCGGCGAGAGATGGCTCAGATTGGCAAGAAGGGTCCTGTCCAGCGGAGCAAAGAGCTTGAGGGGGATGTCGCGTGACAATGTCGCGGCATCGACGACCACAAGATCATAACCGCTCTTACCGCCTTTCAGTGTCGCCTCGACCTGCTCTTTCTGGTCATAGGTGTCGTAAATCACCCGAATTCCGGTTTCGCGGGTGAAGGCATCGAGCACCGCCGGATTGATGTAATCCGACCAGTTGTAGATTTTCAGGTCATTTTGGGCCTGTGTTGCGCGCATGGAGCTGGTGATGGCGATTGCCGCGCCCAACACCACACCCAGAAATCGCCAGTCCCGTCTCACGCATCGCCCCCGATCGAATAACCGTGCGAAGCTCGCCATCAGCCGGGCCTAACGGTCAAGCCCCGGCTTCGCTCGCGTTGGGGAAGAAAAGCTGTTGGCCTTCGATGCGGAACGCGGCGATCGCGGTCTGCCCGACGGGACCAACCATCCAATCCGAGAGCGCCTGTGCGGCTTTGAGCTTCACGTGGGGGTGGCGCGCAGGGTTCACAACGATCACGCCATATTGGTTGCGCAAGCGTGGATCCCCTTCGACAACCAACACCAGCTCGCGCTTGTTGCGGAAAGAAATCCAGGTGCCGCGATCAGTGAAGAGATAGGCATTGAGTTCGCCCGCCACGGCCAATGCCGCGCCCATGCCTTGCCCAATCGCGCGGTAATTCGCCCAAGCCAGACTTGCAGCATCAAGGCCCGCCGCCCGCCACAGCGCGAGTTCGGCAATATGGGTTCCGGAACGATCACCGCGCGAGATGAAAATCTGGCCCTTGTCGCGGATGATGCGTAGCGCCTGCGCGACATCGCCGTTGCCGCGAATGCCAGCAGGATCATTCGATGGGCCGACAATGATGAAATCATTGTACATGACCGGGCGACGTTCCAGCCCGAAACCGGCGGCCACAAAGGCTTCTTCCTCTGCTCGCGCGTGCACGAGCACAATATCGGCATCGCCGCGCCTTCCGGCATCGAGTGCTTGCCCGGTCCCGAGCGACACCACTTTGGTCATGATGCCTGTATCGCTCTGGAAGCGGGCGAGAATGTCTCGCAACAATCCGGAATCCTGTGTCGATGTGGTGGTAACGAGTGTGATTGTGTTGTCACCCTGCGCTTGGGCCAATGCACTCGCGCCAGCGAAAGCCGCGCCTGCCAGAAACACCCTGCGATCGATGATCATGTCTTGATCCTCCCGTTCTCTAAGCTATGCCATCAAGCCACCGGGTCTACGCCTTTGAGACAATTTCTTTGCCAATGGGTCAAGTCGAGCGTGCAAAAGCGGCGAAAGCCTGCGCCATTTGCGTGTAGCTTGGCCTTTTGAAGGCCACCACTCCTGCGACAGCATCTTGAAGCGTGGCCCAGCGCCATGCCGAGAATTCCGGCGAGAAATCAGCGCCTGTGGCGGTGAGGTCGATATCGGAATCCTCGCCCGTGAACCGGAACGCGACCCAACGCTGTTGCTGGCCACGAAAGACCTCGAGCTTGTGTCCGCTCGGCACATAATCGGGGAAATCGTATCGCCACCATTCGGGTGTGGCGGCGAGAAACTCCGCCTGCGTGATTCCTGTTTCCTCCAAAAGTTCGCGGCGAGCAGCGGCGATGATGTCTTCATCGGGATCGACCCCGCCTTGCGGCATCTGCCATTCGAAACCGGGCAACACCCGCTCCGGCCCAGCCTCAATGGCGCGGCCGACGAACACGCATCCATCGCGCCGGAACAGCGCGACACCGACGTTAAAGCGGTAAGGTTTTTCTCTCATGCCAAACGCATCTTCACCCGATACGCACCGATGCGGCAAGCCATTCTGGATGAGCGAGGGTGATCGCTGCTTCGGATGAGGAGCCCATCCGCGCTTTTCATCTTCACACCCGAAAGCCTTCCAGTTGGCGTCACCAAGGCGGGTTCAACGCCGCAAAGCGTGCCAACTCCGCCATTCTAGCAACTCTACCTTTACCAGTCTGGACAAGAAATCGAGGAAGGTCGGCTTCGCGTCGCGGAGGTCGGCGCGGCAATTTTCAGCGAAAATCTCGTATTTTTGCCGAATTATCGTGGCTTTTCGCGCAAATTTTATGAAATACCGAGCGACCAGACCGTCAGGCCTCGACAATCGGCTTAAGGTTTTCTTGGAGGTTCAGGCTCAAATCTCGCGTCGACTATGCCCGTTCCACGTCAGGATTGTCGATGCCCATGCGTTCGTTGCTCTCGAAATTTCGGTCTTTGTTCAGTCGCCGAGAGGGGTCTGTCCCGGTCATTTTCGCGTTGAGCGCACTTGGCCTCCTCGGCACGGCGGGCCTTGCGAGCGATTTCGCACGCGGTGCACAGACGAAAGCCCGACTGTTTGCGGCTGCCGATTCCGCCGCCTTGGCCGCAGCCCGCACCCATGGTACCGCGGCCCAGCGCGAAGACGTGGCCAAGCGTGTGTTCGAGGCCAATCTGAAACTCATTCCGGGTGTCCAGAACGTCGCGATGACGCCCACCAATGTGCTCAAAGAGGGCAAGAATTACGGCTATCGCGTCGGGTTCACCGGCGAAGTCAAAACAATGATCAGCGGCGTGCTTGGCTTCTCGGAGATTGGTCTATCTGGCCTTGCTGAGGCGATAGGCACGATCAACACGCCGACCGAGGTTACGATGGTGCTGGACACCACCGGCTCGATGGCGGGTTGGAAGATGACCACTCTCAAGGACGCTGCAACGAAGCTGATCGACGAGTTGCAGGGCCTCTCGCATGGCTCGGACAAGATCAGCTACGGCGTCGTGCCGTTCGCACAATATGTCAATATTGGCATGTCCAACCGCAACAAGCCCTGGATGAATGTGCCAGCGGACTCATCGACCTCCGGCACGAATTGCAATCTTGAAAAGCCGGTGATCGGTTGGGTCAATTGCAAGAAGGTCTGGATTCCGCCGCAGCCTGCGGGCACTTGCTACAATGATGGTGTGCCTTACTCCTGTGGCGGCAATCCCGGCTATTTCCAGGACCAGTGCGATCCCGTCTACGGCCCGGAGACGAATGTCTGCAACAAATGGACCACTGAAGTGAAATGGTATGGCTGTGCTGGCTCGCGCAATTATCCGCTCAACACCCGCGACGAGAGCTATGCCAACCGCATTCCTGGTATCATGAACGTCACGTGCGGTTCGGAGATGTTGGATCTCACAACCAATGCGAACAAGGCCAAGAAGCATATTGTCGATCTGACACCGACCGGTGAGACCTACACGCCATCCGGCCTGATCTGGGGTTGGCGCATGCTGAGCCCGCAAGAGCCGCTATCCGCGAAGACCAAGAACAAGGGCGCAGGCGACGATGTCCGCAAGTTCATGATCTTCATGACGGATGGCCTCAACACGGTTTCGCCGACCTACCCAGAGCATAACGGCTCCGATGGCGCCTTGGCGAACAACCTCGCCCGAGAGCTTTGCGCAAATATCGCGGCCGATAAGGCCAACCAGATCACGATTTTCTCAGTGGCTTTCGACATTTCCGACTCTGCGACCAAATCGCTGATGCAGAAATGCGCCACCGATACGGGCGGGCAGTTCTTCGATGCCAAGAACTCGACGGATTTCCTGAACGCCTTCTCGAAGATTGGCCAGAATATCGCGGAATTGCGCCTGACGAAGTGAACCAAGCGGTTCAGCGAGAGACATGAAAGCCCGGTTCCAGCCGGGCTTTTTTTATGAGGTTCTCGTCGTCCAGCCGCGATACCACTCTGCAAAAAGCCTTGCGCCTTCATCGATCGAGGTTTTCGGGCGAAAGCCCGTCAGTGCCGCGAGCTTGGAGATATCAGCATAGGTCGTCAGCACGTCCATCGGTTGACGCGGTTTATGGAGTTTGATCGCCGTCTTGCCGCAAGCCGCTTCTATCGCGGCAATAAAATCGCTCAGGCGCTCCGGGCGATTGTTGCCGATATTGAGAACGACATGCGGTGAACCGGTCAGTCCCGGTGGGGGAGGGAGCGGTAGAAGCTTCTCGATCGCCTCGACCACATCATCGACATAGGTGAAATCGCGCGACATGTTTGCCTCGTCGAATACCTCGATCGGTTCTCCCGCAAGGATGGCAGCGGTGAAGTTCCACATCGCCATATCCGGTCGACCCCACGGGCCATAGACCGTGAAGAACCGCAGGCCTGTCAACGGAATACGATGGAGATGCGCATAGGTCTCGGCCATCAACTCATTCGCGCGCTTTGTCGCGGCATAGAGCGAGACGGGGTGATTGACCGGATCATCCTCCGAGAAGGGGACCTTGGTGTTGGCACCATAGACTGAACTCGAGGAGGCATAGACGAAATGCTCAACCGACCCATCGCGCGCCGCCTCGAGCAAGGTGAGGAAGCCCTCGATGTTCGAGTGCGTGTAGTCTCGCGGCGCATTCAACGAATGCCTCACGCCGGCCTGGGCCGCGAGATGAATGATGATCTCGGGGCGGAAGCCCGCCACAATCGGCAGCACCTTTTCCTCGTCTTCGAGCGAGACCCGTGCGAATTCAAAACCCGGGTGATTGCCCAGAACATTGAGGCGCGCTTGCTTGAGTGCGGGGTCGTAATAGGTGTTGAGATTGTCGATGCCGAGAACGCGGTGTCCGGCCTGCAGCAACCGCAACGCCTGGTGCATGCCAATGAAACCGGCGGCCCCTGTGACCAAGATACGTTTTGGCTTCATCATCGATGCTTTTCGGTTCCCGTTCGATCGCGGGCCGAGAAAGCACGAGGGAGGAGATGCGACAAGCCCGGATTTCAGGCGACGCGACGCATAGCCTCGACGGAGTACTCTTCACCGAATTGCACCGAGGCGGGTTCCGGCTTGCCGAAAAGGTAGCCTTGCGCGTAGCGCGCACCCTCGAAAATCAGCATGTCGCGCTGCTGTGTGGTTTCGACACCTTCGACAACCACATCCACGCTGAGATCCTGCCCCAACCCGAGAATGGCGCGACGGATTGCCATGTTCATCGTTCCATCATCCGTATCTTGGACGAAGGAGCGGTCGATCTTGATCTTGTCGAACGGAAATTTCTGGATGTAGCTCAACGAGGAATGACCGATGCCGAAATCATCAAGCGCGATCTGAACACCCAGAAGGCGCAATTGACGCAAGATTTCGAGCGTGCGTGCATCATCGGTCATCAGCACCGATTCAGTGATCTCCAGAATGAGCCGATGCGGTGGTAACCCTGCCATCGCCAACGCATTGATCACGGATACTGCCAATTGGTGATTGCGGAACTGGATGGGTGAAAGGTTCACCGATACCTGTTTGCCGCCCGGCAGTTTCGCGAAGGTCGCACAGGCTTGGCGCAATGCGATCTCACCGATTTGCAAAATCAGACCGCTTTCTTCTGCGATATCAATGAAATAAGCGGGTGACATCAACCCTTTCTCAGGGTGGTTCCAGCGGATTAGCGCCTCGTAGGCTGCGGGTTCATTGTGTTCGAGATCGATGATCGGCTGATAGAACAGCACGAATTCATCATTCTGGATGGCGCGGCGCAGGTCCTGTTCCACCTCGCGACGGGCGAGAAGTGCTGCGGTCATCCCGGGATCGAAGAAGGCATAGGTGCCGCGCCCGTCGCGCTTGGCGCGATAAAGGGCGATATCGGCTTTTTTCAGCAAATCCTGCGCGTCGGTTCCGTCGGTTGGCGCGATAGCGACACCAACGCTCGCGCCGATGAAAACGCGCTTGCCACGAATGCGGTAAGGCATTGAAAGCGCACGAACAATCCGCTTGGCGAGTTGCACCACGCTATCGCGGTCGCGCATCTCTGGAAGAATGACTGCGAATTCGTCGCCACCGAAACGCGCCGCCATCCCTTGCACTGGGACAGCTTTCGTCAAGCGACGTGCGGCAATGCGCAACAACACGTCGCCGGCATCATGCCCCATTGTGTCGTTGACGTCCTTGAAATGGTCGAGATCGAGGCACAGGACCGCCACTTCCTGACCCTTGCGGGTTGTCGCGATCGAGTGCGAAAGCTTTTCGAGCAAAAGCGTGCGGTTTGGCAGGCTCGTGAGCATGTCATGCAACGCGAGATGCTCGATCTCGCTTTCGGCCTTTTTGCGGTCGGTGGCGTCGATCACCATGCCTTCGTAATAGAGCGGGTTGCCCCCGGCATCTCGCACGATCCAGGCTGCTTCCGACACCCAGATCCGCTCGCCGGTTTTCATCCGATAGACTTCCGAGACGAAATCGGTGGTCCGTCCGTCACGTGTCATGGTGGCGAAGAATTCTGCGCGCCGTTCCGGATCGACATACCAGCTGCGCGAGCGTCTAATCTGGTCGTCCAACAGCTCCATCTCGCTCTCATAGCCATTCAAACGGGCAAAAGCGGGATTGGCGCGGAGCTGCTCGCCATCGAGCGTCGAGCGATAGATGCCAACAATCGAGTTCTCGAACAGCGAGCGGAATTCACCTTCAGCACGCTCAAGGCGCAATTCGCGGCTGCGCGCTTCTGTGACATCGGCGAAAGTTCGGACCGCGCCACCATCCGGGAGCACGATGGTTTGAACATCGAGAATTGTCCCGTTCGGACGATGCCGCTCGTAGGACTGGTCGAAAAGTGCCACGCCGCCGGTGCGCACGAAGGCAACAAATTCAGGACCCATATTGTCGAACTCGCCGGAGGCGATCTGGTATTCCAGTAATTCCTCGAAAGGCAGGCCGGCACGCAGCAGGTCGTTTGGCAGGCCCAACAATTCCACGACACGGCTGTTGAAGAACTCGATCTTCTTGTCAGCGCCAATTTTCATGATGCCTTGCGAGACGTTTTCGATCGTCTCTTCAAGTTCGCGGCGGATCGTCTCCACTTCCTGTCGACGGCGGGCGAGGTCGGTGATGTCCGAAAGAACTCGAACCTCCCCGCCATCGGGCATGCGCTTCGTCTGAACACGCAGAACCGTGCCATCGGGCCGGGTGCGTTCGAACACGCGGTTGCCGGGCTTGTGCGCTACCTTTGCAGTCCAACGCTGGAATTCGACTCCCATGAGAGCGAACTCGCCTTGAGAGACCATTTTGTCCACGAGATCGCGGAATGAGGGTTTGCCCTCACAATCCTCTAACGTCAGGCCCGAGAATTCGACAAAACGCCGGTTGAAGACACTGACCCTGCCGTCAGCATCGATCATCACGATGCCCTGATCGACATTGGAAAGCGTGGCGTTGATAGTGGACGTTGCCACAGCAAGTTCGGCGGTGCGTTCGTCGACTGATCTTTGGAGACCACGGTTAAAACTGTCGATCTCCTGGATCATCAGCTCCATCGAGCGATCGGTGCGGCGACGATCCTTGTCGCCATCCTCATAGGCTGCCGAAACAAGTTCAGTGAGCCGTACGACGTCCGTAGAGCCATCGGGCAGCAATGCCTGTTCCAGTTGTTTTTTGAACAGCTTGTGCACGTCAGGATATCCGGACTTCGCGTTCATAGACCGAGAACACGGTCATCGTTTGGTTGTGCAATTGGCAAAAGCCTGATCCGGAATGCGGTGAAATCTCTCCGTAGGAGTAAAAGCCGATCATCCCATGATTGCGCGCCAGTTCATCCGCGGCCGCATCAATCTCGTCTCCGGCGCGTTGGCCCATCAAAAGGCGGCGACCAATGCAGGAGATGAGCACTGAAAGGCCGCTCACTTCGTTGTTTGATGAGGCGGATTGGCGAGCGGCATCGGCAGCACCATCGATCAACCGATCGAAATTGCCGTGCATCAATTGAGCGGTCCAGCCCTCCGGCATGTCTCCAGCAAAGGTGATGGAGCCTCGTTCACGGTCAATGGCGAGAATAGTCCGAACAACATCATTGCCGGGGGCATTGGGATCATCAATCCGCAACGGAAAGAGAAGTCCTGAACCGGGAAGTTCGCGCGATTCTTCTTCACCCAGATAGCGCTCGTAGAGTTCGAGGGCGGATTGCCCATCGAGTTCGAACAAAACATTCCCGGAGGATTTCGTGATGCGCCGACGAGGGCCGAAGGGATCCCAACCGCCGGCACTGCCGGTGCGGATTTCAAAATCGGAGCCAAAAAAGCCGATCGCCGCGATTGCGCCGCTCCGGCCATGGGCATTCGCCGCGACAATGGTGTTCTCGAACAAAGTGCCATCGCCGGCCATACCGCCGCTGATGATGACATCTTGTCCTGCACTTTGGGTGAGGCCGGCGACGAGCTTACTGCCGTTGACTTTCAATCCGTCCGAAATGACCAGTATGGCCTTCAGGTCCGGGCGCGAAAGAGCCTCGCCGAGTACCCGCCCGCATTCCTCGGAATCGCTGAATTTGTCGCCATCGATCGTGGCGAGGTCAATTTTGGCGTGATGAAACTTCACCGCGACTGCGATTACCGACTCATCGGTGATCGCTCCGGAATGGAACTGCCCACCGGTGGAGCAACCGACAATCCTCGCAAGCGGAAAAGCTGCGCGGAGCGCAGAAAAACAATCGCTCCGCTCAAGAGCAGCGCGTGCACCAAAAAACAAAACGAGGTCGGGCTGAAACTCAGCCTCACCGGTCCAGGATAGGCCTCGATCCGGGTGCCACTCAAACTCAATCGTACGCATGCAAACACCATTTTCTATGGTTGCATGCGACGCTATCCGCCAATCTTTAAAAAACGTCTTACTTTCGGAACTTACACGACATTGCTCAGACCGCGCGTCCGCGCTGCATCAGCCGCCAAGCATGCGGACCGATGACGGCCATGGTTGCGATGACCAGCAGCGTCAGCGAAAGCGGCTTCTGGATGAAGATCATCAGATCGCCGTTCGAGATGGTCATGGCGCGCCGGAACTCCTGCTCCGCCATCGGCCCCAGGATCATCCCGATGATCACGGGGGAGGTCGGGAAATCAAATCGGCGCATCAAAAAGCCGATGCCGCCCACGACATAAAGCAAAACCAGATCCACCACCGAGCGGCTGATGCCGTAGGTGCCAATCGTCGCGAAGACGAGAATACCGCCATAAAGCAGTGGCTGCGGGATTTTCAGAATTTTCACCCAAAGCCCCACCAGCGGCAGGTTCAACACAAGCAGCATCACGTTGCCGATGAAGAGCGAAGCGATCAGCGTCCAGACCAACTGGCCTTGCGTTGTCAGCAATTGCGGGCCGGGGTTGATCCCGTAGCTCTGGAAAGCCGAGAGCATGATTGCGGCGGTCGCCGAAGTCGGCAAGCCCAGCGTGAGCATCGGCACGAGAACACCCGCTGCGGAGGCGTTGTTCGCGGCCTCGGGTCCCGCCACGCCCTCAATGGCGCCGTGGCCGAATTCTTCGGGGTTCTTTGCGAGTTTCTTCTCGGTATAATAGGAGAGGAAGGTGGGGATTTCAGCGCCGCCCGCCGGCATCGCACCAATAGGGAAGCCGAAGGCCGTGCCGCGCAGCCAGGGCTTCCATGAGCGCTTCCAGTCCTCCTTGGTCATGCCGACCCCGCCCTTGACCTCGATGACCTCTTCCTTGTGCTTCTTCTGCGCCGCGAGATGCAGGGTCTCGCCCACCGCGAACAGACCCACTGCTACGATCAGCACATTGATGCCGTCGAGCAGTTCCAGCACGCCAAAAGTGAAGCGCGCCTGACCGGATTGCATATCGATGCCAATTAGTCCGAAAAACAGGCCGAGCGCCAACGCGGTCAGTCCTCGCAAAGCCGAAGAACCCAGCACCGCCGAGACGGTGACAAAACACAGGATCATCAAAGAAAAATACTCGGCCGGTCCGAATTTCAGCGCCAGTTCCACTACAGGCTTTGCAAGAAACGTGATGCCAAGGGTGCCGAATGTGCCGGCCACAAAGGAGCCCACGGCAGCCGTAGCCAGAGCCGCACCGGCGCGGCCTTTCCTGGCCATTTTGTGCCCTTCCATCGCGGTGACGATGGTCGCACTTTCTCCCGGCGTGTTGATGAGGATAGAGGTCGTAGAGCCGCCATACATCGCGCCGTAATAAATGCCCGCGAACAGGATGAAGGCGGAAGTCGGATCAACCTTGTAGGTGATCGGCAGCAGCAGCGCGATGGTCAGGCCTGGGCCGAGGCCAGGCAGGACGCCAATCGCCGTGCCGAGTGTCACGCCCGCCAAAGCCCACATCAGGTTGATGGGGGTCAGTGCGTTCGCAAAGCCCATCATCAGCAGGTTGAAACTGTCCACCATATCCGTCTCCCCCGCCCGCGTGTCCGACCAGGGACAGCGCGGCCTCCATTATGCCGTCTTTTTTTTAAATGAGCCGCTCGATCAGACCGGTGCCGATCTTGTACCCGAGCAGGCGATCAAAGCCGATATAGGCTGTGAGCGCCAGACCAAAGCCGATCAACACGTCACGCAGTGATTTGCGACTGCCAAAACCGCGCGCCACCAGCGCGAACATGATGGTGGAGGCGAGGATGAAGCCGATCTTGTCGATCAGTGCCGCGTTCAGCACGAGCCCAGCCACGACAAGGCCAAGCGAACCCATTTCGGTGATCGTACCTTCCTGATCATGCGCCCAGCCGCCACGCATGGCCGCGACGACAAGACCGGTGCCCAGCATCAGCAGAAAGATCGAGACAATCGATGGAAACACCGAGGGGCCGACAGTCGCGTAAAGCACCTGCGGGATCAGCGATGTCTGCCAGACCGCAGCCACTCCGAGAGCAAGAATACCGAGGCCAACGCAGAAATGCGGAATATTCGAACTCTT
>JBOFZC010000311.1:0-5995 GCA_051654985.1 Rhabdaerophilum sp.
CGCCCCGCATTCTCGCGCAGCGAGGCGATGCCGGAGAGCGAGCCCTCTCCGCGTGAGATTGTCAGCCCTTCAAGCCCGCCACCGCGTGCATCGAACGTGATCAAGCCGGAAATTCGAGTCTGATCGTCACTGCCTCGCGCGCCGCGACCGATGGACAAGCCGATCAGCTTTTCAAAATCTTCTTGGAACGTGCCTTCCACTCGTCCGGCGAGGACAAGTTCGGGGGCGCGGATCATCGTTCCTTCAAAACTGCCGCGTGATCCGAATCCCGCAAGGCGGAATGAGGCTGTGCGTTTCTCGCGTGCTACCAAAGCGCGGGTTGTGGGTAGCGAGGCGGAGAATTCTAGCGGACGCAAAGCTGAGTTGCGGCGTGCTGTGATATCGATACGCCCCGCGTTCGCGCGGTAGCGCAGGCGTGCGTCCACGGGCTCAAACAGAACGTCCGGCCCGGCCTGCGCCGATGACGCAATCGAAATGCGGGCTTTCGACAACGTGATCCGGGCCGAAGCCAGATTGCGTGCGCCGGAGAAGCTACCACTCAGTTTTTCGAGGAATTCGGTCAATCCGCGCGGAGCTGCCACGGCTTGCTGGAAAAAGCTCTGCTGAAGCCGGATATCGGCGGCTTCGAGCTCTAGATGCGGCTGATCGAGGCTGCCATCGATGAGGTCGAGGATGCCAATACGTAAAATCGCGCGCCCCGCTTTGACAGATAGCCCTGCGCCTTGATGCTCGAACTCGAGAGCGTCGAAAACGATGCGTGGTTGCGGGAAATAGCGGATATCGGCCTTGCCGAAACGCAACTGTCCGCCTGTTTCAACCTGAACAGCCTCAGCAACGCGCGCGGGAATGCCTGAAAAATCCCGCGAGGCGATCAGCACGAAAAGCGAGCTTACGAGGACAAAGGTCGTTATTGCCAGGCCGAGGGCGGCAAGTTTCAGGCGTGTCAGAAAAACAGGCGAACGCAAAACAGCAGCCAAGCGCCCGCCTGGACGCGCTGCCTCCGTGCTCCAGCCCTTAGGGGCCGGGCCTGTCATTTTTGCGTCCTCGCTTATCGCTCTCGCTCCCCAGCCCGAACAAGGCCTATGCGGATCGACCGCCCGCCGGATTCGAGCGCGAAATTAGCCGAAAGGCCGCGCTTCCGCAAACAGCGGAAAACACGGATTTTCACAGGACCGAAACGTATTCTGCCTCGGTTTTCTCCGCGATTTCTGCTTCTGTCACGCCCGTCGCAAGCTCGATGAGCTTCATTGGGGTTTTGCCCGAGCGATCAATCTCGAACACGCCGAGATCGGTGATCACCATGTCGACGACGCCAGCGCCGGTAAGCGGGAGGTTGCAGCGCTTTAAAAGCTTCGATTCGCCTTTGGCCTCGTGTTCCATGACAACGACGACCTTTTTAACGCCAGCGACGAGATCCATCGCCCCGCCCATGCCTTTGACCATCTTGCCAGGGATCATCCAGTTGGCGAGATCGCCATTCTGCGCGACCTGCATCGCACCGAGAATGGAAAGGTCGATATGCCCGCCACGGATCATGGCGAAGCTGTCAGCTGATGAAAAATACGAGGAAATCGGCAGTTCCGTGACCGTCTGCTTGCCGGCATTGATAAGGTCGGCGTCTTCCTCGCCCTCATAGGGGAAGGGGCCCATGCCCATCATGCCGTTCTCGCTTTGCAGCGCGACGGTCATGCCATCGGGGATGAAATTCGAAACAAGGGTCGGGATACCGATGCCGAGATTGACGTAAAAGCCGTCTTTCAGTTCTTTTGCGGCGCGAGCAGCCATTTCTTCGCGGGACCAAGCCATGATCGTTCGCTCCGGTCTTAATGGGAGGGGGTGGGGTGAGGGCGGGTGGTGCGGTTCTCGATGCGCTTGGGCGCATTCGGCACATGCACGATCCGCTTCACATACATGCCGGGTGTGTGGATCTGGTCGGGTTCCAGCTCGCCGGCAGGTACGATATGCTCAACTTCCGCAACGGTTACCGTCGCGGCGGTCGCCATCATCGGGTTGAAGTTGCGCGCGGTCTTCCGGTAGATCAGGTTGCCTTCGGTATCAGCCTTCCAGGCATGGACCAGTGCGATATCGGCCCAGAGTCCGGTTTCCATGATGTATTTGCGGCCCGCGAAGCGCGGTGAATTCGGGAATTCCTTCACTTCCTTGCCCTCGGCAATCACCGTGCCGTAGCCTGTGGCCGTGAAGAAGGCCGGGATGCCCGCGCCGCCGGCGCGAATGCGCTCGGCAAGCGTGCCTTGCGGGTTGAATTCGAGTTCGAGCTCGCCAGCAAGATATTGCTGCGCGAAAATCTTGTTCTCGCCCACGTAAGAGGAAATCATTTTCCGGATCTGACGCGTTTCCAGAAGCTTGCCGAGGTGGACGCCATCGACCCCGGCATTGTTGGAAATCACGGTCAGGCCCTTCACACCGGATTCCTTGATCGCGTCAACCAGCGTTTCCGCGACACCGCAAAGGCCGAAGCCGCCGGCCATAATGGTCATATCGTCCTTCAGGATGTCGGCGAGAGCCGCCATCGCATTTGGAAAAACCTTGCGGGAAGAGGGGCCGGCCATGGCTCTGTCCTTCTTGAAATGGAACCTTCCGCACGCGCGGCGGGAAGCGGTATACCGATGCTCTTAACGGGTTTGTTGCGACGCGAAAAGAGGGGCTTTGGGCGCATTTTTTGATGCGGGCGGAAAGAATTTTCAACTGCGCCGGCTCAGGGCAATAGCTGCCGTAGCGCTGATCGCCACAATCAGCAGCGAGTCGAGCGCGCCGTGCTCGAACATGCCCGCTGAAGCCCGGGAATAGGCGCGTGTTGCCAGCGTTTCGACGTTGAGCGGTCGCAGCAGCAACGTCGCCGGAAGCTCTTTCACGGTATCGATAAAAACGACGATCGCGCCAAGCATCAAACCCGGCGTAATCGCCGGCCAATGGATGCGCGTCGCGAGGCGGATATCGCCATAGCCGTGCACGCGCGCGACGGCATCAACATTGGTCGGCAATCGCGCAAGCGCCAGCCCGGCCTGCGCCGTTCCGAGACCGAGAAACCGGACGGAGAGGGCATAGATTACCGCGGCATTCGCGCCGATGAACAGAGCCGGCAAGCCGATCTTTACGAGAGCATCATCAAATGCGCCGAACACCGGCATGATCGCAAGTACGAGCACGGTTCCGGGCGTTGCATATCCCACCATAGTCAGCGGGCCAGCTTGACGAAGCCGGCCTGTTGCCCGCTGCGCTATCACAATCAGCGCGCCTGCGATCACGACAATGCCACTGACAGCAAGACCAAGCAGCACAGTCGCGACGATGGCCGAAAGCAAGCCTGTATCGAAATCCCGCGCTCCGAGATAGCGGATCGCAAGCGTGACCAAGTGAAAAGCCGGAACGAGAAATCCGAGGGTCACCGGCGTGAGGCAAAACACGAAAGCGATCCATCGTTTCGCTCCGGTCAGTTGCACGCGGCGCGGATGGATCGTCGAACGATCCGCTTGCCTTTGCGAACGCCCCGAGCGCGATTGCGGGTCGATCAGCAGCAGGATCACCACAATCGCGATGAGCAGTCCCGCGAGGCGTGCTGCGCCTGCGAGATCAAACCGGTTGAGCCAGAGATCGCGGATCACGGCCGAGAGGCTGGATATCCCGAGATATTCCACAGCCCCGATGTCGTTCAGTGCTTCGAGCAGCACGAGAACCAATCCAGTGAGGATTGCGGGTTTTGCGATGGGCAGGCCAATGCGGAAAAACAGACGAAATCCGCTTGCGCCCAGCAGGCGTGCCGCCTCTATGATATTTCCCCCTGTGCGCGAGAACAGGATGCGGCAGGGCACATAGATATAGGGCATCAGCACGAGACTGAGCAGCGCAACCGCACCGGGCATCGAGCGGATCTGTGGGAACCAGTATTCACTCGCCAGTCGCAGGCCGGTGATTGCGCGGATCGCGCTTTGCACGGGCCCAAAAAAATCGAGCAGGTCTACGGCAACATAGGCAACGAGATAGGTCGGGAAAGCCAGCGGCAGGACTAGCCCGATGTCGAGCCAGCGTCGCAGCGGGAATTCATGCACAGACACAATCCACGCCGTGGATACGCCGATGATGCTGGTCAGAACAGCGATGCCGAGCATCAACTGAGCTGTTTCGCGCAATGCCGCGATCTGGGTTGGGGTCATTGCGAAAGGGTCCGCTGCATCGGGCCCGATCAGCCGCGAGAAAAATCCGATGCCAGGTGCCAGCACGAAGACGGCGAGCACAAGGCCCGCCGCCGCCAGTAGCCATCCATGCCGGTAAAGCGTGCTTCTCACTGCCTCAGCTCTGTGGACCCAGATTGAAGCCGACTTTATCCACCAGCTCCGACGCCGCCTTGCGCCTTTTGCCGATCTCCTCCAGGGGCAGGGCATCGGGCTTGAGCGCGCCGAGGGCTTGCGTGAACGGATCAGCTGGCACGCCCGGCAATACCGGATACTCGAAATTCTGCGCCGCATAGATCGATTGCGCAGTTGGGCTCACCAGCCATTCCGCAAGGCGGATGGCATTCTCGCGGTTTTTCATGTGCTTCGTGAAAACGAGACCGGAAACGTTCACATGCGTGCCGCCGCCATTGCGGAAAGTTGGCAGCACCACGCGCACGGCATCGGCCCAGGCCTTTTGGTTCGGGTCGCGTGCCATCAAGCCCATGTAATAGGTGTTGGCAGGGCCGATATCGCAAGCACCGGCGGCGATGTCTTTCGCGACATCCCGATCACCGCCCGAGGGCTTTTTAGCGAGATTGGTGCGAACCCCCTTAAGCCATTCCTCGGCCTTGGCGTCGCCCATATTGGCGATCGCGCCGGCGATCAGCGAGGTGTTGTAGGGGTGCAACCCGTCGCGCAGACATACGCGGCCCTTGAAGCGCGGATCGGCAAGGTCTTCATAGGTGAGCGCAGTGTCTTTCACGCGCTCTTTCGAAACGTAGAAGGCGCGAGCGCGCAACGAGATGGCCCACCACGAGCCATCAGCGGCGCGCAGGTTCGATGGCACGGCCTGTTCAAGGGTTGCGGTTTTCACCGGCTGCGTGATGCCCAGGGCAACCGCATGACCCAAAGTCGCGACATCGACCGAGAGCAACAGATCAGCCGGGCTGCGTTCGCCCTCGGCTTGAATGCGTTCGGCGAGCCCATTGGCGGCAAACACGATATTCACCTTCACGCCGGTTTCGGCAGTGAAGCGATCGAGCAGCGGTTTGATCAGCCCGGGCTCGCGGTGTGTGTAGAGGTTCACATCCTGCGCGAAGGCGGGCAGTGCCGTGCTCAAAGCCATCGCGACGGGCGCGACAAGCCGGGAAAACAATGTCGTCATTTCGTCATTCTCCACATTCAGCGGGTTCAAGGCCCGAGAAGGAAATCGACGCCACCAGAAGGCGCCTTGAATTCCGAATGAAGTGAAGGTGGCGACGCGTCAAGAAAAAACGCAGCAATTCCATAAACTTATAAGAATTCTAAACTACGAGAATTTGCTTGCCAATCTGAAAATGAAAAAGGCGCCAGCAGTTTGCGGCGCCTTTTTGGTTCATTCCAAACTAACCCAAAGGCGATCAGTTCATCGCGATCAGGCCCTGCCGGCGCTCGATCATCCTGACGGGTTGCGGGCCGTAGCTGCGCTGTGCTTGCAATTCCTCGAAGCGGCGCGAAGGCTTTTCAAGCTCGACAACCCGACGATTGCCGGCTTGCACTTCAGCCTGGCGGATTTCGTTCGCGACGCGATTGCGCACCGAAGCATGAGCTTCGATGGGCAAGTTGCCGCGCAGCGAAGCAGCCTCCATCGCCTTTACTCGGCGGATTTCTTTCGGATCCCGCAACTTGCCGAGGGCATCCGAGAAGTTTGCTGATTTGTGCGGGAAGCGGCTTGAGCCATCAAAATGGCGCACGCCGATGCGCGTCATCGCGAGATCGCCGCGACGCAAGGTGAAATCACTCAAGAGAGCTGAGGCTGATTGCGTCTGCCCCTTCGGACGGCA
>JBOFZC010000312.1:0-6296 GCA_051654985.1 Rhabdaerophilum sp.
CCGCCTCTATATCGAGGATGGCTCGGATATCGAGAAGGAGTTTTACCTCTCGATGCTGGTGGATCGTGTCACCGGCCGCACCGCTTTTGTGGTTTCAACCGAAGGCGGCATGGATATCGAAGCTGTGGCGCATGATACGCCTGAGAAAATCATCACTTTCTCGGTTGATCCCGCCACCGGCGTGATGCCGCATCACGGTCGCATGATCGCAAAAACCCTGGGTCTTTCTGGCGATCTCGCCAAGCAGGCCGAGGTTCTGACGGCTCAGCTCTACAAAGCCTTCGTTGAGAAGGACATGGCGATGCTTGAGATCAACCCGTTGATCATCACCAAGGATGGCAAGTTGAAGTGTCTCGACGCCAAAGTTGGCTTCGATTCCAATGCGCTCTATCGCCATCCTGATGTGATGGAACTGCGTGACCTTACGGAAGAAGACCACAAGGAAATCGAGGCCTCGAAATACGACCTCTCCTACGTGGCGCTCGATGGCACGATCGGCTGCATGGTCAATGGTGCCGGCCTTGCGATGGCGACGATGGACATCATCAAGCTCTATGGCTCGGAGCCGGCGAACTTCCTCGATGTTGGCGGCGGCGCTTCGAAGGAAAAGGTGACGGCGGCGTTCAAGATCATCACGGCGGACCCGAACGTGAAGGGCATCCTTGTGAACATCTTCGGCGGCATCATGAAATGCGATGTCATCGCCGAGGGCGTGATCGCGGCGGTCAAGGAAGTCGGGCTTCAGGTTCCCCTCGTTGTGCGTCTCGAGGGCACGAATGTGGATTTGGGCAAGAAGATCATCCGTGAAAGCGGCCTCAATGTCATCCCGGCGGATGACCTCGATGACGCGGCGCAGAAGATCGTAAAGGCCGTGAACGGCTGATCATGGGGTCGATCCAAATCCTCACGACATTGCTGCCGATTTTCATCCTGGCCGGCGTGATTTTTGCCATCGCTTGGTACCAGAATCGCACCTATGGCCGGCACGTCGGCCAAGTTGAGGATATCAACGTCGAGATTGCCGCGCTCAATCGAAAGAATCATGAACTGGCTGTCGAACAATTGTCGGTTCTCAGAGAAATCAAAACCTTATTGGAAGACAGGAAATCCTGATGTCCATTCTCATCAACACGAATACCAAGGTCATCTGCCAGGGCTTCACCGGCAAGAACGGCACGTTCCATTCCGAACAAGCCATTGCATATGGCACCAAGATGGTCGGCGGCACCTCGCCCGGCAAAGGCGGATCGACCCATCTCGGTCTACCGGTCTTTGACACGGTCGCCGAAGCGCGCGACCGCACCGGGGCCGATGCCTCGGTGATCTATGTGCCGCCACCCGGTGCTGCGGATGCGATCTGCGAAGCCATTCAGGCGGAAATCCCGCTCATCGTCTGCATCACCGAGGGCATTCCGGTGCAGGATATGATCAAGGTGAAGCGCGCGCTTGAGGGTTCGAAATCGCGCCTCATCGGCCCGAATTGCCCCGGTGTGATGACCTCGGGCGAGTGCAAGATCGGCATCATGCCGGGCAACATCTTCAGCCGCGGCAATGTTGGCATTGTCTCGCGTTCGGGCACCTTGACCTATGAGGCCGTGTTCCAGACCACGCAGGTCGGCCTCGGGCAGACCACGGCGGTGGGCATTGGCGGCGACCCGGTGAAGGGCACCGAATATATCGACATGCTCGAAATGTTCCTTGCCGACCCCAAAACCGCGTCGATCATCATGATCGGTGAAATCGGCGGCTCTGCCGAGGAAGAAGCGGCGCAGTTCATCGCTGATGAAGCCAAGCGTGGCCGCAAGAAGCCGATGGTCGGGTTCATCGCGGGCCGCACGGCGCCTCCGGGCCGCCGCATGGGCCATGCCGGCGCGATCATCGCCGGCGGCAAGGGCGGTGCCGAGGATAAGATCGCGGCGATGGAAGCCGCGGGTATCCGCGTTTCGCCTTCGCCGGCGCGCCTCGGCAAGACGCTCGTGGAAGTGCTCAAGGGATAAGCGATGATTTATGCGCTGGCGGTTCTTCTCCCGTTTATGGCCCTGCTGCTACGGGGGAAGATCATCCAGTCAGTCTTGTGCCTCATCCTCCAGGTGACGTTGATCGGGTGGATTCCGGCTGTCATCTGGGCGGTTTTGGTCATCCAGAATGACAATGCCGAGAGGCGGCACAAGGAAGTGATTGCGACGTTGAGATCGCAAAAATAACCCGGGCAGGGAACAACCCACGAAGTCGTGAGGCTGAACATGGACAATAACGAGATCGATCTTTCCGCGCTTTCCGGGGCCAACACGGCCTATCTCGAAAGCCTGATGGGCGAGGAAACCGCAGGCCCTTCCTGGCAGCGGAAGAACTGGCCTCCAACCGCCAATGGCGAGCTGATTTCGGCGCTTGATGGCAATTGGGCGGCGGTCGAGAAGGTTGTCACCGACAAGCTGAAGGGCAAGCCCGCCGAGAAAGGCGCGCCGGGGCTTTCTGATGCCGATCTCATTCGCGCCGCACGCGACTCGGTTCATGCGCTGATGATGATCCGCGCCTATCGCATGCGCGGGCACCTGCATGCCAATCTTGATCCCCTCGGTATGGAGCCGCGCAAGGACCACGAGGAATTGCACCCCTCCTCCTATGGTTTCGTGGAAGCCGATTGGGATCGCAAAATCTTCATCGACAACGTGCTCGGCCTCGAATTCGCGACGATCCGCGAAATGCTCACGATCCTGCGTCGCACCTATTGCGAGACGATCGGGTATGAGTTCATGCATATCTCCGACCCAGCCTCAAAGAGCTGGCTGCAAGCGCGCATCGAGGGGCCGGATAAGGAAATCAGCTTCACCCGCGAAGGCAAGCGCGCGATTCTCAACAAGCTGGTGGAAGCCGAGGGTTTCGAGAAATTCCTCGATGTGAAATTCACCGGCACCAAGCGTTTTGGGTTGGATGGAGGTGAGAGCCTTATTCCGGCACTCGAGCAGATCATCAAGCGCGGTGGCAATCTCGGCGTGAAGGATATCGTGTTGGGTATGGCCCATCGCGGCCGCCTCAACGTGCTCACGCAGGTGATGGGCAAGCCGCATCGCGCCTTGTTCCATGAGTTCAAGGGTGGCTCGTTCGCCCCGGATGATGTGGAAGGCTCAGGCGATGTGAAATACCATCTTGGTGCCTCTTCCGACCGTACCTTCGATGGCAGCACGGTGCATCTGTCGTTGACGCCGAACCCTTCGCATCTCGAAATCGTCAATCCGGTTGTGCTCGGCAAAGTGCGTGCGAAGCAGGATCAGCATGGCTGCCCGCCGGATGATCGCACCTCGGTGATGCCGCTGTTGCTGCACGGTGATGCGGCCTTCGCCGGCCAGGGCGTGGTGGCGGAATGCCTTGGCCTTTCCGGCCTCAAGGGCCACCGCACCGGTGGATCGGTGCATTTCATCATCAACAACCAGATCGGGTTTACCACCTATCCGCGTTACTCGCGCTCCTCGCCTTACCCTTCAGATGTGGCGAAGATGGTGGAAGCACCGATTTTCCACGTCAACGGCGATGACCCCGAAGCTGTGGTGTTCGCGGCGAAGGTTGCCACCGAATACCGGATGAAGTTCCAGCGCCCCGTTGTGATCGACATGTGGTGCTATCGCCGCTTCGGCCATAACGAGGGTGACGAGCCCGGTTTCACCCAGCCTCTGATGTATAAAAACATCCGCGGGCATGTCTCGACCCTCGAAATGTATTCGAAACGACTGATCGAAACCGGCGTCGTCACCGAGGGCGAAGTCGAGAAGATGAAGGCGGATTGGCGTCAGCGCCTTGAAGCTGAATTTGAAGCCGGCACGGCCTACAAGCCGAACAAGGCGGATTGGCTTGATGGCAAATGGGCCGGGCTGATCTCGGCGAAAGCCAATGAAGATGATCCTCGTCGCGGCCAGACCGGCATCGAAACCGAGCGCCTGAAGGAAATCGGTCTCGCGATCACCAAGGTTCCCGAGGGTTTCAATATACACAAGACCATCCAGCGTTTTCAGGACAATCGCCGGAAGATGATCGAGACCGGCGTCGGCCTCGATTGGGCCACCGCCGAAGCCATGGCGTTCGGCAGTCTTGTTGCCGAGGGGCATCGCGTGCGCCTCTCGGGGCAGGATTGCGAGCGCGGCACCTTCTCCCAGCGCCATTCCGTGCTGATCGATCAGGAGACCGAGACCCGCTATACTCCGCTCAATCATGTGCAGGCAGGGCAGGCGAAATATGAGGTCATCAACTCGATGCTCTCGGAAGAAGCCGTGCTCGGTTTCGAATACGGATATTCGTTGTCTGAACCGAATGCGCTCACGTGTTGGGAAGCGCAATTTGGCGATTTCGCGAATGGCGCGCAGGTTCTGTTCGACCAGTTCATCGGTTCGGGCGAGCGCAAATGGCTGCGTATGTCCGGCCTCGTCTGCCTGTTGCCGCATGGCTATGAAGGGCAGGGGCCGGAGCATTCCTCGGCGCGCCTCGAGCGTTTTCTGCAGCTTTGCGCCGAAGACAACATGCAGGTCGCGAACTGCACAACGCCGGCCAATTACTTCCACATCCTCCGTCGGCAGTTGAAGCGCGATTTCCGCAAGCCGCTGATTCTGATGACGCCGAAGAGCCTGCTGCGTCACAAGCGCTGCGTGTCGGACCTTGCCGATTTTGCAGCTGACAGCTCCTTCCACCGCATCCTCAGGGACGATGCGGAGGCCGGCCGTTCGACCACAAAACTCAAGCCGGATGCCAAAATCCGTCGCGTCATCCTGTGCTCGGGCAAGGTCTATTATGATCTCCTCGACGAGCGCGAGAAGCGCGGCATCGACGATGTCTATCTCCTGCGTGTCGAGCAGCTCTACCCGTTCCCGATGAAGTCGGTCGCGACTGAGCTGGCCCGCTTCAAGAAGGCGGACGTCGTCTGGTGCCAGGAAGAGCCGAAGAATATGGGCGCATGGACTTTCGTCGAGCCCTATCTCGAATGGGCGCTCCAGCAAGTCGGGGCTTCCACGAGCCGCGCCCGCTATGCCGGTCGCCCGGCGGCGGCTTCGACCGCCGTGGGCCAGATGTCCAAACATCTCGAGCAGCTCAACGCGTTCATGAACGACGCATTCGCCGCGTGAATTCCGAAATTTCGCTTGAAAGGTTAGTCATATGAGCACCGAAATCCGCGTCCCCACCCTCGGCGAAAGCGTCTCGGAAGCCACGATCGGCAAGTGGTTCAAGAAGCCCGGCGATGCTGTAAAGGCCGACGAGCCCCTGCTGGAACTCGAAACCGACAAAGTGACCCTTGAGGTCAACGCGCCTGCCGCTGGCACGCTGGCCGAAATCGTCGCCAAGGATGGTGAGACGGTCGGTGTCGGTGCGCTGCTCGGCTCGATCGCGGCTGGCGGAGCCGCTGCTGCTGCCGCTCCCGTGGCCGCAGCTGCTGCTGCAACGGCCCCGGCAGCTAAGCCCGCTGCTCCGGCTGCTGCTCCAACCGCTATGCCACCGGCTCCCTCCGCTGCGAAGATGATGGCCGAAACCGGCGTTTCGGTCGATGCGGGTTCGGGCAAGCGCGGTCAGGTGCTTAAAGAAGACGTGCTGCGCGCGATGAGCGCTCCCGCAGCCGCCCCTACGCCGGTGGCCGCTCCTGCAGCGCCGCGCGCCGCTTCTGCTCCCTCGGATGCCTCGCGCGAAGAGCGCGTGAAGATGAGCAAATTGCGCCAAACCATCGCGCGCCGCCTCAAGGAAAGCCAGAACACCGCCGCGATGCTCACGACTTTCAACGAGGTCGACATGAGCGCAGTGATGGCGCTTCGCAATCAATACAAGGATCTCTTCGAGAAGAAGCACGGCGTGAAGCTCGGCTTCATGAGCTTCTTCGTGAAGGCCTGCACGCAGGCGCTCAAAGAGCTTCCCGGTGTCAATGCCGAGATCGACGGCACCGAGATCATTTACAAGAACTATTATCATGTCGGCATCGCGGTCGGCACCGAGAAGGGCCTTGTTGTTCCCGTGTTGCGCGATGCTGATCATCTCGGCCTCGCCGGCATCGAGAAGACCATCGCTGATTTCGGCAAGCGCGCCCGCGACGGGGCGCTCACCATGGCCGAGATGTCCGGCGGTACCTTCACCATCACCAATGGCGGCATCTATGGCTCGCTGATGTCGACGCCGATCCTCAACGCCCCGCAATCGGGCATCCTCGGCATGCACAAGATCCAGGAGCGCCCGGTTGTGATCGGTGGTCAGGTCGTGGTGCGTCCGATGATGTATCTCGCGCTTTCCTACGATCACCGCATCGTCGACGGCAAGGAAGCCGTGACCTT
>JBOFZC010000313.1:0-5382 GCA_051654985.1 Rhabdaerophilum sp.
GCGACATGTCGCTCTCGCGCCCCAATCAGGGGCTCGGTATGGGCTTGCCCATTGCGCTCGGTCTTGTGGCTTTGCATGGCGGCAAGCTGGAAGCTGAAAGTCAGCCCGGCGAGGGCATGAGCGTGCGCATACGGCTACCAGAGTAATCGAGGGGCGGAACGAAAAAGGCCCGCTGAAGCGGGCCTTTTCACACGCCAAGGCCTTATCCGGCTCAGCCGAACATGTCTTCAATGATGCCGGCATACCAGCCCATATTCTCCGCCTGCGTTGCTTTGCGCAATTCGGCGGTTTCACCGGTTTTCGAAACGAAGGTCGAACTGGCGGTGATTTTGCCGTCTTTTGCTTCATAGGCTCCGCCGACTTTGACGGTGTCATCCGTCTCGATCAGGCTCCAGCAGGTATTGGCGTAGCGCGCCGGGAAAGTGCGCGCACCGATCAGCTCGCCACGAATGGTCATCGCCGCGACTTTCGCTTGTGAATTCGCCGAGAAGGCCGATTTTGGCATATCACCGGCAATCGTTGCGTCGCCAAGCACGAAGATGTTGGCGTCAACGACCGATTTCATATTCTCCGGATTGATGACGCAGAAGCCGGTCTGGTTCGCGAGGCCTGAGTCGCGCGCGATCGCACCCGCCATCTGCGCCGGGATCACATTGACAAGGGCCGCGTTTTTATAAGTCTCGAAGCCGGTCACGACGGTGCCGGTTTTCGGGTCCACGGACTTCACACCATCATGCACTTTGGGGCCAAGCCACTCGACCATGCCTTTGTAATGCTTCTCCCAGCCCTCCTGGAACAAGGCCTGCTTCGAGAAGGTTTCCTTGGGGTCGATGACGAAGATTTTTGACTTGGTCTTACCCGCTTTTTTTAGCGCATGTGCGAACATCGAAATGCGCTCATAGGGGCCGGGCGGGCAGCGATAGGGGTTCGGCGGGGCGATCATGACAATCACACCGCCATTGGGCACGGCATCAAGGCGACGCTTCAAAAGGCGAGTCTGGGCACCTGGCTTCCAGGCATGCGGCATTGCTTCCTCGTGCTCGCGGCCCCAGCCGGGCACGGAATCGTATTTGAGATCAATGCCCGGTGAGACGACCACACGGTCGTAAGCGATGCGCCGACCATCGGCGAGGACGACTTGCTTCTTGTCGCGATCAATCATGGAAGCGCGGGCGCGGGCGATATCGACGCCATGCCCTTGCAGCTTGCGATAATCATGCAGAATCGAGGCGTAATCGCGGAAACCGCCGAGAAACAGGTTGGAGTGGAAGCAGGTTTGGTAATTGACGTTCTCTTCCACGAGCGTGACAGCGATTTTCTTCTCACTGTCTTTCGCGATGTATTTCGCAGCGGTGGCACCACCGGCCCCGCCACCAATCACCACCACGCGCGGTTTGGCCTGGCCGAGAACAGCAGGCGCCGGCAACGTGCTGGCAGCAGCGATTGCGCCCGAGCCGATTAGAATATGGCGACGTGTTGTTGTCATGTCTTTTCCTCTTCCCTGCCGCGCGCCCGGTTGTGCCGATCTGTCGCGAGCTTCCCCACCTTGAGTATTGAATGCTATTTCTGCGGTTTGAGCGAGCCGAAATAAGCGGCGAGTGCCGCGAGTTCGTCTTCTTTGAATTTGCCAGCCACTGTCCGCATCACTTGGTTTTCGCGATCGCCCTTCTGGTAGGAATGCATCACCGCGATGAACTGGTCTTCCGGCCAGCCGACAATCGCCGGAATGCCCCCAACGACCCTGCCGGATTTCTGGTGACAAGCCACGCATTCGCCCGAGAGATATTCGCCGAACGCCTTGTCACCTTTGGCGGTGCTTGATTGCGTCAAGTCCGCTGAGCCGAGCAAAGCCACCGTACCAACACTGAACACTGTGGCGTAGAGGAGCCGATTTCGCTTTGTCATCGTCTCACTCAACTTTCACGCCTTTCGCCAAATCTTCTGGTGTCACATCCAGAACGGCCGCCCTTCCGGTGATCCTTGTGTCAGGCTTGCAGTTTGTCATGCAAGGGGTGCGGTTCCAAAAGTGCTTTTCTGTTTGTTCCCGGTCGTCATCGTAGAAGGTCTTTTCGTTTGGCAGCCGCACTGAGAGGAAGTTCTCCCGGCTCAAAACGAAGTTGTCGGGCACAAGATTGTTCATGTTCAGAATAAACGCCACGATGGCGTAGGTTTCGTCCGCTGTCAGCGATTGCGCATTGCCGTAGGGCATGGCGCGCCGGATGTAATCGAAAGAGGTCGAGAGATAAGGCCAGAAAGAGCCGATCGTCTTCTCTGGCCGATCATGGGTCATCGAGCCTTGTCCACCGGCCAAGACCGGCCAGCGCCCAACTCCTTCGGCGAATTCACCGTGACAGGAAGCGCAGCGCTCCAGAAACAGGGCTTCGCCATCCTTCACGCTCCCTTTGCCCGCCGGGAGGCCCTGGCCGTCGGCGCGCACATCAATATCCCAAGCCGCGATTTCTTCGGGCAAAGCGGTGCGGCCGAGGCCCGTTTTCTTTGTCTGGGCAAGAGCTGGAAGGGTCAGGCAAGCCGATGCCGCCAAAACCAGCAGGAATTTAGAGAATCTCGACATTCTCGGTCTCCCCGTTCGCTTTCACATGCCAGGTCTGGATGCCGTTGTTGTGGTAGATCGAGTTGACACCACGCACCTTGCGCAGCTCGTCCTTCGTCGGCTGCACATAGCCGGTTTCGTCCATCGCACGGGACTGAATGAGCAGATCCGCCCCATTCCAGTCGAAATCGACATAGAAGCGCGTGAGTGACATCGGCAGAACCGGACCATCGATCCGCGCCGATTGCCAGTTCTTCCCGCCATCGATCGAGACATCGACGCGCGTGATCGCCCCGCGACCGGACCAGGCGAGGCCGGTCAGGACATTCGGCCCCTTGTGTTTCAGCGGTGCCTGCGGCGATGGGTTCGTCACCACGCTCTTCGCATCCATAATGAAGGTGAAGCGGCGCGAGCGGCCATCGGCCAGAAGGTCCGTGTATTTCGAAGTTTCCTCGCGCTGGTGCCAGGGTTGATCGCCGACTTCGAGGCGACGCAGCCATTTCACCCACATATTGCCTTCCCAGCCCGGCACGACGATGCGCAGGGGGTAGCCCTGCTCGGGCCGCAACGCCTCGCCATTCATGGCCCAGACGACAAGGCAATCCTGCATGGCCTTCTCGATCGGGATCGAGCGCGTCATGGCGGCGGCATCGGCCCCTTCCGGCATCACCCATCTGGCATTGGTCTTCACGCCAGCTTCATCGAGCAAGGTTTTCAGCGGAATGCCGGTGTACCAGACATTGTGCACCATGCCATGCGTGAACTGGCAGCCGTTGAGCTGCGCGCCACGCCATTCCATGCCGCCATTGGCTGCGCATTCAAGAAAGAACAGCTTGTTCTGGCGCCCTGGGAAACGCTTCAGGTCCTCCATCGTGAAGACGAGTGGCTTGTCCACGAGCCCGTTGATCATCAACCGGTGTTTGTCGGGGTCGATTTCCGCCACACCGGCGTGATGGCGCTCGAAGCACAGGCCATTTGGCGTCACGATTCCGTCGAGCGCATGCAAAGGCGTGAAATTGATCGAGGAGATGGGGTCGGCGGTCAGCCAGGGGACGCTCCGGCGAATGACATCCTTCTCGAATTTTGACGGCTTTCCGTAGGGTGCGGCATCCACACCCGGCCCGAGAAAGCGTGCCCAATCTTGCACTTCCGTGATCAGTGGATCGGGTTTTGCACCCTGCGCAGCGGCTTTGCCGATACCGGCCGCCAGAGCTGCCCCGGCACCCGCCGCCGCAAGAAACCCGCGCCGGCTGGTCGGTTGGTCTTTCCCCGAACTTTTCATCGGGCTCTCTCCTTGGTCGCGACCATTTCATCGCGTTTTTTAGCATTTGAGCATTTTCAAGCGAAGTGGATACCGGTTCGCGTGAAGAAAATGCGATAAACTCAAAAAACCTAGATATTGATGACCTTCACCGCGTCCAGCGGGCGCGGTGTGATCGTCTCTTTCGTCGTCAGATATTGGCTCACGACGTCCCAGATCGGCGGACCCTGCGTCCCTTCGTTGATCGAGGCCCAACCCGCGACGGTGTATTCGCGGTTGGCATCCATCGGCTTACCGTCACGCAGGCTGGTCATGTTCGTGATGCGCTTGCCGATCGTGGCATTGGGGTCGATCGTAAAACCCATGCCGCCGACGCGCACCATGTCGCCGCCGCCCTGCAGGTATGGATCGGGATTGAAGATGTTGTCGGCGACATCCTCAAGGATGGTTTTGAGCATCTCGCCCTTCATGCCCATGCGGTAGCATTGGGGGTAGGACATGGCGCAGGCATTGGTGACATCTTCAAACGTGATGTCCTGACCCGGCAAGAGGCTCGCGCCCCAGCGCACGCCCGGCGAGAGTGCAATCTCGGCATCGCGCACCTGAAGCATCGCATCGGTGAAGACATCATCAAGTGAACCCTGGAAATTGCCGCGCCGGTAGAGAAGCCCGTCGGTTTTTGCGAGCACGCGGCTAAGGTCTTTTTCGAACGGAGCGCGATGTTTGGCGACGAGCGCAGCCATCTCCGCGTCGGGCGCGATGGCATCGGAGAAAACCGGGATCAGTCCGAAGCGGTAGCCTTTGAGTTCTTTATCGCGGATATCGAGATCGAGGCGCGAGACGAACTTGCCGTGGCTGCCGGAAGCCACGAGCAGGGTCTTGCCGACCTTGACCACCTCCGGCAGCGCATCATGCGTGTGTGCCGTGAGGATGACATCGATACCCCTGACGCGAGAGGCCATTTTCCGGTCGATATCGAAACCGTTATGCGAGAGCAGCACGACGATATCCGCCCCCTCGGAGCGGGCATCATCGACCTCCTTTTGGAGGTCGTCCTCGCGCAATCCGAATGACCATTTCGGGAACATCCAGCGCGGATTGGCAATCGCCGTATAGGGATAAGCCTGCCCGATCACCGCCACCTTCGCGCCGCCGCGCTCAAAGGTTTTGCGTGCCTCAAAGACGCGATCTTCAAACTCGGTGTCGCGGATATTCTGCGCGAGGAACGGGAATGGGAGTTTGTCGATGATCTCCTTGGCGCGCTCGGCCCCCAGCGTGAATTCCCAATGCCCAGTCATGGCATCGGGCTTGAGGAGGTTCATGGCCTCAACGACATCCTGAGCTTTCGTTTGCAGCGCACCCCAGGCATTCGTCCAGGTATCGCCACCATCGAGCAGCAGGCAATTGCCCTCGCCACGCTCGGCCCGGATCGCCTTGATGATTGTGGCGATGCGATCAAACCCGCCCATCCGACCGTAGGTTTTCGCGAGCGCCACGAAATCCTCCGACGACAGCGCATAGGCCATCGCCGATCCGGCGGTGAGATTGTAATGCGCGAGCATCTCCTTGC
>JBOFZC010000314.1:0-2134 GCA_051654985.1 Rhabdaerophilum sp.
TCGCGGCTTCCGCGCTCGAGCTTTTTATCTTCTGCCTGTTTGCGGCACTCGAGCATTTTGGCCTGACGCGGATCTTTTTTCGCGACACAGCCCTGAATGGCATCACGGCGTTCCGCTTCCGTAAGACGCTGTTCGGCAAATTCCTTCCGGCATTCCTGACGGATCGCCTGACGCTCGCCGCTGCGGGCCTGGCGTTCCGCACGGCGATCCTCGCGGCGGTTGAGACCGGCGCTTTCCCGTTTTTTCTCAACGCATTGACGCATCGCCTCGCGGCGCTCAGGGCCACGCAGATCGGATTTGATCTCGGCGCGGCACGCATCCGCGATCTCTCGGCGCGTCATGCTGGGGGCAGCAGGCGCGGGCGCAGCGATTGCTGGAGGTGCGGGAACAGGCACCGGGGGAGCAGGCGGCGTCGTCTGCGCCACGGCAAACCCGATCAGCAGGATGGTCAACCCAGCCCCGATAGCGGCTGCCTTCAAAATCGATTTCGCGTTCATGCCAAGCACTCCTCAATGGAATCAGCCATCATGAAAGGATGCACGAGGTCACCTTCTCCGAACATGACGCCAATCTAAATTTTTGGAAAGACAGATCGCAAAATCGTGATAGAGAAATTCAATCTGACTTCAGATATCAAAATAGGTAAATTACCCTGGATCGTGCTCAAATGAAGAATGTTCAACCCTCAACCGCTCAATGGATGGGAGAGACAGCCCTCCTCCCGCTCGAGACCGAGGATCGCGCCTTTGTCGCTGCATCCGTGCATCGAATCGAAACGGATTTCGCGCGCTCGGCCGACACGCATCTGATCAAGATGGAATTGCCATGCCTCTCCAAGGCCGGGATTGACCTCTACCTCAAGGACGAATCCACTCATCCCTCGGGTAGCCTGAAGCATCGCCTCGCGCGCTCACTGTTTCTTTATGGCCTCTGCAATGGCTGGGTGAAGCGCGGCAAGCCGGTGGTGGAGGCCTCTTCGGGTTCGACCGCGATTTCCGAGGCCTATTTCGCGCGGCTCATCGGCCTGCCATTCATAGCTGTGGCGCCGAAATCCACGGCGAAGGCCAAGATTGAAGCGATTGAGTTTCTCGGGGGTCGGGTGCATCTCACCGAGCCTATGGCGATTTACGCCGATGCACGCCGCATCGCCCAGGAGACTGGCGGGCATTACATGGACCAGTTCACCTTCGCCGAACGCGCGACGGACTGGCGCGGCAACAACAACATCGCCGAGAGCCTGTTCAGCCAGATGCGGCTTGAGCGCCATCCCGCACCTTCCTGGGTGGTGGTGAGCGCCGGCACGGGCGGCACATCCTCCACGATCGGGCGCTATATCCGCTATCGCCCCGAGGCACTGGGAAAGACACGACTTTGTGTCGTTGACCCCGAAAACTCCGTGTTCTTCGAACATTTCCGCACCGGCCAATGCGATCTGCGGCTTGAATGCGGTTCGCGCATCGAAGGGATCGGCCGTCCGCAAGTGGAGGCGTCGTTCATTCCGAGCGTCATCGATCGGATGATCCGCGTGCCCGATGCCGCGAGCATCGCGGCGATCCATTGGCTGGAAAGCGTGCTCGGGCGCAAATGCGGCGGCTCGACCGGCACGAACATCTATGGCGCGCTACAAATCGCCGACGAGATGATGGCGCGCAGTGAGAAAGGCTCGATCGTCACCCTCATCTGTGATGGCGGCGAGCGGTATCTTCCGACCTATTACAACCCGGATTGGATTGCATCTCAGGGGCTAGAAATCGAGCCTTACCGAGCGAGCCTTGCGGCGTTCGCGCAAAGGTGTTGAGAGATCACTTCTCTGGTGCGTCTTCGATCGGATCGTAGCTCGACGTATCGAAGCCAAGAAGGTTCCAGCTCTGCAGCATATGCGGTGGCAAGGGTGCCGAGACATCAACCATCGTTTTCTCACGCGGATGCGGAATGACGATGCGGCGCGCGAGAAGATGCAACTTCTGCTGAATGCCGCCGGGCAATTCCCAGTTCTCGCGGTTGAAATATTTGGGATCGCCGATGATGGGATGGCCGATTTCCGCCGTGTGCACACGCAGCTGATGCATGCGCCCGGTGACCGGCTTCAGCGAGAGCCAGGCGAGCTTTTGCCCCGCCGTTTCCACGGTGGCGT
>JBOFZC010000315.1:0-6912 GCA_051654985.1 Rhabdaerophilum sp.
TGGTGGCGGGTGCTTTCGCGTCGCTTTCGCGCAACTCAGCGATGCCGGCTGCTGGCCGCTCGATCGAGGATGTCGTCTCGGAACTCCTCCGTCCCATGCTGCGCGAATGGATGGACAGCCATCTGCCGGGCATCGTCGAGCGGCTCGTCAAAGCCGAGATCGAGCGCGTCTCGCGCGGCTGATCGCCACGAAAAAGTGGTCGCCGGTTTTTCGTTTCGGCGATCAGCCCACTGAAGAACAAGCGCGTCTCGCGCGGCTGATCGCCCAATGCGCTTGACGCGACACGTCAGCGCGGTATTCGAAAATCAAGGTTCGGGCGTCCCGCCGGGGCGCCCTTTTTCGTCGCGCGGATGCGTTCGTGCGCTCAGCGGAATATGAGAGATGATGGACAAGACTTTCGACCCCGCAACCATTGAAGCGCGCTGGTCCGCCGCATGGGAAAAGGCCGGCGCTTTCAAGGCGGGGCGGGTTCAGGGCGAGCCCTTCACCATCGTCATCCCGCCGCCGAATGTCACCGGCTCGCTGCATATGGGCCACGCGCTCAACAACACCTTGCAGGATATTCTCTGCCGCTACTGGCGCATGAAGGGCCGCGATGTGCTCTGGCAGCCGGGCACGGATCATGCCGGCATCGCTACCCAGATGGTGGTGGAACGGCAGATGATGGAGCGGCAGGAGCCGAACCGGCATCAGATCGGCCGTGAGAAATTTCTCGATAAGGTCTGGGCCTGGAAAGAGGAATCCGGCGGCACGATCACCAATCAGCTCAAGCGCCTTGGTGCCTCCTGCGATTGGTCGCGCGAGCGCTTCACAATGGGCAATCGTGAAGATGGCGAAGCGGGCCAGATGCAGCGCGCGGTGCTGCAATTCTTCGTGAAATTGCATAACACGAATGACCAACTGAAGCCTTGGAAAGAAGGCGATAAGCGCCTGCTCTATAAAGCCAAGCGCCTTGTGAACTGGGACCCGAAACTCCTCACCGCGATCTCCGATCTCGAGGTCGAGCAGCGGGAGGTGAAGGGCAGTTTCGCTTGGGCTCGCGGCGAGGTGGATAAAGAGGGCAATCCGAAGCCGTTTTCGGCAGAGGCGCTGGGCAAGGTGCTCGCAAAAGAGCCCGGCGGGCATCTCTATTACTTCGATTACCCCATCGAGGGTGAAAGCTACAATCCCGAGAACGAGAACACCTTCATTCGTGTCGCCACGACGCGCCCAGAGACCATGCTCGGCGATACGGCGGTGGCGGTTCACCCGGAGAATGAGCGTCTCAAGCATCTCATCGGCAAGAATGCGGTTCTGCCGCTGGTGGGGCGGCTGATCCCGATTGTAGCCGATGACTATGCCGACCCTGAAAAGGGCACGGGCGCGGTGAAAATCACGCCTGCGCATGATTTCAACGATTTCGAGGTGGGGAAAAGGCATAGCCTGCCGGTCATCAACATGATGGACCGAGAAGGGCATATCGATCTTTCTGATTCTGGTTTCAACGCCATTCCCGCCGCGACTCGGGCGCTCGCGAAGTTGCCGCGCTTTACGGCGCGTGTGCAGGTGGTTTCGATGATGGAGGCCCTCGGCCTCGTTGCCAAAATCGAACCCAGCGTGCAGCAGGTTCCGCATGGAGACCGCTCCGGTGTGCCGATCGAGCCCTGGCTCACCGACCAATGGTATGTCGATGTGAAACCCTTGGCCGAGCAGGCGATGGGTTGGGTGCGCGCGGGCAAGACCAAGATTTATCCTGCCAATCGTGAAGCCGATTTCTTCCGCTGGCTTGAGAATATCGAGCCGTGGTGCGTCTCGCGGCAATTGTGGTGGGGACATCAGATTCCGGCCTGGTATGGGCCGGATGGGAGCTATGTGGTCGCAGCGACCGAGACAGAGGCGCGCACAAAGGCCGATGCTAAATGGGGTCCGGGCACGCGGATCACCCGCGACCCCGACGTTCTCGACACGTGGTTCTCGTCTGCGCTCTGGCCGTTTTCGACGATGGGCTGGCCGGATGATACGGCCGAACTTGCGCGCTATTACCCCGGTTCGGTGCTGGTGACGGCGGCGGATATCCTGTTCTTCTGGGTTGCGCGCATGATGATGGCTTCCGCCGCGCTCGACCATAACGGCAAACCGCTCGAAGCGCCGTTTGCCGATGTCTATCTCCACGGCCTCGTGCGCGACGAGAAGGGCCGGAAGATGAGTAAATCCGTAGGCAATGTGCTCGATCCGCTCGTGGTGATCGACACGCTCGGCGCGGATGCCCTGCGCTTCACCATTGCGAATTTTGCAGCCCAAGGGCGCGACCCGAAATTGGGGGTGAAAACCGCCGAGAGCTACCGGAATTTCTGCACGAAGCTCTGGAATGCCTCGCGCTTCGCTGAGATGAACGAGTGCCGCGCTGTCGCGGGCTTCGATCCAAAATCGGTGAAGCTGCCGCTCAACCGTTGGATTTGCGGCGAGGCCGACAAGGCGCTCGCGGAAATCGAGGCGGGCATCGAGGGCTACAAGTTCAACGAAGCCGCGCTCTCGGCCTATCGCTTCACCTGGAACATTGTGTGTGACTGGTATCTCGAACTCGCGAAGCCCGTTTTGCAGGGTGAAGATGGCCCTGCCAAGGATGAGACACGCGCGGCGGTGGCGTTTATCCTCGATCGCACCGTGGCGATGCTTCACCCGTTCATGCCGTTCATCACCGAGGAGTTGAACGCGGCTTATGGCGAGTTTGCCCATGAGAAGCGCGGCCAGCTTTGCACCGGCACATGGCCGACGCCGATCGCGCTGGGCGACAAGGCAGCGGAAGCAGAAATCGGCTTTGTGGTGGAGCTGATTTCAGAGATACGCTCTGCTCGCGCCGAGATGAATGTGCCGGTCGCAACATTGGCGCCGCTGGTGTTCGTCGGTGCCGATGCCGAAGGCGTCAAGCGCGCGCAGGGCGCGGAAGATGCGCTCAAGCGCATGGCGCGTGTCTCTGAGCTGCAATTCATGCACGAGGCACCGTCGCAGAGCGTGCAGATCGTCGTGCAAGGGCAGGTCGCGTGCCTTCCGCTGGCGGGGATCATCGATTTCGCCGCCGAGAAAAAACGCCTCAGCGGTGAGCGTGAGAAGCTCGTGAAAGATGCGGATGGCACGAAACGCAAGCTCGATAACCCCGATTTCGTCGCGCGCGCGCCAGAAGAGGTGATTGACGAAAACCGCGAGCGCCTCGCCGAGGCCGAAAGTCGGATCATCCGGATCGATGAAGCGCTGAAGCGGTTGGGGTGAGCCGCTCCCACTCTCCATTTTGTGGCGTTTGAGCCACAGCATTGGTGGATTCGAAATCTGCCCTTTTCCCGCTGAGGCTCCGCCGCTTTTGCGCCACAAACCACGCGCTTTCGTCTCCCCTGCTAACGGCCTTGGATCATTGCGGTTTTTCGGCTGAGGGCGGGTGTTGCAGGGTTAACCACAGCGCTGCGCAATCCGTCCGGGGTGATTGAGGCAGGCGCGTTCCTGTGCAATCGCTTGTGCTGGGTGAAACCGGCGAAAAGCCGCATGAATTCAGGGACGAAGGGAACGGGTGATGACCGAATTTACGTTCAACAAGGCGAAGCTCCCCAGCCGTCACGTGACGGAAGGGCCGGAGCGTGCGCCGCATCGTTCGTATCTCTATGCGATGGGCCTCACGAAGCGGCAGATTCATCAACCGTTGGTGGGTGTCGCTTCGTGCTGGAACGAAGCCGCGCCGTGTAACATCTCGCTGATGCGCCAGGCGCAATCGGTGAAGAAGGGCGTGGCAGCCGCGGGCGGCACGCCGCGCGAATTCTGCACGATCACCGTGACCGATGGCATCGCGATGGGCCATCAGGGCATGAAATCCTCGCTCGCCTCGCGCGATGTGATTGCGGACTCCGTTGAACTGACGATGCGCGGCCACGCTTATGATGCGCTCGTGGGTCTCGCAGGCTGCGATAAATCGCTCCCGGGGATGATGATGGCCATGGTGCGCCTTAACGTGCCCTCCATCTTCATCTATGGTGGCTCGATCTTGCCCGGCACCTGGCGCGGTCAGCCGATCACGGTTCAGGATGTGTTCGAAGCCGTGGGCAAGCACTCGGTCGGAGCGCTCGATGACGCTTCGCTTGAGGAAATCGAGCAGGCGGCCTGTCCTTCGGCTGGTGCTTGCGGCGCGCAATTCACGGCCAACACGATGGCCACCGTTTCGGAAGCGATCGGCCTTGCGTTGCCCTACTCAGCGGGCGCGCCGGCACCTTACGAAATCCGCGACCAATTCTGCATGACTGCAGGCGAAATGGTGATGGAACTCATCGCCAAGGGTATCCGTCCGCGCGATATCGTGACACTCAAAGCGCTGGAGAATGCGGCTGTGGTGGTCGCGGCTTCGGGTGGCTCAACCAACGCCGCTTTGCATCTCCCGGCCATCGCGCATGAATGCGGCATCAAGTTTGATCTCTTTGATGTTGCCGAAATTTTCAGGAAAACGCCGTATATTGCTGATCTGAAGCCCGGCGGCCGTTATGTCGCGAAGGATATGTTCGAGGTCGGTGGCATTCCGCTGATGATGAAAACCCTGCTCGATCACGGTTATATGCACGGCGATTGCATGACGGTGACCGGCCGCACGATGGCTGAGAACCTTGCCAACGTGAAATGGAACCCCAATCAGGATGTCGTGCGCCCGGCAGACAAGCCGATCACGGTGACCGGCGGTGTTGTGGGCCTCAAAGGCAACCTCGCGCCCGATGGTGCGATCGTCAAAATCGCCGGTATGCCTGAGGATCAGCTGAGCTTCTCGGGCCCCGCTCTCTGCTTTGACAGCGAGGAAGAGTGTTTCGAGGCCGTCAGGAACAAAAAATATCAGCGCGGCTGCGTGTTCGTGATCCGCTATGAAGGGCCCAAGGGCGGCCCGGGTATGCGCGAGATGCTCTCGACCACGGCTGCGCTCTATGGCCAGGGCATGGGCGACAAGGTCGCGCTCATCACCGATGGCCGGTTCTCGGGCGCAACGCGCGGCTTCTGTGTGGGCCATGTCGGTCCCGAGGCCGCGGTTGGTGGGCCGATCGCGCTGGTGCGCGATGGGGACATTATTGAACTCAATGCCATCACAGGAACGCTCAACGTTCGCCTTACCGATGCCGAATTGGAAGCGCGTCGTCAGGAGTGGAAACCACGCGAAACCGAATATCAATCCGGCACGCTGTGGAAATACGCCCAACTCGTGGGACCGGCGCGTGATGGCGCGGTCACCCATCCCGGCGGCAAAGCAGAGAAACACGTCTATGCGGATATCTGACACGTTCCGAATGCCCGCTGCGCCTTTGGCGCTCGCGCTCGCCCTGCTCTGGCAGGGCGGGGCGATGGCATTCGACGTGAAGGAAGGGCCGGCTCCGGTTGGCCCAAAGACGGGCCTCTTTAAATCGGTCGGGGATTCCTTGCGTGAAGGGCTCAATGCCCTGTCAAGCGGCAATTCCGAGGCCGCTGTCCAGGCCTTGGGCTATGCCGCGAAGGAAGGTAACGTCGCGGCGCAGTGGAAGCTCGGGCGCATGTTCGCCGAGGGCGAGGGCGTGCGGCGCGACGATCTCAAGGCCTATCAGCACTTCTCGGAAATCGCGAACAAGCATGCCGATGTGAGCCCGGATTCCCCCAATGCGCGCGTCGTCGCGCATGCTTTCGTGGCGCTCGGCGGCTATCATCTCAGCGGTATCCCGAACACCCGCGTGAAGCGCGATCCGACACGCGCCACCGAGATGTTCCATTACGCTGCATCCTATTTCAACGATGCCGATGCGCAGTTTTATCTCGGCCGCATCTTCTCAGAAGGGGCGGCGGGCCCGAAGGATTTGCAGCAGGCCGCGCGCTGGTTCAACCTTGCCGCCGAGAAGGGTCATGTGTCCGCGCAGGCGCGTTTGGGGCAAATGCTGTTCAACGGTGACGGTGTGCCGCGCCAAGCTCCGCGCGGGCTGATGTGGATGCAGGTCGCGGCTACGAAGGCCGACCCCGCGCGCGACTCCTGGGTGCTCGACCTCAATGCTCGCGCCCGCGATATCGCTACCGAAGACGAGCGTCGCCTCGCAGAGGCCTATTTGCGGAAATACCAGCGCGCGATGCGCTGACCATCGGATTTCTCAGCGCAAACGACACCAGACCGGCACGTGATCGGAGGGCTTTTCCTCCGCCCGCAGGTCTTTGTCGATCCCGGTTTCGATCAATCGGTCCGCCGCGAGCGGCGAGAGCAGCAAGTGATCGATGCGGATCCCGTTGTTGCGCGGCCACGCCCCGGCCTGATAATCCCAGAACGTGTATAGCCCCGCGTCGTCGCTTGTGGCACGCACTGCTTCGGTGAAGCCCAGCGCGCAGAGCTTGCGGAAGTCAGCGCGCGACTCCGGCAAAAACAGCGCGTCGTTCGCCCAGTTCTCCGGAAAGCGGGCATCCCTGGGCTCGGGGATGACGTTGAAGTCACCGGCAATCACCAATCGCTCTTCCAGCTTGAGAAGCTCTCGCGCATGCGTGGTGAGGGCGGCCATGAACGCGCGTTTGTAATCGAATTTCGGCCCCGGCACGGGGTTGCCATTCGGGAAATAGACGCCGGCGACGCGCAAGATTCCCTGATCAGGCAGGCTCACCACACCCTCGATGTATCGGGCCTGTTCGTCCTCGAAGCCCGGCAGGCCGCGATGCTCGATCTGCAGCGGATGCTTCGAGAGAATGGCCACGCCGTTGAAGGTCTTCTGACCGTGGGTCTCGACCTGATAGCCCAGAGCCTCGATCTCCTCGCGCGGGAAAGCCTCATCGACGCATTTCAGCTCCTGCAAGCAGACGAGATCAGGCTCACGCGATTTCAGCCAGCGCACGAGATGCTCGAGGCGTTGGCGGACGGAATTGACGTTGAATGTGGCGATCAGCATCTGACGCTTGTAGCGCTATTGCTAGCCG
>JBOFZC010000316.1:0-7843 GCA_051654985.1 Rhabdaerophilum sp.
ACAAAGCCTCGGAAATGCGCAACCCCGCACCGTAAAGCAGGGCAAAGACAGCGGCATCGCGCGCGATGATCCAGGGTTCACGATCCTCGCCGGCACGGATGGTTTTCGAGGTGGTGGCGCGTGCATCTTGCGGTGCAAGTGGGCGTGGTAGCCCCTTTTTCACGCGCGGCCCCTTCACGGCCTTGAAGGCCGAGGCATGGCCATATCCCTCGCGTTCGAGATGCCGCGCAAAGGCACGAAGGCCGGCCAATTGTCGCATGATCGAGCGGTTGCCGATGCCTGCCGTGCGCCGCTCGCCGAGAAACAGCCGCAAATCAGCTGGTTTCAGCGCCAGAAGATCGGAGGGTGTGCCGATCTCTTCGCCGAAATAGGCGATGACCTGCCGCACATCCCGAGCATAAGCCTCGACCGTGTTCGGCGAGGCTTTCTTCTCGTGGGTGAGGGTTCGGAGCCAGACTAGAAGGGCGTCGTGAAGGGCATTCATACGCCTATTCTCGCGGGTCTAAGTTAAAGAAGGGCGCATCTTTTTCCCCAGCGAATCGGTGCTAATCAGAGCGGGGCCGCGCGAAAAGGGGGAGCGATGATCGCCGATATCGTTCTGCCACTGGCGCTGGACGGCGCGTATTCGTATCGCGTGCCCGAGGGGATGGCGCTTGTGCCCGGCCAAACCGTATCTGTGCCGTTGGGCACGCGTGAAACATTCGGGCTCGTTTGGGCGCTGGATGAAGCTGCATCGGGCGAAAATCTCAAGGCCATCCATTCCGTCTCCGGCCTGCCGCCTCTGGCTGAAAATCTGCGCCAGTTCATCCAGCGTGTCTCGACATACACGCTCGCACCGCTGGGGCTCGTTGCGAAAATGGCGATGCGCGACCCCGAGGCGGAGGCGCATGAAGCGCCAAAATTTGGCCTGCGCCTCACCGGGCAGGAGCCGCGCCGCCTCACGCCGACCCGCGCGCGCCTGATGTCAGCGGCGAAAGGCGGGCTCGTGCACAGGAAGCGCGATCTCGCTGAGGCGGCGGCATGTTCCACCGGCGTGCTCGACGCTTTGGTGGATGAGGGGGTTTTCGAGGTTGTGCCGCTGCCCTCGCTGGCCCGCGCCGCCGCGCTCGATTTCGCCCCCTATGGTCCCGAACTCAACGCTGAACAGCAGGCTGCGGCGGCAATCCTCCGGGAGGCCGCGCAAACCGGCGGTTTTTCTCCGATCCTGCTGGAAGGTGTCACCGGCTCGGGCAAAACCGAGGTGTATTTCGAGGCAGTCGCTGCCGCTTTGCAGGCCGAGAAACAGGCCCTGATCTTGCTGCCTGAGATCTCGCTCACGCCGGAATTCGTGGCGCGTTTTGAGGCGCGTTTTGGGGGCGCGCCAGGCCTCTGGCATTCCGGTGTCGCGCCCACGCGCCGCGACAGGCTCTGGCATGCGGTCGCTGAGAACGAGGCGAAGGTGGTGGTGGGTGCGCGTTCAGCTTTGTTCCTGCCTTTCTCGCAACTTGGGCTGATCGTGGTCGATGAAGAGCACGAGGCCGCGTTCAAGCAAGATGACACAGTGCGCTATCACGCCCGCGACATGGCGGTTTTGCGCGCACAGTGTGAGAGCTGTCCGGTGGTTCTCTCCTCCGCGACCCCTTCGATCGAGACCCGCGTCAATGCAGCGCAGGGGCGATACCGGCATCTGAAACTCGAGGTGCGCGCCACCGGTCAGGCGATGCCCGATCTCTCGGTGATTGATCTCACGCGCGACGCGCCACCGCGTGGCTCGTATCTGTCGCCGAGGCTCGTTGCGCTCGCCGCAGAGACTTTGGCGCGTGGCGAGCAGGTGCTGTTTTTCCTGAACCGGCGGGGCTATGCGCCGCTGACCCTTTGTCGCTCCTGCGGGCATCGCTGGCAATGTCCGAATTGCGATGCCTGGCTGGTCGAGCATCGTTTCCGGCGTGCGCTAATCTGCCATCATTGCAGCCATACCGAGCGCCGTCCAATCCAGTGCACATCATGCGGCGCTGAGGACAGTCTCACCGCTTGCGGGCCGGGTGTCGAGCGCATCGCTGAGGAAGTCGCGCAGGCCTTCCCCGAGCACTCCAGTATCGTGCTCTCCAGCGATTTTCCCGGCGGGACCGAGCGCTTGAAGCGCGAATTGGAGGCGATCGCCAAGGGGGAATTCCAGATCGTCATCGGCACCCAATTGATTGCCAAGGGTCATAACTTTCCATTTTTGACGCTCGCGGCGGTGGTGGATGCAGATATCGGCCTGGTTTCGAACGATCCGCGTGCCTCGGAACGCGCATTCCAGTTGCTCACTCAGGTCACCGGCCGCTCTGGGCGTGGCGAGAAAAAAGGCCGCGGTGTGCTGCAGAGCTATCAGCCAAAACACCCCGTGATTGCGGCGCTTCTCTCTGGCGATCATGCCGCTTTTTACGCAGCAGAAATCGCCAATCGCGAGGCGGCGGGATTGCCACCATTCGGGCGGCTCGCGAGCCTGGTGGTTTCGGCCAAGAATCGTGTGGCGGCCGAGGGGCATGCCCGTCTGCTCGCGGAGGCCGGGCATCGGTTGATGACCGAAAAAGACGAGACCCGGATTGCGCTTCTTGGTCCTGCCGAACCACCACTCGCCTTGCTGAGGGGCAAGCACCGTTTGAGGCTCATTTTGAAGGCACCGCGCACGGTTTCGTTACAAGGCTTTATCCGCGATATGCTGGTGCGGGCGGGCAATCCAAAAGGCGGCGCTCGGGTCGATGTCGATATCGATCCCCTGAGCTTCCTCTGATCCCGGCTGGTATTCGCGCCACGCTTGGCAACTGATGCGAAAGTCGCTTCGGGATAGGGGTTGCGTGGGCGAACAAGATTTGTTAGCGACCCCTCCGACCGGTTTGGCATGCATTTGCTCTCTTTCCGGTGTTCTTCCGTAGACATCCCCGCCTCGGGGCACATTTCGGAAATGACCAGCGCGCGACAAGCGTCTGAACAGTCACTTCGGAACCGTGTGAGAACGAAAGACATCCATCGTGGCCTCATCCAGCCCGATCGTTTCCGGAATTGCCGGCCGCTACGCGGTCGCCTTGTTTGAACTGGCGTCAGAGGCCAAAAAGCTCGATGCCGTCAGCGCGGATCTCGACGCTTTCTCTGCCATGCTCGATCAGAGTCCGGAGCTTGATCAGCTCTGCCGCAATCCGGTTTTTACCTCTGATGAACAGGTGAAAGCTTTGGGTGCAGTGCTCAAACAGGCGAAAATCAGCGGCCTTTCCGCGAATTTCCTGCAGCTCGTTGCCTCGAAGCGCCGTCTATTTCTGGTGCGGACGATGGTGACGGCTTATCGCGCTCTTGTGGCGGAAAAGGCTGGCATCATCGCCGCTGAAGTCACGGTCGCGAGCCCGCTTTCTGACAAGAACCGCCAGGCGGTTCTTGAGGCCCTGCAAAGCAAGGCTGGCAAAAATATCGCGCTCACCGAGCGCGTTGATCCCGCCATCATCGGCGGCCTCGTCGTGAAGATGGGGTCGAAAATGATCGACGCTTCCCTTAAAACCAAGCTGAACGCGATGAAAGTCGCGATGACCCAGGGTTAAACGAAAGGCACTTTGCGATGGACATCCGCGCCGCCGAGATCTCCGCGATCCTCAAGGAGCAGATCAAGAATTTCTCCTCCGCTGCCGAGGTGACCGAGGTCGGCCAGGTTCTCTCAGTCGGTGACGGCATTGCGCGCGTCTATGGCCTCGACAAGGTCCAGGCTGGCGAGATGGTCGAGTTCGAGAATGGCACGCGCGGCATGGCGCTGAACCTCGAAACCGACAATGTCGGCGTCGTGATCTTCGGTTCTGACCGCGAGATCAAGGAAGGCCAGACCGTCAAGCGCACAGGCTCGATCGTGGACGTGCCGGTTGGCAAGGAATTGCTTGGCCGCGTTGTCGACGCGCTCGGCAACCCAATCGACGGCAAGGGTCCGATCAAATCGAAGATGCGTTCGCGTGTCGACGTGAAGGCGCCGGGCATCATTCCGCGCAAATCGGTGCATGAGCCGATGGCCACTGGCCTCAAGGCTATCGATGCACTAATCCCGATCGGCCGTGGCCAGCGCGAGCTGATCATCGGCGACCGCCAGACCGGCAAAACCGCCGTGGCGCTTGACACGATTCTGAACCAGAAGGCCCTGAACGAAGGCGATGATGAGAGCCAGAAGCTCTATTGCGTCTATGTCGCCATCGGCCAGAAGCGTTCGACCGTGGCGCAGTTCGTCAAAGTGCTCGAAGAGCGCGGCGCGCTGGAATATTCGATCATTGTCGCCGCGACCGCCTCGGACGCCGCCCCGATGCAGTTCCTCGCCCCGTTCACCGGCTGCGCGATGGGCGAATATTTCCGCGATAACGGCATGCACGCCGTGATCATTTATGACGATCTGTCGAAACAGGCCGTGGCCTATCGCCAGATGTCGCTGCTGCTGCGCCGTCCGCCGGGCCGCGAAGCCTATCCCGGCGACGTGTTCTATCTCCACTCCCGCCTGCTCGAGCGCGCGGCGAAGATGGGCGATGCGGCCGGTAAGGGGTCGCTGACTGCCCTTCCGGTTATTGAGACGCAGGCCAACGACGTGTCGGCCTATATTCCGACCAACGTGATCTCGATCACTGATGGCCAGATCTTCCTCGAAACCGACCTGTTCTTCCAGGGTATCCGCCCGGCGGTGAACGTCGGCCTCTCGGTCAGCCGCGTGGGCTCTTCTGCCCAGACCAAGGCGACCAAGAAGGTCGCCGGCAAGATCAAGGGCGAGCTCGCGCAGTATCGCGAAATGGCCGCCTTCGCGCAGTTCGGTTCGGATCTCGACGCCGTCACCCAGCGCTTGCTGAACCGCGGCGCGCGCCTCACCGAGCTTCTGAAGCAGCCGCAATTCTCGCCGCTGAAAATGGAAGAGCAGTGCTGCGTGATCTATGCTGGCGTGAACGGCTATCTCGATGCGCTGCCTGTGAACCGGGTTCGTGCGTATGAAGACGGCCTCTTGAGCCTGCTGCGCTCCAGCCATGGCGATATGCTCGGCGAGATCGCCAAGTCCAAGGATTTGTCGGATGCCAATGCTGCCAAGCTCAAGGACATCGTGACGAACTACACGAAGTCTTTCGCGTAAGGAAAAGCTGCGCGGAGCTCGCCTCCGCGCCTTGCCGCCTGCCAGACGGGAAATCCAATGCCTTCGTTGAAAGACCTCCGCAATCGCATCGCCTCGGTGAAGGCGACGCAGAAGATCACCAAGGCCATGCAGATGGTGGCTGCGGCGAAGCTGCGGCGCGCCCAAACCGCTGCTGAAGCCGCGCGCCCCTATGCGAGCAAGATGGAAACCGTGCTTGCCAATCTTGGCGCTGGCGTTTCGGGTGCCGATGCCCCGAGGCTTCTCGCCGGCACGGGCTCGGACCAGGTGCATCTGCTCGTTGTGTGCACTGCTGAGCGTGGTTTGTGCGGAGGCTTCAACTCCTCGATCGCCCGCTTGGCCCGTGAGCACATCAGCACACTTCAGCAGGCCGGCAAGACGGTGAAAATCCTCTGCGTCGGCAAGAAGGGCTATGAACAACTCAAGCGCAATTACGACAAGCTCATCCTTGATGTGGTGGATCATCGCGCGCTGAAGCAGATCGGCTATGAGAACGCCGATGCCGTCGCCAAGCGACTGATGGCGATGTTTGCCGCGGGCGAGTTCGATGTCGCGACGTTGTTTTACTCGAAATTCAAGTCGGTGATCTCGCAGATCCCGACGGCCCAACGCATCATTCCAGCGGAAATCCCGCAAGGGGGTGCTGCCGCAACGGCCTCCTACGAATATGAGCCGGATGAAGGCGCGATCCTCGCCTCGCTCCTGCCGCGCAATCTCTCGGTGCAGGTGTTCCGGGCTTTGCTCGAGAACGCTGCGTCGGAACAGGGTGCGCGCATGAGCGCGATGGACAATGCCACGCGCAATGCTGGCGATATGATCAAAAAGCAGACGCAGAAGTACAACCGCTCGCGTCAGGCCATGATCACCAAAGAACTCATCGAAATCATCTCGGGCGCGGAAGCGCTGTAAGGAACCAGTATCATGACGCTTACCCCGATCATGACGACCTATGCCACGACGGGTGGCGGCCGCAATGGCCGCGCCTCGCTCGAAGGCGGCAAGTTCGTTCTCGGCATGAGCTTGCCGAAAGAGCTGGCACCCGGCGGCCCGGATGGCATGAACCCGGAACAGCTTTTCGCGATGGGATGGTCGGCCTGTTATGGTCAGGCCATTCTCGCCTTGTCGAAAAAGCACGGTGTCGATGGCCAGCGCGCCAATGTTACCTGCGAGATCACGCTCAACAAGGACGAAACCAGCTTCGCGCTGAGTGCCGTTCTCAAGATTTCTATTCCGGGTGAAGACCCGGCCAAGGTGCAAGCGCTCGCGGAAGACGCCCACACCATCTGCCCCTATTCGAAGGCGACACGCGGCAATGTGCCGGTGACGCTCGTTGTCGTCTGATTGAGATTACGAGGAACGGAAAATGGCGAAGCCCAAGGGTCGCATTTCACAGGTCATCGGCGCGGTTGTCGACGTTCAGTTCGACGATCACCTGCCGGAAATTCTCAACGCGCTGGAAACGAAGAACCTCGGCAATCGCCTGGTTCTTGAAGTTGCGCAGCATCTCGGTGAGAACACCGTGCGCTGCATCGCGATGGACTCGACGGAAGGTCTGGTGCGCGGGCAGGATGTCGCCGATACCGGCGCGCCGATCTCGGTGCCTGTGGGCGATGCCACGCTCGGTCGCATTATGAACGTCATCGGCGAACCGGTGGATGAAGCTGGTCCGATCGGCAGCGACTCCAGCCGCGCGATCCATCAGGAAGCGCCGAGCTATTCGGAACAATCGACCGAGGGCCAGATCCTTGAAACCGGCATCAAGGTCGTTGACCTGATGGCGCCTTACGCCAAGGGCGGCAAGATCGGCCTGTTCGGCGGTGCCGGCGTCGGCAAGACTGTGCTGATCATGGAACTGATCAACAACGTCGCGAAAGCGCATGGCGGCTACTCGGTGTTCGCCGGCGTGGGTGAGCGCACCCGCGAGGGCAACGACCTTTATCACGAGATGATCGAGTCGAACGTCAACGTCGATCCGACCAAGAATAACGGCTCGGCCAAGGGTTCGAAATGCGCCCTGGTCTATGGCCAGATGAACGAGCCGCCGGGTGCCCGCATGCGCGTGGCGCTGACTGGCCTCACCGTCGCGGAAGATTTCCGCGACAAGGGCCAGGACGTGCTGTTCTTCGTCGACAACATTTTCCGCTTCACCCAGGCCGGCTCGGAAGTGTCGGCGCTTTTGGGCCGTATCCCGTCGGCGGTGGGTTATCAGCCCACGCTGTCGACCGATATGGGCCAGATGCAGGAGCGCATCACCACCACGACCAAGGGCTCGATCACCTCGGTGCAGGCCATTTACGTGCCGGCGGACGATTTGACCGACCCGGCGCCTGCGACCTCCTTCGCCCACTTGGACGCCACGACCGTGCTCTCGCGCTCGATCGCCGAAAAGGGCATTTACCCGGCGGTGGATCCGCTGGATTCGACCTCGCGCATGCTTTCCCCGGCGATTGTCGGTGAGGAGCATTATGCTGTGGCGCGTTCGGTGCAGACCGTTCTCCAGCGCTATAAATCCTTGCAGGACATCATCGCCATTCTCGGCATGGATGAGCTTTCCGAACAAGATAAGCTCACCGTGGCCCGGGCACGCAAGATCGAGCGCTTCCTCAGCCAGCCCTTCCACGTGGCGGAAGTCTTCACCGGCTCGCCGGGCAAGCTCGTGAAGCTCGCCGATACGATCAAGGGCTTCAAGGGCCTTGTCGCCGGTGATTATGATCACCTCCCTGAGGC
>JBOFZC010000317.1:0-5837 GCA_051654985.1 Rhabdaerophilum sp.
GCGCGCCCGAACCGCGCCGCGACTTTCGGGCCGACCTTGGCGCCCATCGCCGTAGAGCCTGTGGCTGAAATCAGCGGCACGCGATGGTCTGAGACAAGCTTCTCGCCGATATCAGCGCCACCGATCAGCACTTCAGAGAGACCATCCGGGATTTCACCATGTCCCGCTTCCTCGAACGCCGCGGCGGCGCGCATCACGATCGCTTGCACGGCCAAAGCCGTGAGCGGCGTTTTCTCCGAGGGTTTCCAGATCACGCTGTCACCACACACAAAAGCAAGCGCGGCGTTCCAGCTCCAGACCGCAACGGGAAAATTGAATGCCGAGATCACCCCGACCGGCCCGAGGGGATGCCATGTTTCCATCATCCGGTGATTGGGTCGCTCGGTCGCGATGGTGAGCCCATGCAGTTGGCGCGAGAGACCGACTGCGAAATCGCAGATATCGATCATCTCCTGCACTTCACCGAGGCCCTCGGAGGTGATTTTGCCGGCCTCCAAGGTCACAAGGCGGCCGAGTTCAGCCTTGGCATGGCGCAGCTCCATGCCCAGGAGACGCACGAATTCTCCACGCTTCGGGGCGGGGATCTGCCGCCAGGCTTGGAAAGCGGAAACGCTCCGGGCGATTGCGGCCTCGGCTTCCTCAAGCGTGGTATCGCGAATTGCTGCGATTTCCTCGCCATTCACAGGCGAACGCACGATCCGGTTGCCACCAGAGAGCGTGGAAAGCGGGACGCCGAGCCCTTCAAGCAGGTTCTGCGCTTCCTCTTGGGGGGTCGCCAGAATGGAAGCGAAGGTTTTCTCGAGAATGTTCATAGGCCTGTCTCCCGCGAAAGATGCACCTCAAGCGCATAACGCCCGTTGAGCTTTGTTTGCGGATCACGCTATCCAGACTTTGTGGCGGTTGCGAGAGCCGAGAACGAGAAAATGTCTCAACATTTCGATGTGGTGATCGCGGGCGGCGCGGTGATGGGTTCATCCATCGCCTGCCATCTCGCCTTGCACCTCGGATTTTCAGGCTCGATCCTCGTGATCGAGCCCGACATGACCTACCAGAAATCGGCCTCAGCGCTTTCCGCCGGCTCGATCCGCCAGCAATTCAGCCAGCGCGTGAATATCGAGATTTCTCTCTACGGCATTCGCTTTTTGCGCGAGATCGGGGAGAAGCTCGCGGTTGGAAACGATCGCCCGGATGTCGGCCTGCGCGAAGGCGGATATCTCTATCTCGGCGGGGAGGAAGCAAGGCTCGTTTTCTCGGAGAACAACGCGATTCAGCGCCGCTTAGGGGCTGATATCGCCCTCTTGGAAGCCCCCGTCCTTTTGCAAGAATTCCCGTGGCTCAACACAGCCGATCTCGCCATCGGCTCCTTCGGATGTTCGGGCGAGGGCTGGTTCGACGGTTACGGCCTGATGCAGGCTTTTCGCGCAAAAGCGCGTTCCCTCGGTGTTGAATATCGGCAAAACCGCGTCATCGGCGTGAACCATACCGGTGGACGCGTCACGAGCGTCCGGCTGGAGGAGGGTTCAGAGATCGGCTGCAGCCATTTCGTCAATGCCGCTGGCGCATCCGGAGCCCGCGCACTCGTCGAAATGCTCGGGCAGAAAATCGCGGTTTACGCGAAGAAGCGCTCGGTTTTCAGCTTCACCTGCCGCGAAAACCTGCCCCGCCATCCCCTGATCATCGACAAATCGGGCGTCTGGTGGCGGCCCGAGGGCGAGGGATATATCTGCGGATATTCCCCCGATGACGATAACGAAATTGACCAAAAAGACGATTTTGAAGTGGATTGGCCGCTCTTTGAAGAGATCATCTGGCCGGTCCTCGCGCATCGCGTGCCGGCCTTCGAGGCGATCCGCCCGGGCCGCGCCTGGGCCGGGCATTACGACATGCATCGTCTCGATCACAATGCGGTTGTCGGCCGTGTCACCGGCTTCGAGAACGCCTACCTCGCCTGCGGGTTTTCAGGCCACGGATTGCAGCAATCCCCGGCTGTGGGGCGTGGATTGGCCGAACTCATCGTCGAGGGGCGCTACACCAGTCTCAACCTCTCCGATCTCGGCATGGAGCGCGTGGAGACCAACCGACCGTTGCGAGAACGAAACGTTATCTGATCGAGAGGGTGCGCGAGACCGCATCCTTCCAGAGGCCAAGCCGCCTCTGCCGCTCCTCACCAACCATCGCTGGCAAGAAACGATGCTCCAACGCCCAGCTTTTCGCAAATTCAGCAGGGGCCGGATAAAGCCCTGATGCGAGCCCCGCGAGATAGGCCGCACCAAGTGCCGTGGTTTCCAGCACTTTCGGGCGATCCACCGGCGCGCCCAAAATGTCGGCCAGGCGCTGCATCGTCCAGTCGCTTGCGGTCATGCCACCATCGACGCGCAGAACCGTTTCGGCTCCGTGCCCTTGCCAATCCGCGCGCATAGCGCTGAGGAGATCGGCGGTCTGGAACGCCACACTTTCGAGCGCGGCGCGTGCAAGTTCTTTTGGCCCTGTATTGCGCGTGAGGCCATAGATCGCGCCGCGTGCCTCAGCATCCCAGTAAGGCGCGCCGAGGCCTACGAAGGCCGGGACGAGCACGACATCTTGCGTATCGTCCGCAGCCTCAGCCAGCAGGCCCGTTTCGGAAGCTGTCTCGATGATCCCGAGCCCATCGCGCAGCCATTGCACTGCCGCCCCGGCGATGAAAATCGAACCTTCCAGCGCGTAAGAGCGCTGCCCTTTGAGCTGATAGGCGATGGTGGTGAGAAGTCTGTTGGTCGACGGCACCGCTTCTGCGCCCGTGTTCAGCAGCGCGAAACAGCCGGTGCCGTAAGTGGATTTCATCATCCCCGGCGAAAAACAGGCCTGACCAATCAGCGCCGCCTGCTGATCGCCTGCGACACCGCGAATGGGGATCGCCGAGCCGAAAAGCTCCTTGTCGGTCTCGCCGAAATCCCCGGCGCAGTCGCGAATCTCGGGCAGAAGCGCACGGGGGACGTCGAAAAGCGTAAGCAATTCGTCATCCCACCCACCTTTGCCGATATCCATCAGCATGGTGCGCGAAGCATTGGTGGCATCGGTGGCGTGGACCTTTCCACCGGTGAGACGCCAGATCAGGAAACAATCAATGGTGCCGCAAGCGAGTTTCCCGGCCTCGGCAGCGGCCCGAGCGCCCGGAACATGCTCCAGCATCCAGGCGATTTTCGTCGCCGAGAAATAGGGGTCGAGCAGCAGGCCGGTTTTCGCCGTGATCATCGGCTCATGGCCCGCCTCGCGCAGCGACGCACACATCTCGGAGGTTCGCCGATCCTGCCAAACGATCGCATTGTGAATGGGTTTTCCGGTTTGCCGGTCCCAGATCACCACTGTTTCGCGCTGGTTGGTGATGCCGATCGCGAGAGGAATATGCCCCCCCTTCGCGATGGCCTCGCGGCAGGTCGCCAGCACGCTTTGCCAAATCTCCTCAGCGTCATGCTCGACGAGCCCTGAAGCCGGGAAAATCTGTCGGAATTCCTGCTGGGCGCTCGCGACAGGATCGAGTTTTGCATCGAACAGGATGGCGCGACTGGAGGTTGTCCCCTGATCGATAGCAAGCACAAACCCAGCCATCACCATCTCCCTCCCGAAACCGTTCTTGTTGTCGGTCGAGAGAAGCGGGAATGACAGAGGAATTCAAGCCACTCGCAAAATGCCAATGGCGTTAACAGCGAGGGGGCGATTTCCGGTCTTTTCCTCGCAGAATGCACGAAAAAGTGGCAAAACTCCCTTTCCTGCATGGGGGGAATGCGCAAACTGCAGAAAGAGACGGATCGACTCTTTCCCCCGCTTCCCGGAAGAGCCATCATGAAGAGGTTTGTTGCCGGGAAACATCTCGCATCCAACCCGCACTGTTTTGCTCCGGGGGTTCCTGCTCATGCCCATTCGTCGGCTGCTTGTTGCCAATCGCAGCGAAATCGCGATCCGCGTCTTCCGTGCCGCGACGGAGCTCGGGATACGCACCATCGCGATCTATGCGGAGGAAGACAAGCTCTCGCTCCACCGCTTCAAGGCGGATGAGGCTTACCTGATCGGGCGCGGTGCGCATCTGGCGAAGCCGCTTGGGCCATTGGAAGCCTATCTCTCGATTCCGGAGGTGATCCGGGTGGCGAAGGAATCCGGCGCGGATGCGATCCATCCCGGTTACGGTTTTCTCTCCGAAAGCCCGGAATTCGCCGATGCCTGCGCCGAGGCTGGAATCACCTTCATCGGGCCCTCGCCGGAGACGCTCCGCGCACTCGGCAACAAGGTGGATGCCCGCAACCTCGCTGCATCGGTGAACGTGCCGGTGATGCCGGCGACCCCGCCGCTTCCGGATGACGCAGACGAGATCAAGCGCCTTGCCGCCGAGATCGGCTATCCCGTGATGCTCAAGGCGAGCTGGGGTGGCGGTGGGCGCGGCATGCGCGCCATTGAGGGCGAGGAGCAGCTCCTCGATGCCGTTTTCACCGCCAAGCGCGAGGCGCGGGCGGCATTTGGCAAAGATGAGGTCTATCTCGAAAAGCTGGTGCGTCGCGCGCGCCACGTCGAAGTGCAGATCCTTGGCGACCGGCACGGCACGATTGTGCATCTCTTCGAGCGCGATTGCTCGATCCAGCGGCGCAATCAGAAGGTCATCGAGCGAGCGCCCGCCCCCTATCTTTCGGAAGAACAACGCCAGGCCTTCTGCCAGGCCGCGATGCGCATCGGCCATGCCACGAGCTATATCGGGGCTGGAACGGTCGAGTTCCTGATGGATGCCGAAACCGGCAAATTCTATTTCATCGAGGTCAATCCACGCATTCAGGTCGAACATACCGTGACTGAGGTCGTCACCGGGCTTGATCTCGTGAAAGCACAGATCCGCATTCTCGATGGCGCGGCGATTGGCCGACGCGATGCCGAGGGCAACCTCAAATCCGGCATTCCCGAGCAAGAAGAGATCAGGCTCAACGGCCACGCGCTCCAGTGCCGCATCACCACTGAGAACCCCGAGAACAACTTCATCCCGGATTACGGGCGGATCACCGCCTATCGCGGCGCGATGGGTTTCGGCATCCGCGTCGATGGCGGCACGGCCTATTCCGGTGCAGTGGTCACGCGCTTTTATGACCCGATGCTCGAAAAGGTCGTGGCCTGGGCCGCAACCCCCGGCGAGGCCATTGCCCGCATGGATCGCGCCTTGCGTGAATACCGTATCCGGGGCGTTGCGACGAACCTGACCTTCCTCGAGGCGGTTTTGGGGCATCCGAAGTTCAAATCGAACGAATACACCACCCGCTTTATTGATGAGACACCGGAACTGTTCCAGCAGCAGCGCCGGAAGGACCGCGCGACCAAGCTCATCACCTACATCGCGGATGTGAGCGTGAACGGACACCCCGAGACCCGCGACCGCCCGAAACCGCCTGCCTTCGCGCGCGAGCCCGTGCCACCGGTTTTTGCCGGCGAACCGGTTTTCGGCACGCGGCAGAAGCTGGATCAGCTGGGCCCCGATGGGTTTGCCGAATGGATGCGCGGCGAGCGCCGTGTGCTCATCACCGACACCACCATGCGCGACGGCCACCAGAGTCTGCTCGCGACCCGCATGCGCACGCATGATCTCGCGGCGATCGCCCCGGCCTATGCCCGCGCTCTCCCGCAGCTCTTCAGCCTGGAATGCTGGGGTGGTGCCACTTTCGATGTCTCGATGCGCTTCCTGCAGGAGGACCCCTGGGAGCGCCTGCGCCTGATCCGCGAGCGCGTGCCCAACATCCTGCTGCAGATGCTGCTGCGCGGCGCGAACGGCGTGGGTTACACGAATTACCCCGACAATGTGGTGCGTGATTTCATCGATCGCGCGGCCG
>JBOFZC010000318.1:0-15406 GCA_051654985.1 Rhabdaerophilum sp.
GGCTCGAACCCGCGACCTCCGGCGTGACAGGCCGGCACTCTAACCGACTGAGCTACGCCCGCGCTTTTCCGCATCACCCTCAAGGGGCGACGCGAGAGTGGTTCGCTTAAGGAAGCGCCCCTGCCCTGTCAAGCGCGATTGGAACGAAGGCGGCTGAACGGCAAAATTTCATACGCATCAAAGCCCGCCTGTGCCGAGGCGGAAGCGCCGGATTTCGTCCGTCGAGAGCACGCGAATCCGATCATGCGGGGTCGACTCCGCAAGGCTGATCAAATCCTGCGAGCCGCCGACGCTGCGCGCATAATCGCGCAAGGTCCGGATCTCGCTTTCGCCGGCAAACACCCGGCTCTGCAAACCATTGCCGCCCTCAGGCGCCTGCATGTGAATCCGCGCGGACATCCGATGCACTCCGAGGCGCGAGCCCTCAGGAACCATGCGCTTTTTCGCGCCCATCAAGGTGTACACACAGGCCGAGGCGCATTGCCCGGGAACGACCGACAAGCCCATGGTCTGCGCAGCGCGACGGCGCGTTTGGGTTGCGCCCGCTTGCAAACCAACAACGGGGCGACCAACAACAGCCGAGGCACCCGCCTGATGCAACAGGGCGCCAAGCCTCAGCGCCGATTCGACATTGCCACCGGGCGAATTCAGAAAAATCAACGCGTGCAGGCCTGGAACCTGCATTTCCTGACGCAGAAAGCGGGTGAATTTCGCAGGGGTTTCATCCGAAATTTCACCCTCGGCGATCATCGCGCGCGGGCATTTTGCCGAAGAGCACTCCTGCTCAAGCGGAACCGAGGCAAATTCCATAGCAGCGGCGGGAAACAGGGCGGCGAAAACGCTAAAACCAGCCGCACCTGCCACTCGCGAGGCGTGCGCAAACGCTCGCCCAACCCCATAAAAACGCATGACGCATAACCCGCAACTGGCACAACAGGCGACAGCACACGCCGCCTTGTCCAACATGGTGAACGAAAGCGGTTTCAGAAGCGTTCACAGGCATCGGGAGGATTTATCCCGTCATGGAACACGGGACCGGATTGGTGGGCGGTGAGAGGCTCGAACTCCCGACACCCTCGGTGTAAACGAGGTGCTCTACCAACTGAGCTAACCGCCCGGCCCGAAGCATGCCGCAAAGAATGGTATCCAAACTGCGGAACCAGAAAACGACGACATGCAAGGAGCGGCTCGTAAACACGATCCGCTCTGATATGGCAAGTCAATTGGTCGATGAGCGCCGCTTCTTCTCGCCTGTGCCGCGTGTAGAACTGTCGCGCGCCAGTCGATACTGGCTCAATTCAGCGGGTGAGAACCAATACATGCTCTCCGATTGGGTTGCAGCCAGTTTTGTGACCACACCGTTATCCACGCCCATTGAGCGGAAGAACTGCCGGAAAAACGCATGACCCGATTCATGATCCACCGTGGCATTCACGGATTGGCGGGTGATCGGATCCAAAACGGTTGTGCCGGTATGGGCGCGATGCACCCCAACACGACTGCCCGTGACAAAATACCGCGACGTCCCGCCAGCCAACGCAAAAACACAGGCCGAGGCACAGGTGCCCGATGTCAACCCGCGCTGCCCAGTCAGCGTGTCCCCCGTCCAGCGACCGACAATCACCGACATTTTGAGCTTGCGCAGGGCATAACCCAAGGCCAGCCCGCCGGCGGTGAACCCTCCAGGGCTCTCGATCACAAGAATTTGGGCGACCTTTTGACCGCCCAGTGATTGCTCGAGAAAAGACAAGAGCTGAAGATGCTCGTTCTGGCCGATCGTCCCTGAAGCCACGATCACTTTCGGGCATTCACCTTTGCAATTCGGGAAATCGGCATCGACCAACCGGTAAGATAAGGCAGAAGCCGGCGCAGCCCAAAGCAGGGCTGCAACGCCCAATGCAAGGCGGTTCGATCGGAAAATCCTGTTCAAAGGCTGGCTCAGCATCATCATTCAATACGCCGTTCAACGGAAAAGGGCGACCCGAAACCCGGATCGCCCTTAATGCTATTGCACTGCGATTGCAGGATCAATGCGCCAAAGAGGTCGTGTTGTCGTCATTGGCTTTCGCAATCGGCTCGGCGGCCTCATCCCATTCGATGGGCTCTGGCTGGCGGATCAGCGCCCGCTTGAGCACTTCGCCCATGTGACTGACAGGCACGATTTCGAGCCCGTTCTTCACATTGGCAGGGATATCGGCGAGGTCTTTGACGTTCTCTTCGGGGATGAGAACGGTTTTGATCCCGCCGCGTAAGGCCGCGAGCAGCTTCTCCTTCAAACCGCCGATCGGCAGAACGCGGCCGCGCAGGGTCACTTCGCCGGTCATCGCGATATCGCGGCGCACAGGAATGCCTGTCAGCAACGAGACGATTGCCGTCGCCATGCCGATGCCAGCCGATGGGCCATCCTTCGGGGTTGCCCCTTCCGGCACATGCACATGGATGTCGCGCTTGTCGAAGAGGGTCGGCTTGATGCCGAACTCGATCGCGCGGCTACGCACATAAGATGCAGCCGCCGAGATCGATTCCTTCATCACGTCGCGCAAGTTGCCGGTGACCGTCATGCGGCCCTTGCCGGGCATCATGACGCCTTCGATGGTCAGCAACTCGCCACCCACCTCGGTCCAGGCGAGGCCGGTAACACCGCCCACTTGATCTTCGGTCTCTGCGAGGCCAAAGCGATACTTTGCCGGGCCGAGATAATCCTCGACCTTCGCTTCGTCGATTTTCACCGATTTGACGGGCTTATCCGTGCCTGCCGAGAGCAGGATTTCCTTGACCGCCTTGCGGACGAGGTTGGAAATCTCGCGCTCGAGGTTGCGCACGCCCGCCTCGCGGGTAAAGCGACGCACCAGGAACATCAGGGCTTCCGGCGTGATCGACCATTCCTTGTCATCGAGACCGTGCTTTTTCAGCGCGTTCGGGATGAGATGGCGGCGGGCGATTTCGGCCTTTTCGTCTTCGGTGTAGCCAGCGATACGGATGATCTCCATGCGGTCCATAAGGGGCGCAGGGATGTTCAGCGTATTCGCTGTTGTGACGAACATCACGTTCGAGAGGTCGTAATCCACCTCAAGATAGTGATCCGCGAAGGTCGTGTTCTGCTCGGGATCAAGGACCTCGAGAAGTGCCGACGAGGGATCGCCGCGGAAATCCTGGCCCATCTTGTCGATTTCATCGAGCAAGAACAGCGGGTTCTGGGTTTTTACCTTGCGCAAGCTCTGGATGATCTTGCCCGGCATCGAGCCAATGTAAGTGCGCCGATGGCCACGAATTTCGGCTTCATCACGCACACCACCGAGGCTCATGCGCACGAATTCGCGTCCGGTCGATTTCGCAATCGAACGGCCAAGCGAGGTCTTGCCCACACCCGGAGGCCCAACCAGGCAAAGGATCGGCCCGGTGAGTTTGTTCGCGCGGCTCTGCACCGCGAGATATTCGACGATACGGTCCTTGACCTTTTCAAGGCCGAAATGATCAGCATCAAGGATCTCCTGCGCGTGGCGCAAGTCCTTTTTGACCTTTGATTTCTTGCCCCAGGGGAGCGAGAGCATCCAGTCGAGATAATTGCGGACAACCGTCGCTTCGGCCGACATAGGCGACATCTGCCGCAGCTTTTTCAGCTCGTGCAAAGCCTTCTCGCGCGCCTCTTTCGAGAATTTCGTGCGGCGGATCTTGTCCTCGACCTCGGCCAGTTCATCCTTGCCCTCGTCGTCGCCAAGCTCCTTCTGGATCGCCTTGATCTGCTCGTTGAGATAATATTCGCGCTGGGTCTTCTCCATCTGCCGCTTCACGCGGGTGCGGATGCGCTTCTCGACCTGAAGAACAGATATTTCGCTTTCCATCAGGCCAAGAATTTTCTCCAGGCGCTTGGAAACCTTGGTGATTTCCAGAACTTCCTGCTTGTCGGCGATCTTGACTGCGAGATGCGCGGGGACAGTATCCGCAAGCTTGGCGTAATCCTCGATCCCGGAAATGGTCGAGACCACATCCGGCGAAACCTTCTTGTTGAGCTTGGCGTAATTCTCGAACTCGGTCGCGACCGAGCGCGCGAGCGCTTCGGTTTCGATCGGATCGGAGAGATCGTCTGCCATCACCTCGACTTCAGCCTCGAGATAGTTCTCGTTCTTCACCGATTTGATGCGTTTGGCGCGCGAAAGCCCTTCAACCAGCACTTTCACTGTGCCATCGGGCAGCTTCAGCAATTGCAACACCGTTGCGAGCGAGCCAACCTTGTAAATCTGGTCTTCGGCGGGGTCGTCATCGGTCGCGTTCAATTGGGTCGCGAGCAGGATGAAGCGATCGGTCTTCATCACGTCCTCGAGCGCGCGGATCGACTTCTCGCGGCCGACGAACAAGGGCACGATCATGTGCGGGAAAACCACGATGTCGCGCAGCGGCAGAACCGGCACGGTTTCGATGGATCCGACTTCTGGCTTCTTCTTCTCGCCGCTCATTGACGAAATTCCTATCTCTCGGGCGCGGGACCCCGCCACCCGCCGGCGCATAAAGGGCCGGGCTCGTGATGAAGAATGCTGCGCATTTCCGCCGTATTGGATCGCCCGGAACCGCGCGGGCCCCTAGTGGGCGCCCGGAATCACTCTTCGCGTAAAGGGTAAGTTGGGGACTAATCCGGGCCGAAACAAGCCCGCTCCTGCAATCCGCTTGGGATTGAGTCATCCGCGCAACAGGAGGGCATGTTTTCAACGAAAAAGCCCCGGAAATCACCCCGGGGCTTCAAATTCTGCGGCGATCCGCCTCAGGCCGACGAGGCCGCGACCTCTTCTTTGCGCTCGCCGTAGATATAGAGCGGCTTCGCTTTGCCCTCGATCGTTTCGGCATTGACGACCACCTGCTCGACGCCGTCGAGGCCCGGCAGGTCGAACATGGTGTCGAGCAGAACGCTCTCCATAATCGAACGAAGGCCGCGCGCACCTGTGCGACGCTCGATCGCCTTGCGGGCAACCACCGAAAGCGCCTCATCGGCGAAGCTCAATTCCACGTCTTCCATCTCGAACAAGCGCTGATACTGCTTCACAAGCGCGTTTTTCGGCTCGGTGAGAATGCGCTTCAGGGCTGTTTCGTCGAGATCTTCAAGGGTCGCAATCACCGGCAGACGACCGATGAATTCCGGGATGAGACCGAATTTGAGCAAATCCTCGGGCTCAACCTGACGGAAAACTTCGCCCACGCGACGATCATCCGGGCTCTCAACCTTAGCACCGAAGCCAATGGAGGTGCCTTTGCCGCGCTGCGAGATGATTTTCTCAAGGCCCGCAAACGCGCCGCCGCAGATGAACAGGATGTTGGTGGTGTCGACCTGCAGGAATTCCTGCTGCGGATGCTTGCGCCCGCCCTGCGGCGGAACAGAGGCAACCGTGCCTTCCATAATCTTCAGCAGTGCCTGCTGCACGCCCTCGCCCGAAACATCGCGGGTGATCGAAGGGTTGTCGGATTTGCGCGAAATCTTGTCGATTTCATCGATATAGACGATGCCGCGTTGGGCTTTTTCGACGTTGTAATCGGCGGCCTGAAGCAGCTTCAAAATGATATTCTCGACATCCTCGCCCACATAACCGGCTTCGGTCAGGGTCGTGGCATCGGCCATTGTGAACGGCACATCGAGAATGCGAGCGAGCGTCTGCGCGAGATACGTCTTGCCGCAGCCCGTTGGGCCAACAAGCAGGATGTTGGATTTCGCCAACTCGATATCGTTGTTTTTCGTCGCGTGGTTGAGGCGCTTGTAATGATTGTGCACCGCCACCGAGAGCACGCGCTTGGCGTAGAACTGGCCGATCACATAATCATCAAGGATTTTCGCGATCTCGCGCGGCGTCGGAACGCCTTCCTTCGATTTCACGAGGGTTTTCGATTCCTCGCGGATGATATCCATGCACAGCTCAACGCATTCATCGCAGATGAACACGGTCGGGCCCGCAATGAGCTTGCGCACCTCGTGCTGGCTCTTGCCGCAAAACGAGCAGTAAAGCGTGGAACGCTGATCGCCGCTGGTGGACTTGCTCATATTTCAAACCTCCGCGCCGACCCGAGGCCTTTGCCCCTCCCGGCGAAGGCGAACCCGCGATTCCCGCATGTCCGCCGTCTAACTATCTGCTCAGTATCGTCCCCTGCCCCCGAATGAAGCGTTAATCGGGAACGGAAACCTGAAACGTTGTATTCAAGTCGTCATAATCCCGCGCCAAGCCCGCAACGTAACCACTTGCAAACCTGTTGCAAGGGGCACAACCGGCTCACCACAATGCTTCTCGTGCAAGGTGCAGGCCAGCAACACCGCCCGTTGAATGTATCGATGCGGTACATTTCGACGAAAGACCGTTTCAGAATTCACGCTTGCAGTTTCTCACATCGGCTTGGGTTCGACCGGATCTTCCATGCGTTTCGTGACAACCTGATCGATCAACCCGAATTCCTTGGCAGCGTTGGCGGTCATGAAGTTGTCACGCTCCAAAGCCGAGTGGATCGTGTCGTAATCCTGGCCGGTATGCGTCACGTAGATTTCGTTGAGTCGGCGCTTGAGGCTCTCGACTTCCTTGGCGTGGATCAAGATATCGGTCACCTGCCCCGAGAAACCACCCGAAGGCTGATGCACCATAATGCGGGCATTCGGCAACGCGAAACGCTGGCCCTTCGCACCGGCCGTGAGCAACAGCGAGCCCATCGAGGCTGCCTGCCCCATGCAGAGCGTGGTCACAGGGCAGCGAATGAACTGCATCGTATCGTAGATCGAAAGTCCCGATGTCACCACGCCGCCGGGCGAGTTGATATACATCGAGATTTCCTTTTTCGGGTTCTCGGCCTCGAGGAACAGCAGCTGCGCCACCACCAGGCTCGCCATGCCGTCTTCAACCGGTCCGTTGAGGAAAATGATGCGCTCGCGAAGCAGGCGCGAGAAAATATCAAACGCGCGCTCGCCGCGTGAGGATTGCTCGATCACCATCGGCACGAGGGAATTCAAAGTATCGATCGGGTCTTTCATCGAACGTCCTCTTATCGGGGAATGAGCATCAAAAATGCCGAGAATCAGGCTTCACACCCTGTGATAATCATCCCAACCCCGCCTGAAAAGGGTGGCGTGCTGGCGCAGTTCAAGACTTTGCGCTCATCCTGAACGCAATGTGCACGCCCCAGCCCGCAATCAGCCCCCAGAACGCGCCGCCGATCCCGAGGATCGTCAAACCCGAAGCCGCGATGAAAAAGGTCAACAGGGCTGGAAGGCGGCTCTCCTCCTCGGCGATCGCACCATGCATTGCAGCGCCAAACGCGCCGATCAGCGCCAATCCCGCTGCTGCTTCGATCAGCGCTGGCGAAGCCCGCAGCACGAGTGCAGCAGCGACTGCAGCCAAAAGCGCCTGCAATAAATATCCAAATCCGGCGAACACCGCCGCAACATAACGCTTTGCGGGGTCCGGACCCGCGTCCGGTCCCGCACAGAGCGCCGCCGTGATTGCAGCGTAATTGATGGTGGGGGCCGCAAAAAGTGCAGTGAGCATCGAGAGTGCGCCGGTCACGAACAGTCCGTCGCGCGGATTGTGCCGGTATCCATAGGTCGAAAGCACGGCGAGACCGGTGATGTTCTGCGAAGCCATCGTGACCACAAAAAGCGGCAAGGCCACACCGAGTAGGGCTGAAAGCGTGAAATCAGGAGCCACGAAAACCGGGTTTGCCAGGCGAAACACAAATCCTTCGCCAAAGCCTGAGGTTGCAGCTGTCAGCCCGAGGGCGAGCAAAACCGCCACAGGAACTGCCCAGAGGCGCGCGAATTTCAGCATCACAAGCCATGCTCCGATGATCGCCAGCGCGGCCCACGGTGTTGCCTGAATAGCGACGAACGGCGCCATACAAAGTTTGAAGAGAATGCCCGCGAGCATCGCAGCGGCAATTGGCTTCGGGATGGCCTGAACAAAACGCGACAGAGGCTGCCAGAACGCGGCGAGTACAATCAGCGCGCCAGTCACAATAAAAGCCCCGACGACTGCCGGAAATCCGCCCGCCACTGCGCCCGTTGAACCCAACAGCGCCAGGCCGGGCGTCGACCAAGCGACCGAAATCGGCATGCGCGAATGCAGGCTCAGCACAATCGCCGCAAGTCCCATCGAAAGCCCGACGAACAGCAAAGCGGAGGCAATTTCGGCCTCACTCGCTCCCATATTCGCGAGACCCTTGATGACAATTGCGACCGAGCTGGTGAACCCGACCAGGGCAACAATCAGCCCTTGAACGGCGGCGTGCACCGAGAAATCACGTCGGAACGACGCAGCTACACCCTGCCCTGCATCGCTCATATGATCCGCCCCCGACTCGCCTCGCGTTGAGAAAAAAGAAAACGCCGCCCCGTGGGGCGGCGCAATCGATTTTCGTATCGAACGCGAGATAAACGCGCGGTTACTCGGCCTTCTTGGCCTTGGCTTTTTTGGGCTTCTCGGCCTTCGCTTCAGCTTCCACCGCTTCAACGGCCATCAACTCTTCGCGGGTAACAGGCTTGTCCGTGATGTTGAGGCCGGCGAGAATTCCGTCGACAACCTTCTCTTCAAAAAGCGGTGCGCGGATTTCAGCCAGTGCCTGCGGGTTCTTGCGATAGAACTCGAAGAACTCCTTCTCCTGGCCAGGGAATTGCCGGGCACGTTGCACAAGCGCGCGCGAAACTTCGTCGTCCCCGATTTTCATCTCTGCGCGCTCGCCGATTTCTGAAAGGACGAGGCCAAGGCGCACGCGGCGCTCAGCAATGCGCTGATACTCGGCTTTGGTCTCGGCTTCCGCCTCGCTTTCGAAGGTCTTGCCTTCGCGCTGCATATCCGAAAGCACCTGGTTCCAGACAGCTGCGAATTCCTGCTCGACCATCGTGGACGGCAAATCGAACGTGTAAATCGCATCGAGAGCATCAAGAAGCTGACGCTTCTGCTTTTGGCGCGAAACATCCGTCAATTCGGCCTGCAACGAACCCTTGATAACCTCGCGCAGCTTCTCCATCGACTCGACGCCGAGCTTTTTGGCGAATTCATCATCCAGCTCGATATCGCCAGGTGCCTGGACAGCTTTGACAGTCACAGCAAATTCCGCCGGCTTCCCGGCGAGATCGACGACCTGGTAATCATCCGGGAAGGTAACCTTCACGACCTTCTGGTCACCCACCTTGGAGCCAACCAGCTGCTCTTCGAAACCCGGGATGAATTGTCCCGAGCCGATCACAAGATCCGAAGTCCCGGTGCCGCCATCAAAGGCAATGCCGTTAATCGTGCCCACGAAATCGATAGTGAGCTTGTCACCGCTCTTTGACTTTTCCTTCTCACCACGCGGTGTGAAGTTGCGGGTTGAATTGGCCATGCGCTGAATGGCTTCGTTCACTTCCGACTCGGGCACTTCGGCCAATTCGCGAATGATCGTGATATGCGAATGATCCTGAATTTCGACCTTGGGCAGGATTTCGACATCCACCGCGAAATCAAGATCCGCTTCGCCGGCAAGCACCTTGGTGATCGTGGCTTCGTCCTCAGGGAGCGCCACCTTCGGCTCGGCGGCGAGTTTCGAACCGGCTTCCTCGACGATTTTCTTCTGCGCTTCGGTCACCGAGTTCTGCACAACCTCAGCCATGATCGAACGGCCGTAGAGCTTACGAATATGTGCAGTAGGCACCTTGCCCGGACGAAACCCGTTGATCTGCACGCGGCCCTTGAGCTGCTCGACTTCCGTCTCGAAACGGACCGCAAGATCTTGCGCGGTGATCACCACCTTATATTGGCGCTTCAGACCATCGGAGGCGGTTTGGGTGAGTTGCATAGTGAGAAACCCTGATGAAGATGCGGGGGCAAAACCCCGGATGAATGTTCAGCCTTTTGGCGAAACCGGATTGCTGTGTGCCGCCACGCTGAAGTCGACGCTGGTGCGTTGGCAAAACGGCACTGGTGCGGGCGAAGGGACTCGAACCCCCACGACTTTCGTCACCGGAACCTAAATCCGGCGCGTCTACCAGTTCCGCCACGCCCGCGCGACCCACGTGAACCGGGCTTTGAGTGTCGGCGAGCTCTCAGCCCGATCCGACGCCTGCCGCCCGACGCGGCGGCGGTGCTATAGCACGGTTTGCAGCAGCGTAAACTTATAAATCTTATGGCTTGCCGTCCCGGAAAGGCGATTTCGCTTGATCACAACAGCGATCAAGCGACTTGACGATGGGAGATAAAACACGATCCCCTGAACGGGATTATGACGCGAGTGGCAAACCAGATTTTACCCAAACCGGATTCCCTATGCCCAACAAGACTTTGCCAACTCAAAACGCGGTGCAGGCCAGTCGGCTTCAAGCCAATCGGCGTCAAGTTCTCGGAGGATTGGCGGCAAGCCTGCTCGCCAATCCCACATTCGCGCAGGGCCCTTCCACGACAAAGCCAGCGGTGCCCGCTTTCTCGCTCATGGCCAGCCCGATTCTCATCAGACTGGCTGAGCCGGCCGGGCCGGAGAGCACGATTTTTGGGCTGATCCCTGATCCAAACAAACCGAACTCCGTTGGCATGCTCGAAAGACATGCGCTCTTGCGGCTCAAACCGCAGGTCGAGTCGTCAATCTCGCTGACCAACCGGCTCGGGCAGCCACTCTCGCTCGGAATCCGAGGCCTGCGCACCAGCATTGCCGCCGAAAAATCGCTGCTCACAAACGACGAAAACAGTCTCCTCACTTTTGTAGCTCAACAAGCCGGCTCGTTCCTTCTTCATCCGACCACCCCTGGCTTTGCGAGCGAACAGACCGGACGTGGCCTCTCAACCCTGTTGGTGATCGACGAGGCGGCGCCGCCGCCCGTTGATCACGATCTGCCGTTGCTCGTTAGCGACTGGCGGCTTGACGAAAAAGGCATGCTTGAAGGCGGATTTGGCGATCTGCGTGATGCCGCGCGCCTTGGTCGACTTGGCAACCGGCTCGTGGTGAATGGCCGCGCGGCCCCCGCCGCGATGACCGTGCGTCCTGGCGCGCGCATTCGCTTGCGGATCGCGAACACCGCGATGGCACGCGTCATTCCATTGCATGTCTCGGGGCTGAATGCGCGTGTGATCGCGATTGACTCGACGCCCTGCCAACCCTTCGATCCCTTGCAGCGCATGGTCACCCTTGCGCCGGGCACACGCTGCGAAGTGATCCTGGATATGCCTGTCGAAGCCGGGAAAGACGCGCGGGTCGAGGCGCGATTCGCGACGCCCACGCCGCTGTTCTCCTTCCGCACCGAGGGCGAAGCGCTTGCATCACGCGGCCTTGTGATTGCTCTGCCCGATCCCGGCTTGCCGCCGGCGATCCGCCTTCAGGATGCGCAACGCGTGGATTTCACGATCACCGGCGGAATTTCCCGCGCCGACGACGCCGCGCTCGAGGCGATCCGCCGCGAGGCCGCTGGTCTCGAAGCCTATCGCAAAGCCTTTCCTGACCCGCGCCGCGTCTTCGCGATCAATGGTGGCACCGTGGGTGATCGGCCGGGCGAAGCTCCAGGACAACCCTTGTTGCGAGCTCGCAAGGGCCGCGTTGTCGTCCTCGCCTTGCGCAACCAGACCGGCTGGGCGCAGGTCATCGGCATTGGCGGGCATTCCTTCCGCCTGCTCCACCCCTATGATGATGGATGGGAGCCTTATTTCCTCGACACACTCTATCTCGCGCCGGGTGCGGTGGCGCGTGTCGCATTCATTGCCGAGGCTAGCGGACGGCATGCCATCCGCTCGACCATTGCCGATCACGCCGATGCCGGCGTGGCGACGCATTTCGAAGTGACATAGGGGCGAAATACGCTGTTTCTCTTGTGGGCAATTTGCCTCATAATTAGGCAAATTGCCTCACATGCGTGCGGAGCGCGAGAAATTGCTTCAAAGCGCCGGATCGCGAGGCTTTCGGCCTATTGACGCCACCTAACCTTTATTGAACAGAGGCCCATATTCAATTCCGGTTTACCTGACATAACCCGCACGGGGAAAGCGCATGAAAAAGCTCGAAGCCATCATCAAGCCCTTCAAACTCGATGAGGTGAAGGAAGCCCTTCAAGGCATCGGCGTTCAGGGCATTACCGTGATTGAAGCCAAGGGCTTCGGTCGGCAGCGCGGCCATACCGAACTTTACCGCGGCGCGGAATATGTCGTCGATTTTCTCCCCAAGGTGAAAATCGAGGTTGTGCTCTCCGACGGGCTCGTCGGCGAAGCGATTGAAGCCATCAAAACCGCGGCGCAGACCGGCCGGATCGGCGATGGCAAGATTTTTGTTTCCTCGGTTGAGCAAGCGGTCCGCATTCGGACTGGCGAGACCGGGAACGACGCCATTTGAGGCGTCGCCTCTCACTTGGCCGGTGCGTGTGCGGCATCGGCCCATGAGAACATCAAACCCTAAAACCAAGCGTGAGAACAGAGGACGCGACAGGCCATGAAGAGCGCCAAGGAAGTTCTGAAATTCATCAAGGAAAATGACGTGAAATACGTCGATTTCCGCTTCACCGACCCGCGCGGCAAGTGGCAGCACGTCACCTTCGATATCGCGATTGTCGATGAAGAAGCGCTCGACGAAGGCATCATGTTCGATGGTTCCTCGATCGCCGGCTGGAAGGCCATCAACGAGTCGGACATGCTGCTGAAGCCGGATTTCGGCTCGGCGACGCTGGATCCGTTCTTTGCGGCCTCGACGCTGGTCATCAACTGCGACGTTCTCGAGCCGGCCACCGGCGAGATGTACAATCGCTGCCCGCGCGGCATCGCCAAGCGCGCTGAGATGTTCATGGCCCAGTCGGGCGTGGGCGACACCGCCTATTTCGGCCCGGAAGCCGAATTCTTCATCTTCGACGACGTGAAGTTCGCGGCCGACCCCTACAATACCGGCTTCAAGCTCGATCATTCGGAACTGCCGATCAACGGCATGACGGATTATGAAGGCGGCAACCTCGGCCACCGCGTCGCCACCAAGGGTGGCTATTTCCCGGTTCCGCCGCAGGATTCGTGCCAGGATATGCGCGGCGAAATGCTCGCTGCCATGGCCCAGATGGGCGTTTCGGTTGAAAAGCATCACCACGAAGTGGCTTCCGCCCAGCACGAGCTTGGCATGAAGTTCAACACGCTCGTGTCGATGGCCGACCAGATGCAGATCTACAAATACGCCATCCACAATGTCGCGCAGAGCTACGGCAAGACCGCGACCTTCATGCCGAAGCCGATTTACGGCGATAACGGCTCGGGCATGCACGTGCATCAGTCGATCTGGAAGAACGGCAAGCCGGTCTTCGCAGGCGACAAATATGCCGGCCTTTCCGAGACCTGCCTCTTCTATATCGGCGGCATCATCAAGCATGCGAAGGCGCTCAATGCCTTCACGAACCCCTCGACGAACTCCTACAAGCGTCTCGTCCCGGGCTATGAAGCTCCGGTTTTGCTGGCCTATTCGGCCCGCAACCGTTCGGCTTCGTGCCGTATTCCGTGGACGAATTCGCCCAAAGCCAAGCGCGTGGAAGTCCGCTTCCCGGATCCGACCGCGAACCCCTACCTCGCCTTCGCCGCCCTGCTGATGGCCGGCCTCGACGGGATCGCGAACAAGATCCATCCCGGCGAAGCCATGGACAAGGACCTCTATGACCTCCCCGCCAAGGAGCTCAAGAAGATCCCGACCGTCTGCGGCTCGCTGGACGAAGCCCTTGCGGCGCTCGACAAGGATCGCGGCTTCCTCAAGGCTGGTGGCGTGTTCACCGATGACTTCATCGACAGCTATATCGAGCTGAAGAAGGGTGAATCGGATCGCTACCGCATGACCCCGCACCCGATCGAGTTCGTGATGTATTACAGCTGCTAATCCGCAGTTGGATCCAACACGACGAAACGGAACAGGGCGCCGCAAGGTGCCCTTTTTCGTACGGGCTTGCCATTTCAGACAACAAAAAAGCGCGGTGTTTTGTCGCGCTTTGGTCGTTCAGGCTTGGCGTCAGGTTTAAACGGCAGCGCGCCAACCCGGGATCGAGGCGATCATTTTCGCGAACCCAAAATGGTGTCCCGCGATCAAGGCAAAGGCACCGGCCAGCAGACCGAGAACGGTCAGTTTCTTCGCGCGGCTCGGAAGCGCCACGTAGCGCGGCTCGAAATCCTCTTCCCGGCAACCGAAAACCCCGCCAGCGGCGTTCGCGCAATTCTCAAGGGTCTTCATGCGCGGCGAATACATGGCTGAACTCCGGTATCGAACAGGGAATCGACTGACGCAAAATTCCCATGTTCACTGTGAAGGGCGGGTTAACGGCGTGGGCCGGATATCGTCACGCAGCTGTCATAAGCCTTCGCCATCAGAACAGCCCTCGCCCTCAGAAATGGAGACATTCAGGCCATGACAATCGAAAATTCTCACCTGCCGCTCTCGGTCCAGGCCGAGGAAAGCGAAGATCGCGGCTCCAATATCTCGGAAAACCCCACCCTCGGTGACGTGATTGCCGCCCGTTTCGACCGCCGCGACCTGATCAAAGGTCTGCTCGGTTGCTCGGCGATCGCCGCCACCGTCTCGCCGATCGCGCTGATGGTCGCAGAAGATGCACGCGCGCAGGCCGCAAACACCACGCCGTCTTTCAATTTCAAAGAAATCGCTGCCGGTTCGGATGAAAAAATTTATGTCGCCGAGGGATATGACGCGGATGTCCTCATCCGCTGGGGCGACCCTGTGCTTGCCGATGCCCCCGCTTTTGACCCCACCAAGCAAAGCGCTGCCGCCCAGGCGAAGCAATACGGCTACAACAACGACTTCCTTGGCTTCGCGCCGATTGAAGGCAATCCGAACCACGGCCTGCTCGTGATCAATCACGAATACACCAATGAAGAGCTGATGTTCCCCAAGCTCGGCCGTCAGGATCAAAAGGCGAAATTCGCCGGCATGACGAAAGAACTCGCCGAAATCGAAATGATGGCGCATGGCGGCTCGGTCATTGAGCTTCGCCGCGAGAATGGCAAATGGGGTGTTGTGAACGGTTCGCGCTTCGCTCGCCGCATCACGGCTGAAACACCGATGGTGATCACCGGCCCTGCCGCCGGCCATGCCTTGCTGAAGACCAGCACGGATGCCACCGGCACCAAGGTCAACGGAATGCTCAATAACTGTGCCGGCGCCATGACCCCCTGGGGCACCTGGCTCACCTGCGAAGAGAACTTCAACGGCTATTTCTGGGGCAAAGCTGAAGGCGCCAACGAGAAAGCCCTGAAGCGCTATGGCGCGCCGGGCAACTGGTACAATTGGGGCCAGTATTTCGATCGCTTCGATGTCGCCAAGGAGCCGAACGAAATCAACCGCTTCGGCTGGGTGGTCGAGATCGATCCGTTCGATCCGAACTCCGTTCCGAAGAAGCGCACCGCGCTTGGCCGCTTCAAGCACGAAGGTGCCGGCAACGTGATCAACCGCGATGGCCGCTTCGTGG
>JBOFZC010000319.1:0-2174 GCA_051654985.1 Rhabdaerophilum sp.
CCGCCCGGCGTGAGCGCGCCGGCAAGGCTCGCCAGCGCTGTGCCTGTCCAGCCGGAATTGGGCCCGAACAGGGCGAGCACAGTTTCTTTCGGCAGGAGATGCGCAAGATAGCCCGAGCCAAGAATGCCGATCGCAAGGCGCGGCAGCAAGTGCATGAATTGTGCCCTCGCATCCTTGAAACCATCGGCGAGCAATGCGGGCGAGCGGCGATAGGCCACGACGCACAAGGCAGCGGCGATCAACGCCAGCAAGGTTGTGAAGCCCGCTACGATCACTTCACGGCCTCATTACCGTTTACGAGGCGATCGAAGATTTTAGCGCGTGCCGCGATGCCCAGAAGCAAGGGCATTGGCAATGAGATCAGGAAACGAAACAGCACGAAATCGGTGCCGAAAAACGGCATTTCCCAAATGATCGCGCGATTGATGCCGAGCAGGAGCCAGGCGGAGATGAAAGCGATGGCCGCTCCCCGATCCGCGCCACTCACGAGTAACACCGCGGCAAGCGGAAAGATTGTGAATGGACCGGCGGGGAACAGCGCCCCAATCAGGGCCGCGATCGCGAGACCCTTCAGGCCCGAACCCTCGCCGATATGTTTTTCGATGGTCTCCCGGGCAATCAGCAGGCGCACGAGGCCACCGATCAGACAGCCGAGTATCACTTTCGGCAGAATGGTGATGAAGAGCCAGGCATCATCGAGCAAGATATGCTGCGAGACAGCCAGACCGTCTCGGGCTGTCACCCAGATCATCGACCCGAAGGAGAGGATGGCGACAATGGCGAAGCCCCAGTCAAAGGGCGTTCGTCGCGTGGCCTTGGGCAATCCTTCGGGTCTGTCGTCCGGCAAGATCAGGCTTTCGCACTCGCAGCGGCTGCATCGATATGGGCGACAAGGCTCTCATCGAGAGAAAGTTCCGAAGCCAGAGCCGCGAGGAAAGCCTGTTCGTCGTCGGTGTCGGGATCGATCGCGAGGCGTGCCGCCGCATAGACCTGCGCAGCTTCTTCCTGACCTGAAAGACCCGCCGCGAGCGTCGCGACATCAGCAGGGTTGGCAAATTCACCTTCGATGAACTCCGCAGCCTCGGCTTCAAGGCCAGCAGCCTTGAGGTTGCCAACAATGGCTGCGCGCTCGGCATCATCCACCACGCCATCGGCTGAAGCCGCAGCAATCATGGCGCGCACCAAGCGGAGCGCCTGTTCCTGGCTCGCATCGGGAGCGGGCAGCGCTTTTTGATCCGCCTGCAATTCCTGAGCGGCGCCTTGCAAATCGAGCAGCGGCTTGCCAGCCTGGTAATTCTGCAACGCCTTGTAGGCAAGGCCACCCACCAGCGCCATGCCGCCCATCCGCGCCACCGAGCCGGTGATGGCACGTCCAGCACCCGTGCCGAGCAGCACAGCGGCAAGACCGCCAACGGCGGCGGTGGTGGCGAGCGGGTTCTGCGTCGCGAGGTTCTTGGCTTTCGCCAGCAGGTCCATTGGGGTCTGGCCGGTTTTCTGCTGCAAGAAATCAGATGCCTTCTGGGAGGCACCTGTGGCCTGATCCACCTGCGTCGCCCCCTGCTGGACACCACTTGTGGCCTGATTCAGCACCTGGCTGGCCATGCCAGCGACCTGACCGAGCATGCCGCCAAGGCCACCCTGGCCGGCTGCGCCACCCTGCGAACCGGCGGAAACGAGAGCATCAAGCAATTTGCGGGCGTCAAACATGGAGCATCCTCATGATCGGGCCGCAGGAATTGCGGCATCAGCGTCTTGTTGTGCTCATATGTGGCAGGCCGATGACATGGCCAGCCAGCAAGTTCAAATTCTCAGTCGCGCAACAATTCGTTGATGCCGGTTTTCGAGCGGGTCTTCTCGTCGACAGTCTTCATGATCACGGCGCAATAAGTCGAGGGGCCCCAATTTTCGCCCGGTAGCGGCTTGCCGGGAATGGAACCCGAGACCACCACCGAATAAGGCGGCACATAGCCCATATGGATCTTGCCGGTCTGCCGATCGATGATTTTGGTCGAAGACCCGATAAACACGCCCATCGAGATCACCGAGCCGCGCCCGACAATCACGCCTTCCACCACTTCGGAGCGCGCGCCGACAAAGCAATCATCCTCGATGATCGTAGGGTTGGCCTGCAACGGTTCGAGCACACCGCCAATGCCGACGCCACCCGAGAGATG
>JBOFZC010000320.1:0-10761 GCA_051654985.1 Rhabdaerophilum sp.
TGGGAGGTGATCGACAAGCACAAGGTCAACACCTTCTACACTGCGCCCACGGCGATCCGTTCGCTCATGGGCGCGGGCGAGGAGATGGTGAAAAAGACGAAGCGCAAATCGCTGCGTCTTCTCGGTTCGGTCGGCGAACCGATCAATCCCGAAGCATGGGAATGGTATCACAAGGTAGTAGGCGACAGGCGCTGCCCAATTGTCGATACTTGGTGGCAGACCGAAACCGGTGGTGTGTTGATCACCCCATTGCCCGGGGCAACCGCGCTGAAGCCGGGCTCAGCCACCCGTCCCTTCTTCGGCGTGAAGCCCGAAGTGGTCGATGCAAACGGTCAGATTCTCAAGGGTGCCTGCGAAGGCAACCTCATCATCACCGACAGCTGGCCCGGCCAGATGCGTACGGTCTATGGTGATCACAAGCGGTTTGAAGAGACCTATTTCGCAGCCTATCCCAACGCCTATTTCACCGGTGACGGCTGCCGGCGCGATAAGGATGGCTATTACTGGATCACCGGACGCGTCGATGACGTGATCAATGTCTCGGGCCATCGCATGGGCACGGCTGAAGTGGAAAGCGCGCTTGTGGCCCATGAGAGCGTCTCTGAAGCCGCAGTCGTAGGCTATCCCCATGATATCAAGGGCCAGGGCATCTATGCCTATGTCACGCTCATGAACGGCATCAAGCCCTCGGATGATCTGCGCAAGGCGCTCGTCGTCACCGTGCGCAACGAGATCGGTCCGATTGCGACGCCGGACAAAATACAGTTTGCTCCGGGCCTGCCGAAAACACGCTCAGGCAAGATCATGCGGCGCATTTTGCGCAAAATTGCCGAAGATGATTTCGGGGCTCTCGGCGACACTTCGACACTTGCAGACCCTGGGGTTGTCGATGATCTTATCGCCAACCGGCAGAACAAGCGGACATAATTCGCTTCATGTGGTCTCAGCGCATTTTCTTCGATCAACCGGCGTCCATTTGATCGGAAAATGCTACTGCCGACAGGGTTCTCCCTGGACGGAAAGGCGCGGCTCCAGGCCGCCCTTTTTCTTTGGGCCCTTACAATGGCCGTCCCGTTCACTTTGCGCTAACCAGATTTCGAGATCGCGTTCGGCAAGAAACCCTTTTGCGACGCCCGCGCGCGACATTGGCCCAAATAAAACCGGTTTTGGGGCCTGTTCTCGATGGATCGTCGTGTCTTTTTGGGTGCATCTTTGCTGGGCGGTGCGTGCGCCCTCACGGGCCTCACGAGTACAGCCGTTGAAGCGCGTGGGCTGGTGGCCTTCCCACATGGTTATGAGCCGGGTTCGGTTGTAGTATCCACGCGCCAGCGCGCACTCTATTTCGTGCAGGGCGATGGCTCGGCGATTCGATACCCTGTCGCGGTCGGCATGCCCGGCAAGCAATGGTTCGGCACGCGCGTGATTGATGGGAAGCACTATCGCCCGGCTTGGTCGCCGCCAGCGGAAGTGCGTCGCGCAAAACCTGGCCTGCCCGATGTTATTCCTGGTGGTGCACCAAACAACCCGATGGGCGCTGCGGCCCTCACTATCGCGCCCGGCGAATATGCCATTCACGGCACCTCCGCTTCGATGCGATCTTCGATCGGGCGCTACGCCTCGTTTGGCTGCATCCGCATGCTCGATGAGGATATCCTTGATCTTATCGCGCGTGTGCGCATCCCGAGCCGGGTTACGGTCGTCGCTTGATCAAAAGTCGATCGCGAGGCCTTTGACTTCCCAATCGGCGTAGCGGACGGGGTCTTTGCCGCCCCGCCCATTGATTTCAGCCTGTTTTGCAAGCTCCGCCTCACGCGCTTCCAGCTCGGTCCGACGCGCGGCAGCTTCGGCCAAAGCGCGTTTGGCCGCTTCGGAAAGCGGCTTTTTCGGTGCTGGCCGGCTCATTTCCGGCATTTCAGAGGTTTCGGCTTGATCCGACATCGGCTAGGAGCCTCCTGCAACGCCTGATATAGGGCGGTGGCTTGGCCGCTGGCCAGTGCCTTCCATTGAAAAGCCAATCATGCGCCTCACCGCCACCGATCTTCAGGCCCGCGTGCTCTATCGCGACGAGGCCATTCTGGTGCTCGACAAGCCCTACGGCATCGCCGTGCATGCAGGGCCAAAGGGCGGGGTGACGCTGGATGCCTTCCTGCCTGATCTGAGGTTCGATGCGGCCGAGAAGCCGCAGCTCGCGCATCGGCTCGATCGCGAAACAACGGGATGCCTTGTCTTCGGGCGCAATGCGAAGGCCTTGCGCCGGCTCGGTGCGCTGTTTCGCGATGGGCTTGTCGAGAAAACCTATTGCGCAATCGTTTGCGGCAATCCCGCCGAGGATTTTGGAGAGATTAACCTGCCGCTGGCGCGCCGCAGCCATGACAAGCGCTCGTGGTGGATGAAGGTTGATCCGGCAGGAGATGCGTCGCTCACGCATTATCGCGTGCTCGGGCGTGCGGCGGGCATCGCTTTCGTGATGCTCTCGCCAAAAACCGGTCGCACGCATCAGCTGCGCGTGCATTGCGCGGCGATGGGCTGGCCGATCGCAGGCGATCGCGTTTATGGCGGGGATCGTGCCATGGCGGCCTCCCCCGCCTTGATGCTGCACGCCGCACGGATTTCGTTGCCCTTCTACCCCGGCAAGCCACCGATCCGGGTGGAGGCGTCTTTGCCCGAGCCGATGCACAATTTCCTGCACAGTTTGAGAATGTCAGCTGAATTGCTGAATGAGGAGCGAGAGTGAAAAATCCGAACCGAGATAAGCCTCTGCGAACCGAAAAAGCGGGTGATCCGCAGGGCTATCTCAGCCGCCTGATTGCCGCGCGCGCCTTGCGGCGCGTGTTGCGCGAGCGCCGACAGATTGATGAGGCCATCGGCTTGGAGACGGCGCAATATGCGGTGTCACCGGCCGATTTCGGGTTTGTGCGTGCGATTCTCACGGTCAGTTTCCGGCGCCTGGGTGGCATTCGCGCCGCGATGAATAGCCGTGCTGATTCTGGCGAAGTCGCCGATGCCGGGTTGCTCCAGCCGCTGCTGATCACCGCTTTGGCGCAGGTGCTGTTTTTGGATGTGCCGGACCATGCCTCGGTCGATTGCGCCGTCGAGATCGCGAAGCGCGACAAGGATGCCCGGCACTATGCGAGCTTTGCCAATGCCCTTTTGCGGCGCATGGCGGCGGACAAAACCGAGATTCTCGCGGAGATGGAGGCTGAACTCAGCGACACGCCGGGCTGGCTGCTTGATCGTTGGACTGCATTTTATGGCGCGGATACCGCCTCTTCCATTGCGCGGGCACATCGTTCTGAGCCACCGATCGATCTCACGTCCTTTCGACCGCTCTCATCAGATATCGCCGGGTTTATGCTGCCAACGGGTTCTTTTCGCCTCGGTACGCATCACCCGATTCCGAGTCTTGCGGGCTTTGATGAGGGCGCGTTCCAGGTGCAAGACGCAGCGGCGGCACTGCCAGCCAGGCTGGTCGGTGCAAAGCCCGGTATGCGGATCGCCGATTTTTGCGCGGCTCCCGGCGGAAAAACCGCGCAACTCGCAGCTGCTGGCGCGGATGTCGTCGCAGTCGAGCGCAGCACTGCCCGCGCCGCGCGCCTTAGCGAGAATCTCGCACGCTTGAAGCTATCAGCCGAGATCATCATTGGTGACGCGATGGAATTCGCTCGCGGGCCTTTTGACGCCATCCTCCTTGATGCCCCCTGTTCAGCGACAGGCACGATCCGCCGCCATCCGGAGATTGCCCACACGAAAACCCTCGCGGATGTTTTCGCACTCGCGAGCCAGCAGGCCCGCATGCTCGAGGCGGCGGCAAAGCTCGTCAAACCTGGTGGATTGCTGGTCTACGCTACCTGTTCGCTGGAGCGCGAAGAGGGCGAGGACCAGATCAGCCGGTTTCTCGAGAGCCATTCCCACTTTCGGCGGATCCCCATCGGGATGGGGGAATGCGATATTCCTTCCGAGATGATCACGCCGCTTGGCGATCTGCGTGCACTGCCCTGCCATCTTGCGGAAGCGGGCGGGGCCGACGGGTTTTTCGCCGCGCGGTTGCAACACCTTGCCTGATCGGCCAAGACTGCCGAATCGGTTTCAAAGCGGTTTTTCAGGGGCAGGTTTTGGTTGAGTTGGTGGCGAGTGCGGTGCAGCCCGGCCTGCGCCTCGGCCTGAAGCGTGCCCTTTTGAGGGTGCGGCTTGCTGTGGCTGCCTCGAAACCGATGCGCGGCGCCTATCTCAGCCAACGTTTCGCTTATCTCGCCCCGCATATCCACCAGGCTGATCCGAGCATCGCTGCCGATATTGCCGCCGGGCAGGTTGTGCTCGGCGGGCGCAGCTTGCTCTGCGGCAACCGATCACCGTTCCAGCTCGATCCGCCTTCGGAAAGTTTTGCACAGGCGCTCTATGGCTTTGGCTGGCTGGCGCATTGCGAGGCGAGCGAAAGCGCTTCGGTGAGGGCACATGCCCGCTCGCTCGTGCGTGATTTTCTCAATCAGCAGGAAAAGGCACCGCCAGCATTTGCTGATCTTCCAGGCGTGATGGCGCGGAGGGTCATTGCCTGGGTCACGCATTCCGCCCTTCTCACCGAGGGGCAGGATATCCTCTGGTATAACGGGTTGCTGTCGCAGCTCGCGCGAGATGGAGCGCGCCTCGCGGTCTATGCCCGCCGTACCGATATCGGGATGGGGCGACTGGAAGCCGCGCTCGGGCTGATGTTTCACGCATTGTCGCTGGATTGCGGCAAAAAAGCCATTCCTCGAGCCGAGCGTATGCTCGACCTTGCGCTCGCCTCACTCACAGCACCCGATGGCGCCACGCATGACCGGGATTGCGGCACCGTGGCACTGATGGCCGCCGACCTCGTAGCGATGCTCTCGCTTTATCGCATCCGGCAGATGCAGCCCCCGCCAGGCTTTTCCTCAAGCCTGGCCGACATGATCGCTTTCCTACGTCTGGTTCAGCATCCTGATGGCGGATTGATGCTGATGAACGGCGGTGGCCGGGTGCCGCGCGACCTTGCGGCCGAGGTGGTGCGTTCGCGGCGCGGGCAAGCCAGCCTGCTGACCTCAGCCGTTGAGACCGGCTTCGAACGCGTGGAAAACAACCATGCAGTGCTGATTGCGGATGCAGGAACACCTGTGCGTCGTTCCTGCTCCGGCCGGGCCGGGGCGAGTGCGCTGGCCTTCGAATTCTCGACACGAGCCGATCGCATCATCGTTTCCTGTGGAATGCCTCCGGGCGCCGACCGCGAAATCGCACGGCTCTATCGTTCGGCTGCAGCGCATTCAACGATCCTGATGGAGGGCGAAGGCCTTGCCGGGTTGCGTGATGCGCCCGTGGTGAACGGTGAAATCGAGACTCGCCTCGACCCATTGCGTGGCTCGCTCGCGCCTTTGCGGGCGCGGGGGGAAAACGGCGAAACGCTCACTCTGGGGCATCGCGGTTTCCTGGAAACCCATGGCTACGTTCTTGAACGACAGTTGACACTCGCCGATGTGCTGCCTGGGGTGATGTGTCGCGACCGCTTTATCGATCAGGCCGCGGGCGGTCAGAAGCGGCTTGTGACACTCACCTTTCACCTCAATCCGCGGATCCGGCCAGTGCGCATCAGTCGTCCCGATGCGATCGTGTTGCGCCTGCCGGATGAGAAACCTGGCTATGACCAGTTTCTGTTTGAAGCGCCGGGTCTTGCGCTCGTTCTCGAAGAGAGCCGGGTCTTCGAGGCGGGTTCGCCGCAGAACCGCTCCCATTGCATTGTGGTCGAAGCGGAAATCACCGGCACAAGCGAGATCATCTGGCGCATCCTGCCCTATCTGCCGGAATTGAGCTGATCCGGAGCATTCCGTGCATGCCAGCCGCGCGGAATGGATGATGGCGCGCCTGATTTCGCTGTGCTAATCGCCCGGCCAACTTCTCAGCTTTAGCCGGAAAAATGTTCATGCCGACCAAAATCCGCCCCATCCAACGCGCCTTGCTCTCTGTTTCAGACAAGACGGGGCTTGTGGCCCTCGCCGAAAAGCTGGTGAAACGCGGGATTGAGCTGGTTTCCACGGGCGGAACCCGCTCGGCCATCGCCGCCGCCGGTCTCCCGGTGATGGATATTTCCGAACTCACGGGCTTCCCGGAAATGATGGATGGCCGCGTGAAAACGCTGCATCCCAAAGTGCACGGCGGGCTTCTCGCGGTGCGCGCCAATCCCGAGCATGAGGCGTCTCTGCTGGCGCATGCGATCCAGCCGATCGACCTTGTGGTGGTGAATCTCTATCCCTTCCGCGAAACCGTGGCGCGTGGCGCTGATTTCGACACCACAATCGAGAATATCGATATTGGCGGCCCTGCAATGATCCGCTCGGGTGCCAAGAACCACGATGCCGTCTGTGTTGTGGTCGACCCTCGCGATTATGATGCGCTCATTTCCGAACTCGATGCGAACAACAACGAGACGCGCTTCATCTTCCGCAAGGCCCTTGCGGCGAAGGCCTATGGCCATACCGCTTCGTATGATCGCGCTGTAGCGACCTGGTTCGCGGGCGTCACCGCTGATGGTCCGAAACTTGCCCCCGAAGGCGAAGTCGGTATCGAGCTGCGCTATGGCGAAAACCCGCATCAGAGCGCAAAACTGGTGCTGGATCCCGCCCAGCCACGCATTGGAGTGGCGACCGCTCGGCAGGTTCAGGGCAAGGCGCTCTCCTACAACAACCTCAACGATGCCGATGCGGCCTTCGAGTGCGTCGCCGAGTTTGACGCGAAACGCACCCCCGCGATTGCCATCATCAAGCACGCGAACCCTTGCGGCGTCGCGGAAGCGAAGAATCTCGTCGAGGCGTATCGCGCTGCGCTCGCTTGCGATCCAGTTTCGGCATTCGGCGGTATTGTCGCGGCCAACCGCAAACTGGATGCCGAAGCAGCGAAAGCCATCACCGAGATTTTCACCGAGGTGATCATCGCGCCTGATGCAACCGACGAGGCCATTGCGCTGATTGCCGCGAAGAAGAACCTGCGTCTGCTGCTGACGGGCGGCCTGCCCGATCCGCGCGCTGGCGGTTTCGTCTCGCGTAGCATCGCCGGTGGCGCTCTGGTGCAATCGCGCGATAACGCTGTCGTCGATGACATGGAATTGAAGGTTGTGACCCACCGCGCGCCGAATGAGGCCGAAATGGCCGATCTCCACTTCGCCTACCGCGTGGTGAAACACGTGAAGTCGAACGCCATCGTCTATGTGAAGAACGGGGCGACGGTGGGCATCGGCGCGGGCCAGATGAGCCGTGTCGACTCAGCTCGCATCGCCGCATGGAAAGCCAGCGAGGCGGCAAAAGCCTTGGGTTCCGAGAAGCCGCTCACGGTGGGTTCGGTGGCAGCGTCCGACGCGTTTTTCCCCTTCGCCGATGGCCTCGAGGCGCTGGTTGCGGCGGGTGCTACGGCCGTGATCCAGCCCGGCGGTTCTGTGCGAGATCAAGACGTGATTGATGCGGCGAACAAGGCCGGGCTCGCAATGATTTTCACCGGCACACGGCATTTTCGGCATTAAGCGGCGCATAGGAAAGGCCGGGAGTGATCCCGGCCTTTTTTTTGACACCGACGCGAAGCTCAGCCTCGTGCGAGATCGCCCAGAAGCCCGCCGAGCACAGTGAGCTTCGCCTGATTGAGTGCGCCCTGACGCAGCTCGATGATCGTGCGTTTGGTGGTCTGAAGTTCGGCACCCTTGGTTTTCGACCACGCCGAAACGCCCGCCTCTCCGCCTGCGCCCGCCTTGAGCACCTCGATCGCGATGCGTCGCAACGCATCTTCCGAAGCCGCTGCCGCTCGATCGAGAGCGAGGCGCTCGAACGGGTCGGTGGCGCGCAGGTTTGCCGTTTCGCCCTGCAGGGCTGCCAGGTCGAATTCGTCGCCGATCGCGAACAGCGTGCGCACGCCTTCTGGGATGCTGGCCTTGGTTTTCTCCGACACCAGCGCGCCATCGAGCGCCATCGCCAGCGCGGGGATATCGACGATGCGTTCGGCGAGCGCAGCCGGAACCCGGTCGCCGGAGAGGGTCGCAAGCTTTTCCTCTCGGATCGCAAGAGCCTCCGGTGCAAAGAGCGACTTCGCTTCTGCCGCCACGCCAGAAACCGCGCCACCAAAACGCTTCACCAGCTTCTCGAGGCCAGGCGCGAAATCGACATTGCGCAGGAACCAGAGCATGCGCCCCGCGGCATGCTCGGCTGTCGAGGCATAGAGTTCAAGCTGCCGCGCGCCGGAGATTTGCGTGTCGAGAGCATCAATGCCGTTATTGGTGTCGAGAATGCCGAAGACATCCCGCGCAAGGGCATAGGCCCGGACGATATCGGCGATCGAGCGTCCGGTGCGTCCCTGGAGGCGCACAATGATGCCTGGGCCGCAGCGATTGATGACCGCATTCACCAGCTGCGTCGCGACAATCTCGCGGCGCAGACGGTGGCTGTCGATGGCGTCAGCGAATTTTTCCTGCACCGGTTTGGGGAAGTAACGACGCAATTCGAAGCCGAGATAGGGATCATCCGGCACATCAGACGCAAGCATGTGATCGTAGAGCGAGAGTTTGGCATAGGCCAAGAGAACCGCAAGTTCGGGGCGCGTTAGCCCCTGACCCTTCGTCGTGCGTTCGGTGACCTCGCGATCGGAGGGGAGATATTCCACCGAGCGGTCGAGGCGGCCTTCGGCCTCCATCGCGCGCATCAGATCGACCATCTCCGCATTGAGTGCTGCACCCTGCCGCTCAGCGAGCGAGATCGCGAGGGATTGCAGGTAATTGTTGCGCAGAACGAGGCGCGCGACCTCGTCGGTCATCTCGGCGAGCAGCGTATTGCGCTTTTCACGCGGCAGGCGGCCATCGGCTTCCGGCACCGCGAGCGCGATCTTGAGATTGACCTCGACATCGGACGAGTTCACGCCGGCGGAATTGTCGATGGCATCCGTGTTGAGTTTCACGCCGCGCAACCCAGCCTCGATGCGCCCGCGTTGGGTCATACCGAGATTGGCGCCTTCGCCGATCACCTTGGCCCTGAGGTCGGCGCCAGTGATGCGGATTGCGTCATTTGCACGGTCGCCAGCCTCGAGATCGGTCTCGCTGGAACCGCGAACATAGGTGCCAATACCGCCAAACCAGAGAAGATCGACCTTGGATTTCAGGATCGCCACCATCACCTGTTGTGGTGTGGCCTCAGGGAGATCAATCCCGATCGCGGCGCGGATCTCAGCGGAGAGCGGGATTTTCTTCAGGGCGCGCGAGAAGACACCGCCGCCTTTCGAGATGAGCTTCGGATCGTAATCCTGCCAGCTCGAGCGCGGCTTGTCGAACAGGCGCTGACGCTCGCCGAAGGAGGATTTGGGTTCAGGGTTAGGATCGATGAAGATGTCGCGATGGTCGAAGGCCGCTACCAGCTTGATCGCTGGCGAGAGCAGCATGCCGTTGCCGAATACATCGCCCGACATGTCGCCCACACCTGCGACCGTGAACGGGGCTTTCTGGATATCGATATCCATCTCGCGGAAATGACGTTTCACCGCTTCCCAGCCGCCACGTGCAGTGATGGCCATCTTCTTGTGATCATAGCCGGCCGAGCCGCCCGAAGCGAAAGCATCGGCGAGCCAATGCCCGCGCGCTTCCGAGATGCCGTTCGCGGTGTCGGAGAAGGTCGCTGTGCCCTTGTCGGCTGCGACGACGAGATAGGGATCATCGCCATCATGGCGGATCGTGCGCTGGGGCGGGATGATCTTGCCGTCGCGGATCGTGTCGGTGACGTCCAGGAGTGCGTTGATGAAAATCTTGTAGGCGCGTGTACCCTCAGCGAACCAGGCATCGCGATCGGAGGCCGGGGGCAGGAATTTCGGCACGAAACCACCCTTCGCGCCCACCGGCACGATGACGGTGTTTTTCACCTGCTGTGCCTTCACCAGGCCAAGGATTTCTGTGCGGAAATCCATCGGGCGATCCGACCAGCGCAAGCCGCCGCGCGCGACCTGGCCGAAGCGCAAATGCAACCCCTCGACATCCGGCGAGGAGACGAAAATCTCGTAAAGGGGGCGCGGCAGCGGCAGGTTTTCCACGGCCGAGCATTGCAGCTTGAAGGCGATCGTGGGGCGATTGCCGCCCTCGACCTGCTGGTACACATTGGTGCGCAAGCTTGCCTCGATAAGGTTCAGCATGCGCCGGAAGATGCGATCGTCATCGAGACTCGTGATCTTATCGATCTCTGCGAGAAGCGCTTCTTTCACCGCCGTCGCGATATGGGCGCGATCGCCCGCCTTTTCCGGCAGATCAGGATTGAAGCGGATATCGAAGGCTCTGACCAAGCCGCGTGCGGCCGCCGGGTAACGCGAGAGCGCATCGGCGATGTAGACCTGCCCATAGGGCACACCGATCTGGCGCAAATAGCGCGCATACGCGCGTGCGATATCGGCTTCACGCGGGGAGAGACCCGTCTCGGTGATCAGAATGTTGAAGCGGTCTGCTTCCATCTTGCCAGCGAAAATCGCATCCAGCGCCGCTTCCAGGGGGGCAGCAAGCGTTGCAAGATCGATCGCGCCGCCCTTGGCGCGCTCCAGCACCATATCGTGCAGCCAAAGGGTTTCCCCGGTGCCGCCGGTTGGCGTGACGGCGTAGGAACGCTCCGAGATGACGGTGAAACCGAGATTTTCGAGAATTGGCACGCGCTGCGAGAGCGTGACCGGCTTGCCGAACGAGAACACTTTCAGGCTGGCGCGCGTATCCGCTTCGCCCATCCGTCGAGACATATCGAAGGCAAAGGGCTT
>JBOFZC010000321.1:0-5669 GCA_051654985.1 Rhabdaerophilum sp.
GGCGCGCGGCCAGACCCGCAGTCATCAACGGCTGGATCGCGGCGATCAACGCGGAGATTCCGGCAGGCAAGCCTTGCGCAATCGCCCACCAGACACCCCCGAGATAAACCGCGTGCAGCAACACGCCGGAGGTCATGGCGTGCCCATAGCTCATGGGTGATTTCGGCCATTCCGCACGCACGATCAGCGCGATCACGGCCATCAGCGCAAAGGCGCAAGCGAAGCGGATGGTCAGAAAGGTGAGTGGATCAGCGAAGGGCGCCGCGTATTTCGCGACAATCCACCCGGTCGACCAGATGAGCACGAAGAGAGCCGGGGCGACCGTGACGAGAGACATGCTGTCCCCTGTAGAGGAAGAGCAGGCGTGTGGGAATGGGTTGGGGCAGACATCCGACACCATGGCCGGACTTGGTCCGGCCATCCATGATTTGAGATGGATTCCCGCCCGCGCCCGTGGCGCGTCGGGAATGACACCTGGAGCTCAATTCAGCTTGTCGCGCGGCGGGCGGGTGATGCCGTCGAGCGCGACATGATCACCCACGACGAGCGCACCGGCCTCGACGCCGATTTTCACCGTTTCGCCGTCCTTCACTTTGCCGGCGAGGATGAGCCCTGCGAGTGGATCCTGCACGTTTTTCTGAATCACGCGCTTGAGGGGCCGCGCGCCATAAGCGGGGTCGTAGCCCTTCTCGGCGAGCCAGTCGCGTGCCGAGGCATCCAGCTCGAGAATGATCTTGCGATCCTCGACGAGCTTCTTGAGCCGCATGAGCTGGATATCGACAATCGCGCCCATATCCGCGCATTTCAGGCGCTGGAACAGCACGATTTCGTCGATGCGGTTGAGGAATTCCGGTCGGAACGCCGCACGCACGGCGGCCATGACATCGGCGCGCGCCACGTCGACACCTTCACTCTCGCCCAGCGAGACGAGGAATTCGGCGCCCAAATTCGAGGTCATGATGATCAGCGTGTTGCGGAAATCGACCGTGCGACCCTGGCCGTCGGTGAGCCGGCCATCATCAAGAACCTGCAAGAGCACGTTGAAGACATCGGGATGCGCCTTTTCAACCTCATCGAACAGCACGACCTGATAGGGCCGGCGGCGCACGGCTTCAGTGAGCGCCCCGCCCTCCTCATAACCGACATAGCCCGGCGGCGCGCCGATGAGGCGCGAGACCGAGTGCTTCTCCATGAATTCGCTCATGTCGATGCGCACCATCGCGTGTTCGTCATCGAACAGGAATGAGGCCAAAGCCTTGGTAAGCTCGGTTTTGCCCACGCCCGTAGGACCGAGAAACATGAAGGAACCGATCGGGCGATTGGGGTCTTGCAAACCGGCCCGCGCACGACGCACAGCGGTCGAAACCGCTTCCACGGCCTCGCTCTGGCCCACGACGCGCTTGGCGAGTTCGGCTTCCATGCGCAGGAGTTTCTCGCGCTCGCCTTCGAGCATCCTGTCCACGGGAATGCCAGTCCAGCGGGAGACGACCTGAGCGATCATATCCGGAGTTACACTCTCGGAAATGAGCGCGCCGGACTTTGCGGCTTCTTCCAGCGCGGCGAGCTTTTTCTCAAGCTGCGGAATGGTGGAGTAAGCGAGCTCGCCCGCTTTCGCGAATTCGCCCTGGCGCTGCGCGCGTTCAAGATCACCGCGCTTCTGCTCCAGCTCGCCCTTGATGCGCTGCGCCTCGCCGAGCTTATCCTTTTCGGCGCGCCAAGAGGCGGTGAGCGCTGCGGATTTTTCTTCCAAGTCAGCGAGTTCGCCCGAGAGACGCACCAGGCGATCTTTCGAGGCCGCATCAGTTTCGCGGCGAAGCGCTTCTTGCTCGATGCGCAGGCGGATGATTTCACGATCGAAACTGTCGAGCTCTTCGGGTTTCGAATCGACCTGCATGCGCAAGCGTGCCGAGGCTTCATCGACAAGGTCGATTGCCTTGTCCGGCAGAAAACGATCGGTGATGTAGCGGTTCGAGAGAGTCGCAGCCGAAACAAGCGCCGAATCCGTGATGCGCACTCCATGATGCAGTTCGTACTTTTCGCGTATCCCGCGCAGGATCGAGATCGCATCCTCGACATTGGGCTCGCTCACGAAAACCGGCTGGAAGCGCCGCGCCAGGGCCGCGTCTTTCTCCACATGCTTGCGGTATTCATCGAGCGTGGTCGCACCCACACAATGCAGCTCGCCGCGCGCCAAGGCGGGCTTGAGCAAGTTCGAGGCATCCATCGCGCCATCGGCCTTGCCGGCCCCCACGAGCGTGTGCATCTCGTCGATAAAGAGGATCACGCCGCCATCCGACGCGGTGACTTCCGAGAGCACGCCCTTGAGACGCTCCTCGAATTCGCCGCGATATTTCGCACCCGCGATCAGCGAACCCATATCGAGCGCGAGGAGCGATTTGTCCTTCAGGCTCTCCGGCACATCGCCATTGATGATGCGAAGCGCCAAGCCCTCGACAATCGCGGTTTTGCCCACACCCGGCTCGCCGATCAGCACCGGGTTGTTTTTCGTGCGGCGCGAAAGCACTTGAATGGTGCGGCGGATCTCTTCATCGCGACCAATCACAGGATCAAGCTTGCCCTCGCGTGCTGCGGCAGTGAGATCACGCGCGAATTTTTTCAGCGCATCATACTGGTTCTCGGCCGTAGCCGTATCCGCTTTGCGACCCTTGCGGATCGATTCGATTGCGGCATTGAGTGTCTGCGGCGTCACGCCCGCACCCGCGAGGGCCTTGCCGGCGCCCGTCTCTTTTTCGAGCGCCAGCGCGAGCAGCAACCGCTCGACGGTGACGAAACTGTCACCGGCCTTGTCGGCAGCTTTCTCGGCAGTCTCGAAGACACGCGCAAGCGGCGGCGTGAGAAAGAGGCCGGAGCCGCCCTCGACCTTCGGCATCTTCGCGAGAGCGGCATCATTCGCGCGACGTGCTTCTACAGATTTCCCGCCGGCAGCATCGATAAGCCCGGCGGCGAGGCCTTGCTCATCATCGAGCAGAGCTTTCAACACATGATCGGGTGCGAATTGCTGATGCCCTTCACGCAGGGCGATGGTCTGCGCAGCCTGAATGAAGCCTCTGGCGCGCTCTGTGTATTTCTCGGTATTCATGCTCTTCCCTCATCAGGCGAAGTTCGTGATGCGACCCCGCTTCCGGCAGCCGTTAGGGTCAAGATAGGTGTTGCCCGCGCGCAACAAAAGGGGCTGGGTCAAAGGAATGTCGGAAACAGGAACCGCGCGCATCGCGTCGCTCTATCGCTATCCCGTCAAAGGACTTTCGCCGCAGGAGATCACGCAAGCGCAGCTTGAGGAGGGTGCGCATTTCCCGGGTGACCGGATGATGGCAATCGAGAATGGCCCCTCGGGCTTCGACCCGAAGGCCGCCGAGCATCTGCCGAAACAGAAATTCCTGATGCTCATGCGCAACGAGCGCCTCGCAAAACTCAACACGCATTTTGACGATGAGACGCGCGTGCTCACAATCCGCCAAGGCGGTGGTGTGGTGGCGTCAGGACATGTCGAGACCGAGGAAGGACGCGCAGCAATCGAGCGATTCTTCGTGAGCTTCATGGGCGAGGATATGCGCGGTCCGGCGCGATTGCTCGTGGCGCCGCCCGGTTTCCGGTTCATGGATTCGCGTTCGGGATTTCTCTCGCTGATCAACTTGGCGAGTGTTCAAACGATAGCGAAGCTTGTAGGGCGCGAGAGCCTCGATCCCCTCCGCTTCCGGGGCAACATTCATCTTAGCGGATTGGAGGCCTGGGCTGAATTCGATCTCGTGGGCAAAACGATCGCGATTGGCGAGGCGGAGCTGGAAATCACCAAGCGTATTGACCGCTGTGCCGCGACCGATGTCGACCCCAAAGCCGGCATGCGTGACTTGAGACTCGTGGCAACACTAGAGCAAAACCTGCAACATCATGATTGCGGGATCTATGCGCGTGTGACGCAATCTGGCCTGATCCGGCCTGGTGATGCTTTGCGCATCATCCGCTAAAACGAAAAAGGGCGGCCGAAGCCGCCCTCAATTCAGGCATGCGAGCCTGATCAGGCATCGCCCTCGCCGCCCTCGGCGACAAAGCCCGGCTCGTCCGGACGGCCACGCCCCGGCCCGCGACGGCGACGCCGGGCGCGGAACGGACCTCCACTGCCCTCTTCGCCCTCGACTGCGATATTGGGCGGAACTTCGATATCCGCTTCAGGGCCGATTGCGCGGGCAGGCGTGGTCAGAAAGGCCGGGAGATCAGGCTGGTCACCTGTGCCGATCACCTCCGGCTGGGGACGGCGCGGCTGAGGCTGGAAGCGATCATTGTCACGGAAACGGTCCCGGCCGCGATCACGATCACGATCCCGGTCGCGATCCCGGTCATGGCGGCCGCGTTGGCGATCATCGCGCCCGCGGTTGTCGCGATGATGCTGCTGGAAGCCACCCTCGCGCGGTTGAGGAGCAGGCTGGCCTTCGCCACCTTCGCCCTCGGCACCCTCGCCTTCACCCTGCTGGCCGGGAGTATAGAAACCGCCGCCATTCTGGTTTGGCTGCTGCATGGCCTGCGGAGCGCGGAAGGTGAAGCGATCCGATGCAGTATCGAAATCCTCGTCGTCATCCTCGCGCTCATCGGCTGTGCCGCTGATAGCCGCCTGCTGGGCCTGCACGGCCGAGGCAATGAGGCGATAATAATGCTCGGCATGCTGGAGATAGCTTTCGGCCGAAACCGGATCACCTGAGAGATGCGCATCGCGCGCGAGCTGGGTGTATTTCTCAGCGATATGCTGCGCAGTGCCGCGCACTTTCACATCAGGGCCGTTCGATTCGTAGGAACGCGTCAACGGATTGGGACCGCGACGGTTGCGTCCCCGCATGCGCTTGTTCTGACCTGGTCTCATCCGGTGGTTTCTCGGCTCGCTTGAGAAAATTTGGCCCCGAAGGGTGCCTCGCGTTTCAGGGGTAAAGTGGAGCTTTCCGGCTCCCGGCGCAGCGCAGTTCCAAAACCGGAATCATGCTTCAGCACCATGCCTTCCGCGTCTTGACCCCGGCAACCCGGCTTCATTTCGGAACGGAAAGGAGGATCGCGCTTCCCTCTCGGCTTCAATCCGTCCCCCAGGAACGAACCAGCCGCTTTTGCGCAACCCGTGCCCCTCCATAGCCTGCATCCCCAAGGGTTGCAAGCGGCTCACATGGTCTTCCACCGCGCCGTGAGATGACGCTCGATACCGGAGAAATCACGATGCAGGTGAAGATCGAAGAAGCCGACCTCGATGGCGAGTGCGCTCACCGCCTGCGCCTGATGTATACCGAGTTCGAGCGCGAGAATGCCCCTCGGTGTGAGATATTCTGGCGCACCCGCGATGATGCCGCGATAGAAGGTGAGGCCATCCGCCCCGCCATCGAGAGCGAGCACGGGATCGAAATCGTGCACCTCAGGCTCGAGTGTGGCGAGAACCACGCTGGGGATGTAAGGCGGATTCGAGACGATGAGATCGAAATGACCTGTGACAGGCGCAAAGAGATCACCCTCCAACAGCGCCAGACGACCCGCCACACCATGGGTTGAGGCATTGCGTGCGGCGATTTCGAGAGCATCATTGGAGATATCCACTGCAACGCCCTGCGCATCAGCAAGCTCGGCGAGCAGGCTCACGATGATCGCACCACTGCCCGTGCCGAGATCGAGAATGCGGG
>JBOFZC010000322.1:0-2257 GCA_051654985.1 Rhabdaerophilum sp.
GGTAGCCGTATGCGCACGCTCATGCCCTCGCCGGGCTGACTTTCAGCTTCCAGCTTGCCGCCATGCAAAGCCACAAGACCGAGCGCAATGGGCAAGCCCATACCGAGCCCCTGATTGGGGCGCGAGAGCGACATGTCGCATTGCGAGAATGGCTCAAGGCAACGGCCGATATCCTGAGAATCCATGCCTTCGCCATCATCGTTGACGCCGATCACAACCTCTCCCGGCCAATGGCGCACCGAGAGGGTGACAGTCGTCGCGCCCTTCGCATGACGGATGACATTGTCCACAATCCGCCCCAGTGCTGAAGCCAGAAGTGCCTGGTCGCATCGGATTTTCAGGGCGGGATTTCCATCATCTCGAACGACATTGATTGCTGCCGATGCGAGTTCACGACTACGGCTTTCGAGCACGTCATCGACAATCCAACCCGGTGCCGTGGGTTCGCAGACCGCTGTGATACGCCCTGAAATGAGATCGGAGTAGGTCGACATATCGGCAAAGCTCTGCAGCAGCCTTTTGCCAGATTCCTGCACCGCGTCGAGATGTTCTCGCATGCCTGCGAGGTCGCCGCTCTCGCGCGCTTCGGTTGCCAGCTTCGTGAAGCCGATAATCGCGTTCAGCGGCGTTTTCATCTCGTGGCGCAATACGCTGAGGAGATTGTCTTTTGTGCGGCCCAGCATCTCGGCTTGGATTTGGGCTTGCCTCGCGATGGTCTCGTTGCGCGCGGCGCGGCACACGAAGCGCAGGTAATGGTCAAGCAAGGTCCAGTTCACGGGCTTGACGACAAAGGACGAGGCCCCGAGTTCGTAGGCGCGGTCAATCGCCATCGCGTCATCGCGCGAGGTCACCATGATCACCGGCAAATCGGCCAATTCAGGCCTCGACCGGACCTGGCGGATGACCTCGAGGCCTGAGATATCCGGCATTTCCATATCGACGATCAGGATGTCGAACGGTTTTTCACTCAGAGTTCGCAAACCCGCATGACCGTTCTCAGCCAATGTGACATGGCGCCCGAGCATGGTCAGAAACATCCGCGCGGTTTCGCGATAGATCGGATCGTCATCAACGACCAGCACGCGCAGAGCCTCTACCGTCGCCGATCGAGGCGCGGGCTGCGGAGAATGACTTGGGGCGAGGGCGGGATTCATCTTGAATCTCTCGATCCTTTTCACCTGGGGATTGTGCGCGGAAAGGCTTTAAGCCCGGGTTACCCCATTAACCTGACCCTCAGGCTTTTGAGATATTTGTGCATTGCAGTGCCGCAAATGCCATCGTCAGAAATCGGGGCTTGCGAGAGGTTTTTCCGAGTGTCGATCCGTTCCAAGCTCCTTCTGCTGATCGCGATCGCCATCACATCGGCGACACTGATCGTCACAGGTGCCTCGATTCACCGCGAAGCGACACGCTTCGCGCAATCGAAACAGGCCGAAATTGAAGCCACAGCGCAGATTTTCGCTTCCGCCGCCGCTGAAGCCGTCGTCGGAACGAACCGCGGCGAGGCGCTGCGGGTTCTCCGCGCGATGGCCCGCATCCCAGGCATCACCTATTCTGGCATCGAGACCCGTGAGGGAGGCGTTCTGGCCGAGTTGGGACTGAATATCCAACTCGTGCGCGAGCCCGTGGGCGAGGGAATTTTCTCCACTTTCCAATTGCTCTTGCGCGATACACTCAGCGTCAATGTTCCGATCATCTCCTCTGGCGAGGAGGTGGGACGGCTCTCGCTGATGGCCGATACATCAGGCCTCTGGAACAACGCCATGGGGGCTGCGCGCGACGCCGCAATCGCCGGTCTGGTTGCAATTGCGATCGGCTTTGCCCTGGTTTTCTTTCTGCAACGTGCGATTGTCGCCCGCATCAACGCAATCGTTGAAGCGATGGGGCTGATCCAGAAACGCCATAATTACGGCCAAAGGATCGAGCAAGGCGGGCACGACGAACTTTCCCGAATCGCCACCGGCTTCAACGCGATGCTCGATGAAATTCAGAACCGCGACGAAAAACTCGCACGCCACAGGGCGGCTCTGGAATTCGAAGTCGAAGATCGCACGCGCGACTACCGCCTGGCAAAAGAAGCCGCAGACAGCGCCAATGCAGCCAAAAGCGAATTCCTCGCCACCATGAGCCATGAAATCCGCACGCCCATGAACGGCATTCTGGTGATGGCGGAACTGCTCGCAGCCTCAGATCTTCAGCCCAAGCAGAAGCGCTTCGCTGATGTCATCGCGCGCTCGGGCTCGTCCTTGCTCGCGAT
>JBOFZC010000323.1:0-10720 GCA_051654985.1 Rhabdaerophilum sp.
CGGAGATGGTGATGCCGGGCGACAATATCAGCTTTGAAGTCGAGCTGATCACGCCGATCGCGATGGAAGAAAAGCTGCGCTTCGCCATCCGCGAAGGTGGCCGCACCGTCGGCGCCGGCGTGGTTGCAACGATCCAGGACTAACAGGAATTCGCAGCGCGCGCCTGCATGAAGCGGTGCGCGCTGTTCCATTGAGGGCCTCGGCCTTCGGCACACTAAATTGGCCGTGACAGCCGGGTGAACCGGCCCGGTTGAAACGGAAAGCAAGGACCAACAGCGATGAACGGACAAACCATCCGCATCCGCCTCAAAGCCTTCGATCACCGCGTGCTCGATACGTCGACACGTGAGATCGTCTCGACGGCGAAGCGTACGGGCGCGCAGGTGCGCGGGCCCATCCCGCTGCCGACGCGGATCGAGAAGTTCACCGTGAACCGCTCGCCGCACGTCGATAAGAAGAGCCGCGAGCAGTTTGAAATCCGGACGCATAAGCGCGTCCTCGATATCGTCGATCCCACTCCGCAGACCGTGGACGCGCTGATGAAGCTCGACCTCGCTGCCGGTGTGGATGTTGAGATCCGCCTCTAAGGCGCTCTGAACATTTGATTTTGGACCTCCTCTGGAAAAGGAACATACGCCCATGAGGTCAGGGGTGATTGCACAGAAGATCGGGATGACCCGAGTCTTCAATGATAACGGGGATCATATCCCTGTGACGGTTCTGCGCCTTGATGGCTGCCAGGTCGTTGCTCATCGCACGAAGGACCGCGACGGTTATGTCGCGATCCAGCTCGGCTCGGGCAAGGCCAAGGCAAAGAACGTCTCGAAGGCCGAACGCACCCGCTTCGCGGTTGCGCAGGTGGAGCCGCGTATGCGCCTCGCCGAGTTCCGTGTGGACGAAGACAAGCTGATCCCGGTGGGCGCCGAAATCACGGCTGACCATTTCGTGAACGGCCAGTTCGTCGATGTCACGGGCACGACGACGGGTAAGGGTTTCGCGGGCGGTATGAAGCGCTGGAACTTCGGTGGTCTTCGTGCCACCCACGGTGTTTCGGTCTCGCATCGCTCGATCGGTTCGACCGGTGGTCGTCAGGACCCGGGCCGGACCTTCAAGAACAAGAAGATGCCGGGTCATCTCGGCGTCGAGCGTGTCACCACGCTCAATCTCAAGGTTGTCCGCACCGATGTCGAGCGCGGCCTCATCCTCGTTGAGGGTGCGGTTCCGGGTACGAAGGGTGGCTGGATCATGGTTCGCGACGCGATCAAGAAGCCGCAGCCCAAGGACGCGCCGGTTCCAGGCAAGTTCAAGCTCGGTTCTGAAGCCGCAGCTGAAATGACGGAAGGTTGAGAGACATGAAACTCGCCATCCACACTCTCGCCGGCAAGGATGCCGGTTCGGTTGAGATGCTTGCCGATGTGTTTGGCCTTGAGCCGCGCGTCGATCTGATCCAGCGCATGGTGCGCTATCAGCTCTCGAAGCGCCAGCAGGGCACGCACCAGGCACAGGAGCGGTCGACGATCAACCGCACCACGAAGAAGATGTATAAGCAGAAGGGCACCGGCGGTGCGCGTCACGGTTCGGCGAAAGCGCCGCAATTCCGTGGTGGTGGCCGCGCCTTCGGTCCGCTCACGCGCAGCCATGCGCATGATCTGACGAAGAAGGTTCGTGTTCTGGCGCTGAAGCACGCGCTCTCGGCCAAGGCGAAAGACGCCAACATCGTCATTCTCGACAAGGCGGAAATCGCCGAGCCGAAGACGAAGGCGCTGATCGCTTCGCTTGAGAAGCTCGGGCTGACCAATGCTCTGATCATCGGCGGCGCCACGCTTCAGGACAACTTCGTTCTGGCAGCGCGCAACATCCCGAACTTGGATGTGCTGCCGGTTCAGGGGCTTAACGTGTACGACATTCTCCGCCGCGAGAAGCTCGTGCTGACGACAGAAGCTCTTGACGCGATCAACGCGCGTCTGGCGAGCTGAGGGGAAAAGCGATGAGCATCGATCCGAAGATGTATGACGTCATCCTTTCTCCGGTCATCACCGAGAAGGCGACGGCGCTGAGCGAAAACAACAAGGTGGTCTTCAAGGTTGCCCGCGATGCCACCAAGCCGCAGATCAAGGCGGCGGTCGAGAAGCTGTTCGACGTGAAGGTTGAAGCCGTGAACACCCTGGTCCGCAAGGGCAAGGTGAAGCGCTTCAAGGGCACTGTCGGCCGCCAATCCGATGTGAAGCGTGCGATTGTGACGCTGGCTGAAGGCCAGTCGATCGACGTCACCACCGGGCTCTGAGGCGGGAGGTTGAGATGGCACTGAAGAAATACAACCCCGTAACACCCGGCATGCGTCAGCTGACGCTTGTCGATCGTTCGGAGCTCTACAAGGGCAAGCCGGTCAAGTCCCTCACCGAGGGCAAGAGCGGCTCGGGCGGTCGTAACAATCTCGGCCGTATCACGGTGCGGTTCCGCGGTGGTGGGCACAAGAAGTCCTACCGCTTGGTGGATTTCAACCGTCGCGGCAAGCTTGGCATCACCGCCAAGGTAGAGCGGCTCGAATATGATCCGAACCGCTCGGCCTTCATCGCGCTCATCCGCTATGCGGACGAGACCCTGAGCTACATTCTCGCCCCGCAGCGTTTGGCTGTGGGTGATGAGGTTGTCTCGGGTGAAACCGGTGATATCAAGCCGGGCAATGCCATGGCGGTTTCGGCCATTCCGGTCGGCACCATCGTGCACAATATCGAGACGAAGATCGGCAAGGGTGGCCAGCTCGCACGTTCGGCCGGCACTTATGCGCAGATCGTCGGTCGCGATCAGGGTTATGTCATCATTCGCCTGAATTCGGGTGAGCAGCGCCTCGTCAACGGCGCGTGCTTCGCGACGATCGGTGCGGTGTCGAACCCGGATCACATGAACATCTCGCTCGGCAAGGCCGGCCGTAATCGTTGGCTGGGCTTCCGCCCGCACAACCGCGGTGTGGCCATGAACCCGATCGACCACCCGCACGGTGGTGGTGAGGGTCGCACCTCGGGTGGTCGCCATCCGGTGACCCCGTGGGGCAAGCCGACCAAGGGCAAGAAAACGCGCGCCAACAAGCGCACGGATCGCTTCATTGTGTCCTCGCGACACAATCGCAAGAAGTAAGGAGAGGCCGGATGCCGCGTTCAGTTTGGAAAGGTCCGTTTGTAGACGGATACCTTCTGAAGAAGGCGGAGGCCGCACGGTCCTCCAGCCGCAACGACGTGATTAAGATCTGGAGCCGTCGCTCCACGATCCTCCCGCAATTCGTGGGCTTGACCTTCGGGGTCTATAACGGCCAGAAGCACGTCCCCGTGCTCGTCTCGGAAGAGATGGTCGGTATGAAGTTCGGCGAGTTCTCGCCGACCCGGACCTTCTATGGTCACGCCGCCGACAAGAAGGCGAAGAGGAAGTAAAATGGGCCAGGTAGCCAATATCCGGCGCGAGGCCGATAATGAGGCGAAGGCGGTTGCACGCAATCTGCGTGTGAGCCCGCGTAAGCTCAACCTCGTCGCCCAGCTCATTCGCGGCAAGAAGGTTTCGACCGCTCTTGCCGATCTCGAGTTCTCGCGCAAGCGCATCGCTTTGGATGTCCGCAAGTGCCTCGAGAGCGCGATCGCCAATGCCGAGAACAACCATGATCTCGACATCGACGAACTGGTGGTGAGCCAGGCCTATGTGTGCAAATCGATCGTGATGAAGCGCATCCAGTTTCATGGTCGTGGCAAGACGGGACGGGTGACGAAGCCCTTCGCGAATATCACGATCATCGTGCGTCAGAAGGGCGAGGAATAAGCCATGGGACAAAAGGTCAATCCGATCGGCCTGCGGCTTGGGATCAACCGCACTTGGGATAGCCGCTGGTACGCCAATTCGGTGGACTATTCGGGCATGCTGCATGAGGATTTCGCCATTCGCGCGGACCTTATGAAGGGCCTGAAGCAGGCGGCGGTCTCGAAAATTATCGTCGAGCGCCCCCACAAGAAGGCTCGTGTCACCATTTTCTCGGCGCGTCCGGGTGTGGTGATCGGCAAGAAGGGTGCGGATATCGACAAGCTGCGCAAGCAGGTTGCCGCCATGACGAAGAGCGAAGTGGCGCTCAACATTGTGGAAGTGCGCAAGCCTGAGCTCGATGCCACGTTGGTGGCCGATTCCATCGGTCAGCAGCTTGAGCGTCGCGTGGCTTTCCGCCGGGCGATGAAGCGTGCGGTGCAGAGCGCCATGCGTTTGGGTGCCGAAGGCATCAAGATCACCTGCTCGGGCCGTCTCGGCGGCGCGGAAATCGCGCGCGTGGAGTGGTATCGCGAAGGTCGCGTACCGCTGCATACGTTGCGCGCCGATATCGATTATGGCATCGCCACTGCGCATACGGCCTATGGCACGTGCGGAGTGAAGGTGTGGATCTTCAAGGGTGAGATCCTCGAGCATGACCCGATGGCGCAGGACAAGCGCACCTCGTCGGATGATCATCGCTCGCAGGGCCGCCGTTCGCCGGAAGGGGCCTGAGGGTTAGATCATGCTTCAGCCAAAGAAGACCAAGTTTCGTAAAGCTTTCAAGGGTCGCATCAAGGGCGCGGCCAAGGGCGGGTTTGAACTCGCTTTTGGTGAGTTCGGCCTCAAAGCGATGGAGCCGGAGCGGATCACCGCACGCCAGATCGAGGCGGCCCGCCGGGCCATGACGCGCCATATGAAGCGCGTTGGCCGCGTCTGGATTCGGGTGTTTCCGGATCTGCCGGTGTCATCAAAGCCTGCCGAAGTCCGCATGGGCTCCGGCAAGGGTGCTCCTGAATATTGGGCCGCGCGCGTCGAGCCGGGTCGCATCATGTTCGAACTGGGCGGTGTTTCCGCCGAGGTTGCTCGTGAAGCCCTGGACCTCGCTGCCGCGAAGCTCCCCGTGCGCACGCGGTTCGTGCAGCGCATCGTCGAGTGAGGATCGAAGATATGAAGACGTCACAGCGCGTCTCCGATCTCCGCGTGATGAGCGCGGATCAGCTTCAGGATGAAGTCCTGCGGCTGAAGAAGGAGCAATTCAACCTGCGCTTCCAGCGCGCAACCGGCCAGCTTGAAAATGTTGGTCGCGTGCGTGAGGTTCGGCGTGATATCGCGCGGATCAAGACGATCCAGCGCAACAAGCTGATCGCTGCGGCGAAGGGCTGAGGAGAAAACGATGCCAAAACGCATTCTGCAGGGCGTCGTCGTCAGCGACGTCCAGGACAAAACGGTGGTTGTGAAAGTGGAACGCCGCTTCACGCATCCGCTGTTCAAGAAAACCGTTCGCCGGTCCAAGAACTACCACGCGCATGATGAAGGCAACGCCTTCAAGACAGGTGACGAGGTGTTCATCCAGGAATCGGCTCCGATTTCCAGGCTGAAGCGCTGGGTTGTGCTCGGCAAGGAGAAGGCCTCCTGATCTAGTCCGCAAGGGCGAGGGCAGGGCCCTCAGGCGAAGTCCGGGGAGACCCGGAAACCGATCTGAATGAAAGGAAGGATCATCAGATGATCCAGATGCAAACCAATCTCGACGTTGCCGATAATTCCGGCGCGCGCCGTGTCATGTGCATTAAGGTGCTTGGCGGCTCGAAGCGGAAATATGCCGGCGTGGGCGACATCATCGTCGTCTCGATCAAGGAAGCGATCCCGAAGGGACGCGTGAAGAAGGGCGACGTCATGAAGGCGATCGTCGTTCGCACCGCCAAGGACATCCGCCGCGCGGATGGCTCGGTTATCCGGTTCGACCGCAATGCGGCCGTGCTGATCAACAAGGACGCGGAGCCGATTGGTACCCGTATCTTTGGCCCGGTTCCGCGTGAATTGCGCGCCCGGAACCATATGAAGATCATCTCGCTTGCGCCTGAGGTGCTGTGATGGCCGCAAAAATCAAGAAGGGCGACAAGGTTGTCGTCATTACTGGTCGCGACAAGGGCAAATCGGGCGAAGTGCTCGAAGTGCGTCCGGTCGAGGGCCGTGCGGTTGTGCGTGGCGTGGCGCAGGTGAAGCGTCACCTTCGCCAGACCCAGACTCAGCAGGGCGGCATCATCACCAAGGAAGCGGCAGTGAACCTGTCGAACCTGGCGATTGCCGATCCGAAGGATGGCAAGCCGACGCGCGTCGGCTTCAAGGTGCTGGCTGACGGCCGTAAGGTCCGTGTTGCCAAGCGTTCCGGGGAGCAGATCGATGCTTGATACGGCCAATTACGAACCGCGCCTCAAGGCGTTTTATCGCGATGTCATTGTGCCGCAAATGCGTGAGCAGTTCGGCTACAAGAACATCATGGAAGTTCCGCGCCTTGAAAAGATCGTGCTGAACATGGGCGTGGGCGAATCCACGGCCGATTCCAAGAAGGCCACGGTGGCCGCCGCTGACCTCGCGATGATCGCGGGCCAGAAGCCGGTTATCACTCGGGCCCGCAAGGCCATCGCGCAGTTCAAAGTGCGCGAGAACATGCCGATCGGTGCGAAAGTGACGCTCCGCAAGGCGAATATGTATGAGTTTCTCGATCGGTTCGTCACGGTTGCGCTGCCGCGCGTCCGCGACTTCCGCGGCCTGAACGCGAAATCGTTCGACGGCCGGGGCAATTACGCCATGGGCATCAAAGAGCACATCATTTTCCCGGAAATCAACTACGACAAGGTTGATCAAATCTGGGGCATGGATGTGATCGTGTGCACATCGGCAAAAACGGACGAGGAAGCACGCGCTCTCCTCAAGTTGTTCAACTTCCCTTTCCGGCAGTAAGCCACGCGCTTAAACGCGGAGACCAGGAGTCCAAGACATGGCCAAAAAGGGCATGATCGAAAAGAATAAGCGCCGCGAGCGCCTTGCCAAGCAGAAGTCTGGCAAGCGTTCGGCGTTGAAAGCCATTGTGATGAACAAGGAACTGCCGATCGAGGAGCGCTTCGCCGCGACCCTCAAACTCGCGCAGATGCCGCGTAATTCCGCCGAGAACCGCTTCCGCCTCCGTTGTGAGGTGTCGGGCCGTTCGCGCGCGAATTATCGCAAGTTCAAGGTCAGCCGTATCGCGCTGCGTGAACTCGGCAACCGGGGTCTGATCCCCGGCCTCGTGAAATCCAGCTGGTAAAGGAGGGCGCATCCATGATGGTGAACGATCCTCTCGGCGATTTGATCGCCCGTATTCGCAACGCGCAGATGCGCCGCAAATCCGTCGTTTCGACGCCGGGTTCGAAAATGCGCGCCCGTCTGCTCGATGTTCTGAAGAGCGAAGGCTATATCCGTGGCTATTCCGAAACCAAGTTCGAGAATGGCCGCATCGAATTTGATGTCGAGCTGAAGTATTTCGATGGCCAGCCGGCCATTCGGGAGATCAAGCGCGTCTCGAAGCCGGGCCGTCGCGTCTATTCATCCGTCGATTCCATGCCGCGCGTTGCGAATGGTCTCGGCATCACGATCATTTCGACGCCCAGCGGCGTGATGGCGGACCATGAGGCCCGTGATCGCAATGTTGGCGGCGAAGTGCTCTGCACAGTCTTCTAAGGGCGAGGGTATCATGTCGAAAGTCGGCAAGAAGCCTGTTGACATCCCCGCGGGTGTAACCCCGCGCGTCGAAGGCCAGAACGTCTCGATGAAGGGTCCGAAGGGTGAATTGTCCTTCCGGGTTCCGGATGACGTGGCGGTGGTGCTCGAGGGCAACCAGATCACGGTGAGCCCGCGCACGGAAACGCGCCAGGCCCGCGCCCTCTGGGGCACGAGCCGCGCGCAACTCAACAACATCGCCACCGGCGTGTCGAAGGGCTTCGAGAAGAAGCTCGAGATCAACGGCGTGGGCTACAAGGCTGCAGCTCAGGGCAAGAGCGTCAATCTCTCGCTCGGCTACAGCCATGAGGTGATCTACATGGTTCCCGCTGGAATCACGGTCGTGACCCCGAAACCGACGGAAATCGTCATTACGGGTATCGATCGCCAGCAGGTTGGCCAGGTTGCCGCCGAAATCCGCGCCTATCGTGGCCCCGAACCCTACAAGGGCAAGGGCGTCAAGTATGAGGGCGAATTCATCTTCCGCAAGGAAGGCAAGAAGAAGTAAGGCGAGGGCGATATGGCACAACTTTCCCCGATTGAACGCCGCAAGGCGCGCGTTCGCCGGCAGGTTCGTGCGGCCGCGAATGGCCGCCCGCGCCTGTCTGTGTTCCGCTCTTCGAAGCAGATCTATGCTCAGATCATCGACGACGCGCAGGGTGTCACCGTGGTGGCTGCCTCGTCCGTCGAAAAGGATCTGCGTGGCAAGCTGAAGACCGGTGCTGACATTGAAGCTGCTAAAACCATCGGCAAGCTCCTCGCGGAGCGCGCTGTGAAGGCTGGCATCACGACAGTGGTCTTCGATCGCGGTTCGTATCTCTACCACGGGCGCGTGAAAGCGCTCGCGGAGGGTGCCCGCGAAGGCGGACTTGATTTCTAAGCCACGACAGGCTTTAGAACCGAGAATTGACCGGGCGGAGCGATCCGCCCGTGATCATGTGGGCAGTGGCCTAGGTCACCAGCCCCCAAGCGAGCGGAAGACACGTGTTTTCCGCGCAAGTGAGGAAGAAAGAAATGGCAGCAGAACGTGAAGGTGGCGGTGGCCGCTCCCGTGAGGGTGGCCGTCGTCGCGAGCGCGAAGGCGAGCGCGAAGAACGCGACAACGAGTTTGTCGATCGCCTTGTGCATATCAACCGTGTCGCGAAAACCGTGAAGGGCGGCCGCCGTATGGCGTTCGCCGCTCTCGTGGTGGTTGGCGACCAGAAGGGCCGCGTCGGTTTCGGCCACGGCAAGGCGCGTGAAGTGCCGGAAGCCATCCGCAAGGCAACGGAAAGCGCCAAGCGCGGCCTTCTGCGTGTGTCGCTGCGTGATGGCCGCACATTGCACCATGATGTGCGTGGTCATCACGGCGCTGGCAAGGTTCTTCTGCGGTCGGCACCTCCGGGCACCGGCATCATCGCAGGTGGCCCGATGCGCGCGATTCTCGAGTGCGTCGGCATGAGCGACGTTGTCGCCAAGTCGCTTGGCTCGTCGAATCCTTACAACATGGTCCGTGCGACCTTTGATGCCCTGAAGGCTGAAGACAGCCCGCGTTCGGTCGCGGCGCGTCGCGGCATGAAGGTCTCCGTTCTGCAGGCTCGTCGCCAGGTTGAAGGCGCCGAGGCTCAAGACGCGTAAGGGGGTCTTGTCATGGCGAAAGCAGCAGAAAAGACCATCACCGTCGAGCAGTATGGTAGCGCATCGCGCCGTCCGGCCGACCAGCGCGCCACTTTGGTTGGCTTGAAACTCAACAAGATCGGTCGTCGCTCGACCCTTCCCGACAACCCCTCCACGAGGGGCATGGTCGCGAAGGTCGCGCATCTCGTCCGCATCATCGAGCAGTGAGGAGGGTGACATGAAACTCAACGATCTGCGTGACAATGAAGGCGCCACCAAGGACCGCATGCGTGTGGGCCGTGGTATCGGTTCCGGCAAGGGCAAGACGGCAGGACGCGGCGTGAAGGGTCAGAAGGCCCGCACTGGCGTGGCCGTGAAGGGCTTCGAAGGCGGCCAGATGCCGCTTCATCGTCGCCTGCCCAAGCGTGGCTTCAACAACTACAACGCGCTCGACCTCAACGAGGTGAATATCGGGCGCATTCAGCAAGCGGTGGATGCCGGCAAGCTCGATTCGAAGACCACCGTGACGATCGACGTTCTCGTGGCGGCGGGCATTTGCTCGCGCGTTCGCGACGGCGTGAAGATCCTCGGCGTCGGCGAACTCAAGGCGAAGCTGGCTTTCGAGGTGTTCCGTGCCTCGAAGAGCGCAGTTTCCGCGATCGAGAAGGCCGGCGGCTCGGTGAAGCTTCTGGCCCCGGCCCGCGAAGCCGCGAGTGCTTGATAAAATCAATGGCGCCGGTGGAAATCCTCCGGCGCCGTTGTTACTAGAAGCATTCTCAAGCGAAGTGGACTTCCGGTTCGCGTGAAGAGAATGCGACCAAGAATAAGCGGAGCATTTCCGGGGAATTTGAATTCGCCGAAAATGCTCTGAAGAGAATGGGGTGCCCCCCGTCTCCCCAAGGCTGATTGTGCTCGGGGGACGTGCCAAAGGCACGGGACGGGGAAGGTGCCGGAAACGTTTCGGCAGGGGCCTTCCGTGCTTGCTCAAGCCCGGCCGGTCGCTCGCGTGAGGGGACAGGGCCGACCATGGCATCCGCAGCAGAACAGCTTGCAGCAAATCTGAATTTCGGCGCGCTTGCGAAAGCGGAAGAGCTGAAAAAGCGCATCTGGTTCACGCTCGGCGCGTTGCTGGTTTATCGCCTCGGCACTTACATCCCGCTGCCTGGTATCAACCCCGAATCGGTGGCTGAAATCTTCAAGCAGGGCCAGGCTGGTGTGCTTGGCCTCTTCAACATGTTCTCCGGCGGCGCGGTGGGCCGTCTCGCAATCTTCGCGCTGAACATCATGCCGTATATTTCGGCCTCGATTATCATCCAGCTGATGACGACTGTTTCTCCAACACTTGAGGCGCTGAAAAAAGAAGGCGAGTCGGGTCGCCGCCAGCTCAACCAGTATACGCGCTATCTCACGCTGGTTCTGGCGCTGTTCCAGGCCTGGGGCATTGCGGTCGGCCTGCAAAGCTCGGGCTCGATCGTTCAGAATCCGGGGCCCTTCTTCATCCTCTCGACCGTGATCACGCTGACGGGCGGCACATTGTTCCTGATGTGGCTTGGTGAGCAGATCACCAGCCGCGGCATCGGCAACG
>JBOFZC010000324.1:0-7626 GCA_051654985.1 Rhabdaerophilum sp.
GTGCGATTGGGCTGAAAGGCAAGCATGCGGGTCGCTTTCCGAATCGGGTTGGGTCGGCTCTTTTGCCAATTTATGCGCATCTCAGCCGAATGCCAGTGCGTGCCTTCTCAACGCCTTGCGACAGTGTCGGCCACGGGCACCAGACGCGCATCTTTCAGCGTGTTCAGTGCGATCGAAGAGCGGACATGCGCGACACTTTCATGCGGCAGGAAGGTCTCGTTGAGAATGCGCGCCAGCGAGGGCAAATCCTTCGCCACCATTTTGACGAGATAATCCGCCTCGCCGGTGACCGCGAAAGCTTCCTGCACTTCATCGACACGTTCGATGAGCATCTGGAAACGGCGGGAATTGTCGGGAGAATGGGTCGCGAGCGTCACCTGCACGAAGGCGATGACGCCGTAACCCAGAGCGCCGGGTTCGAGTGCGGCGTGATAGCCGCGAATGGCGCCTTCGTTTTCAAGCTGTGAGCGTCGACGCGAGCATTGCGAGGGCGAGAGCCCGACCTTCTCGGCAAGCTCGTTGTTTGTGAGACGGCCATCCCGCTGCAATGCGTCGAGAAGTCTGAGGTCAAAGCTATCCATGCACGAAATATGCATGCTTTAGACTATTCGCGCAAGATATTGCTGAAATTTGTGGAACCACCGCGCGCGAATGCAAGCACCTTGCGCCACTTTTCCGGCACTCTCATCGCCATCGACAACAACAGGGCCGCTCTGCGAGGCCCGCGACGCAACAAGGAAACGTGAGATGGGCCCCTTCCCGCATGATGCTCCCGCCGCTTTGATCTCCGAGACCAACCCGGCCGGCACCAACGGCTTCGAGTTCGTCGAATTCGCCCATCCCGAACCGCAAGTGCTCGCCGATCTCTTCACGCGCATGGGCTATGTGCCGGTTGCGCAGCATCGCTCAAAGGCAATCACGATCTATCGCCAGGGCGACATCAATTATGTGCTCAATGCCGAAGCAGGCTCTTTCGCGGCACGCTTCGTGGCAGAACACGGCCCCTGCGCGCCTTCCATGGCGTGGCGTGTCGTGGATGCCCAGCACACCTTGAAACATGCCGTAAGCCTGGGTGCCACGGAATACACGGGTGCCGACAAAACGCTCGATGCCCCGGCTATCCTCGGCATCGGCGGTTCGCTCCTTTACTTCATCGAGCAAAAAGAGGGTGTTTCACCCTATGATGCCGAGTTTGAATGGATCGGCGCGCACGACCCGCACCCGCATGGCGTCGGGTTCCATTATCTCGACCACCTCACCCACAACGTGTTCCGCGGGAACATGGACAAGTGGTCGGATTTCTACATCAAGCTGTTCAATTTCCGGCAGATCCGCTTCTTCGATATCGAGGGCAAGCTCACCGGCCTGTTCTCCCGCGCGCTCACATCACCTTGCGGGCGTATCCGCATCCCGATCAACGAGAGTGCGGACGAGCATTCCCAGATCGAGGAGTATCTGAAGGAGTATAAGGGCGAGGGCATTCAGCACATCGCGGTCGGCGCGCATGACATTTATGAGGCGACCGACAAACTCGACGCCAATAACCTGAAATTCATGCCCGGCCCACCGGCCACCTATTATGAGAAGAGCCGGGCACGTGTTCATGGCCATGAAGAGCCGATCGAGCGGATGGCCAAACACGGCATTCTCATCGATGGCGAAGGTGTCGTGGATGGCGGCATCACACGCATCCTGCTGCAGATCTTCTCGAAGACCGTGATCGGCCCGATCTTTTTCGAGTTCATCCAGCGCAAGGGCGATGACGGCTTTGGCGAGGGCAATTTCCGTGCGCTTTTCGAGAGCATCGAGGAAGACCAGATCCGCCGCGGCGTGCTCAAGGCGGATGCGGCTTAATCCTGGAAAACGACGGTGGTCTTGCCATTGAGCAGGACACGGTCCTCCAGCATCAAGCGAACGGCGCGGGCGAGAACGCGCCGTTCAATATCGCGGCCCTTTCGAATCAAATCTTCGGGGCTATCGCGATGGCTGATCCGCTCGACATCCTGCTCGATGATCGGCCCTTCATCGAGATCACTGGTTACAAAATGTGCCGTGGCACCAATGAGTTTCACGCCCCGCGCATGTGCCTGATGGTAGGGACGTGCGCCCTTAAATCCTGGCAGGAACGAATGGTGGATGTTGATGCAACGGCCGGCGAGCTTGGCGGAGAGGCCGTCTGACAGCACCTGCATGTAGCGCGCGAGGACAACAATCTCGGCATCGACCTCCCGGATCAGCGCCCAAATCGCGGCTTCCTGTTCCATTTTCGTGTCACGCGTTACCGGCAGATGGTGAAATGGCACCTCGCCGAAATCGAGCCCATTCAACGCTTCGCGCGGATGGTTCGAGATGATGCCAACAAGGTCCGTGTCGAGTTCGCCAATGCGCCGGCGATAGAGCAGATCGGCCAGGCAATGATCGAATTTCGAAACCAGAACGACGACGCGCTTGCGCTGGCTTTGCTCACGCAATGACCATTCCATTCCAAATTTGCGGGCAACCTGGGTCAGCGGATTGAGCGGACTACCCTCACCGCCATCGAACACCATGCGCATGAAAAACCGCTCGGTGGACACATCATCAAATTGCTGCGCATCGAGAATATTGCGCCCCTCCCCGAAGAGCACATTGGCAACGCCAGCAACGATGCCTGGCCTGTTAGGGCAGGACAAAGTCAGCACATAGGTCTTGGTCATGGGCGTCTCGCATGGCATTGGCTTTCGATAATGCCGGCGTGGTGGTCGAAAAAAGACGCAAGGTCAATGGGTTCCCGATCGAGGGAATGTCAAAGTGTTGCTCGATGATAGACCTTGGCGAGACGCGAAAGGAGGTAATCAACCTCTGCGCGAGCCGTTGCGCTCATCGCAGCGCCTGGTTTGCGTTGGGCATCAGACGTCAAAATCCCGCGCTTCATCATCACGTATTTTCTGACTGCGAGGCCGACACCGGGCTGCTGCTCATACCGCAAGAGCGGCAGATGCGCATCGAAGAGATCATGCGCCTCATCGCGTTTCCCCGCTTTCGTGAGACGCACGACATCAATCAGCATTTCCGGGAAAGCGTAGCCGGTGTTGGAGCCATCGGCACCGCGCTCCATCTCGAAATCGAGGAACAACCCGCCATTCGCGACCATGATCGAAAGCGGCCGCAGGCTCCCCTCGGCTTGCCATGTGCGGAGCGTCGAGATTTTCTCAAGCCCCGGCCAATCCTCGGCCTTGAGCATCACGACAGAGGAATTTTCCGTGACAATCCGCCGGACCACACCCGGCGTCATCTGCACGTTCGTGATGAGCGGATAATCCTGCACCACCACAGGAACATCTGCGCCGATGGCTTCGGTGGCTTGCGCGTAATAGCCCGCGATCTGGTCATCGGTGCGCAGGGTGTTCGGCGGCGCAATCATCACTCCGGCGGCGCCCGCCTCCATCGCCTCGCGAGAGAGAGAGCGCATTGCGGCAAAGCCAGGCGCGGAAGCGCCGACAATCACCGGCTTTCCGGGCAGGTGCTTGACCGCGAGCTTGAGCAACTTCAATGCCTCATCCGGCTCGAGCTTCGGCGCTTCTCCCATGATTCCAAGCACCGTTACGCCATCGGCACCAATTCGGGCATAGAAATCGAACAGGTTTTCAGCGCTCTTCCAATCGATGGCGCCATCCGTGTGAAAAGGCGTCGGTGCGATGGGAAAAACACCTTGGGCAGAAACGTTGAGGCGCATGATCAGGCTTTCTTGGTGGCTTCGTAGCGGGCCTTGGTTTCGGCATTCATGGGATAAAGACCGGGGAGTGGCACGCCTTTCTCAACCTCAGTCATAATCCAGGCTTCCATGCGCTCCTGCTCAACTCCAGCAGCGGCGACAGTCTCGACCATCGCCTGCGGGATGACGACAGCGCCATCCTGATCAGCCACGATCACATCATTCGGGAACACCGCGACACCGCCGCAGGCAATCCCCTCCTGCCAGCCCACGAAAGTGAGCCCCGCAACCGAGGCCGGTGCGGCAACACCCGCGCACCAAACGGGAAGACCGGTGCCAAGCACGCCAGAGGCATCGCGGACCACGCCATCGGAAACCAGCGCGGTGACACCGCGTTTCACCATGCGAGCCGTGAGAATATCGCCAAAGATCCCGGCATCCCGGACGCCCATCGCGTCAGCGACGGCGATCACTCCCGCTGGCATCGCTTCGATGGCCGCGCGGGTCGAAATCGGGGATGACCAGCTCTCGGGTGTCGCGAGGTCTTCGCGTGCCGGCACGAAACGCAGGGTGAAGGCGCGGCCAGCCTTGCGCCCCTCGCCGGGGCGAAGCGGCATGCCACCGCGGATCCAGACATTGCGCAGCCCTTTTTTCAGCAAGACCGTGGTCAGGGTGGCGGTGGTGATGCTTTCCAGCGTTGAGCGCAAAGCAGGATCGAGCGGCAAGGTTTCATCGGACATCGGCGTTTCCGGTCTTGTTGTTCTCAGCCCCGTTGTGCCGCGCTTGGCGCGAATTGGAAAGGGCTAGCGACGCCGCTTTTCGAGCAAGACGTCTTTGCTTCAAACCGCCTCAATCGCCCGGGCGCGCATCGAAATCGCCTCGGCGAGATGCAACCGCCCCACTTTCTCCTCGCCATCGAGATCAGCCAACGTGCGCGCGACTTTCAGGATACGATGGAACGCGCGCGCCGAGAGTTTCAGCTTTTCGGCGGCATCACGCACAAGCGCAGCACCCGCCGGATCAGGCCGCGCGATCTCCTCGATCAGCGCGGCTGGGGCGGCGGCATTGGTGGCAATCTCGGGAACACCGAGTTTGACAAAACGGGCCGCAGCGCGCGAACGCGCATCGGCCACGCGGATCGCGACATCGGCCGAGCGCTCTTTCGGCGTGGGAAGCAGCAAATCGGCGAGATCCACCGCCGAAACCTCGATCAGCAAATCAAATCGGTCCAGCAAGGGCCCCGAGAGCCGCCCGACATATTGCGCCATGCATTTGTCGTTCGGCGCGCGCTTGCAGGTATAGCCTGGCTCCAGCGCCTTGCCGCAGCGACAGGGGTTCATCGCGGCGACCAACTGAAACCGCGCCGGGTAAGTGGCGCGGTGATTGGCACGACTGACGACCACATCGCCGGTTTCGATCGGCTGACGAAGGGCATCGAGCGCTTGTGGCGCAAATTCTGGCAATTCGTCGAGGAAAAGCACGCCGTGATGCGCCAGACTCACCTCACCCGGCTTCGCCTGAATGCCCCCACCTGTGAGTGCCGCCATGCTGGCTGAATGATGTGGCGCACGAAACGGCCTGCGGTTCGTCAGCGCGCCATCGGTGAGGAGCCCGGCGATCGAATGCACCATCGACACTTCCAGCAATTCACGCGGGCGCAAGGGCGGAAGAATTGAAGGGAGACGCGCCGCGAGCATGGATTTCCCCGCCCCCGGTGGCCCAGCCATCAGCAGGTGATGGCCACCTGCCGCCGCGATTTCCAGCGCACGCTTGGCGCTTTCCTGACCCTTGATATCGGCGAGATCAGGAAGCGCCCCATCCGCCTCGCGAATCGCCGGTTCGGGGCGACGCAAAACCTGTGTGCCTTTGAAATGGTTTGCGATCTGTATGAGATTCAGTGGCGCGAGAATATCGATCTCCGCTCCGGCCCAGGCCGCTTCGGCTCCGCTCGCGCGCGGGCAGATCAATCCCAACCCCCGCGATTGCGCCGAGATGGCCGCCGGCAACACGCCGGCAACAGGTGATATCGTGCCATCGAGCGCGAGTTCCCCGAGGACCGCGAAGCCATCGAGCGCATCGGAGGGAATAGCGCCAATAGCGGCCATCACGCCGAGCGCGATGGGCAGATCGTAATGACTGCCTTCTTTCGGCATATCCGCGGGCGCCAGGTTGACGACAATGCGCTTCGCTGGAAGGGCTAAGCCCGAAGCCGTGAGCGCGGCGCGCACTCTTTCGCGCGATTCCGCCACCGCCTTGTCAGCGAGGCCCACGAGCACGAAGGCGACTGAGCCACTAGTGACTTGCACCTGCACATCAACAGGTCGGGCCTCGATCCCCTCAAACGCAACAGTCGAGACACGTGACACCATGCGCGAGAATTCTCCAGGCCTGCCCTCACTCTAGCGAACTAGAACAAATTGGCAACAAGACTCAGGACGAGCCGATTAAGATCCCTGCAAGCAGTACAAGGGTTCCCCCCACAACAACCTGGAACATTGAGCGCAGGAACGGCGTATCCATGTATTTCGTGCGGATCCAGGCGATCGCAACCAGTTCGATCGCCACAATGACCGCTGCGATCCAGGTGGCGATGTAGAACGAATTCGGCCAGGAATTCGGCACGAGATAGGGCAAGGTGTGCCCCACTCCTCCGATGGTTGTCATCACTCCACAGGCAACGCCACGCAGCCAGGGCGAACCGCGTCCCGAGATTTTCCCATCATCGCTCATCGCCTCGGTAATGCCCATCGAAATGCCCGCCCCGATCGAAGCCGCCATGCCGACGAGAAACGTCTCCCAATTGTTCTTTGTGGCGAACGCTGCCGCGAACAGTGGCGCCAGCGTCGACACTGAGCCGTCGATCAAACCCGCCAGGCCGGGCTGGACATAGGTGAGCACAAACTGGCGGTGTTTCGCGGCCTTTTCGCCTTCCACAGCATCCGGCGTAATCAACTCGCCTTGCAGCGTTTCGGCCTTCTTCTCATGCCCGCGCTCTATCTCAGCGAGGCGCACAAACATTTCGCGCAGCCGCGTATCAAGCGCCTGGCTGGCAGCGCGCTCGTAGAAATTCGCGGCCTGTATCTCCATCAAGGCTGCTTCTTCGCGCATCTGCTCCGGCTTGAGGTTCTTGGTCCACCAGACCGGGCGGCGCGTGAGAAAATCGCGCACATCCTCGCGCCTCACGGGCGGCAGATGCTCGCCAAAACGCTGGCGATAGAGATCGAACAACATCGCGCGATGGCCGCGCTCCTCCTCAGCCATATCCGAGAACAGCTTTGCGGAAGCGGGAAACTCTGTTCCGCAGACCTCGGCGAAGGTCTGATAAATGCGGCTATCCTCCTCCTCATTGGCGATGGCGAGCGCCAGGACCTCCCTCTCGGTGAGGTCAGCGACAGAGCGGCGCGAGGAGAAGGGCACGAGAAAGCGCATGATGGGCCTGTTCCGTTCGGAGCATCGGGAGAGGCGAAAATCAGACCTTCATTCTTTCGAACGTTTCTAAACTGAGCAAGCCCTTATTGCTTGTGAAGCGCACCTCACCAAACCATGCGGATTTGACGAAAATCACATCCCCAAACACCAAGAAAAACGAAAAGACATTCTCCTTGCACGCATCAATCGTTCGGTATATCGAATTGTTCGTCAAAAGAAACGTTTCGTTCTTCAATGCAGATTCTTCGGAGTGCCCCGATGACCGCTTTTCACCTCACCCGCCGTCACACTCTCGGCCTCGTTCTCGGTGCCACGTTTGCCGCGCCCGCCATTCTGCGCGCGCAGACCATCAAAGAAATCCGCATCGATTTCGCGACTTACAATCCCCTCAGCTTGATCCTGCGCGATCAGAAGCTGCTGGAAAAGGAATTTGAGAAGGACAATATCGCGATCCGCTGGGTGCAATCCGCAGGCTCGAACAAGGCTTTGGAATTCCTCAATGC
>JBOFZC010000325.1:0-6845 GCA_051654985.1 Rhabdaerophilum sp.
TAACGATGTTGACGACACCCGCCGGAATTCCGGCTTTTTCACACAAGGCACCCCAGGCGAGGGCTGAAAACGGTGTCTGCGAAGCCGGTTTGATCACGATCGTGCATCCCGCCGCGAGCGCCGCGCCGAGCTTGCGCCCGATCATCGAAGACGGGAAATTCCATGGTGAGATCGCGGCCACCACGCCCACTGGCTCTTTCGTGACGAGGATGCGCCGGTCGCCCCAGGGCGAGGGAATGACGTCGCCGTAAGCGCGCTTTGCTTCTTCGGCGAACCATTGCACATACGCTGCCGAGCCGAGCACTTCGCCCTTGGCTTCTGCGAGCGGTTTGCCCTGCTCCATGGTGAGAATAGTGCCCAGCGCTTCGATATTCTCGCGCAACAGGCTCGCGAGGGTGAAGAGCATCGCCGAACGCTCGGCGGCGGTCTTTTTCCGCCAGGCCGGGAAAGCAGCTTCGGCGGCGGCGATGGCGCGGGAGGTTTCAGCTTTGCCACAGGACGGCACCTTGCCAAAGACTTCGCCGGTGGCAGGATCGGTCACTGTGATGGTCTTGCCCGAAGCGGCTTGAACCCATTCCCCCCCGATGTAATTGGCTTCTTTCTTGAATTCGAGCTTGGTCAGCATGAGGGCATTCCCGGGTTTTGGTGCGATGCATGGGTATATGGCGCTCGGGCCTTGAGCTTTAAAGCGCCTCGATTTCACCAATCAGTTTTTCCGCCACAATCAACCCCTCACGCTCTGATTTTTCGCGCATCGAGAGTCGGCGCATGCCGGGCAGGCGCGCACCTTTCTGGCCTGTGATCTGGCTGGCGAGGCGACCGAAATGGCTGATTGCGGCGGGGCCGCCGATCATTTTCGGGTCGAAAGCAATCAGCAATTGCCCTGTGCCGGGCGGGCCGCCTTTGTCATCCAGAAAAGAAGTCGCGTCCGCGGCATAGGTTGCACCCGTGAGACCGGCTGCGAGGATTTCAACCATCAAAGCCAGAGCTGTCCCTTTGGCGTCACCAAGCGGCAACATCGTGCCCTTGAGCGCCGCATCGGGATCGGTTGTCGACTGACCCTCCGCATCCAGCGCCCAGCCCTCGGGGATAGCTTCACCCTTTTGTTTCGCCGCAAGAATGTTGCCTCGCGCCACCTTCGAGAGCGACAAATCAACGACAATCGGCGGCTCATCGGGCAGCGGGCAGGCGAATGCGATGGGGTTGGTGCCGAAGGTGGCCGTCTTGCCGCCCCAAGGGGCCATCGCGGCAGGGGTGTTGGCGAAGAGCATCGCCACCAGCCCGGCATCCGCCAGCTTTTCGACAGGATGCCCCGCGACACCGCAATGATGCGAACGGCGGATCGCGGCGGTCGCGACACCCATCATGGGCGTCGTTTCAGCGAGGGCCGCGACTGCCGCCTCTATCGCTGGATAGGCAAAGCCATGGCGTGCATCGACGCGAACGAGCGCCGGCGTAACATGCTCGACGTTCGGCGTTGCCATGCCATCGATCTTTCCGTTTTTCGCTTGTGCGGCGTAGCTCGGCACGCGCGAAAATCCGTGCCCTTTGAGCCCGTCGGCTTCGGCGGCAACGAGCGCTTTCGCGACAATCGTGGCATTGGCCGAATGGGTGCGACAGCGCTCCAGAGCCGAAGCAATGAGGCTTTCGGCCTGAGAAATCGTGAGTGTTGTTGTGGTCATGCCCTACCGTCCAGATGCTCGAGAACCTTCGCAGCGATGAGGTTCGAAACGCGGATATTCGATTCCTGCGTCACCCCCGCGATATGGGGAGTGAGAATGAGGTTCGGGCAGTCTGTGAACACCGCGCCCTTTGCCGCTGAAAGCGGTTCTTCCTCGAAAACATCGAGAGCGGCACCTGCGAGCCGGCCCTTCTTCAGCGCAGCCGCGAGTGCGTGTTCATCGATCACACCGCCACGCGAGGCGTTGAGGATGATCGCGTCGGATCGCATACGGCTGATGCGCAGAGCGTCGATCATGTTGCGGGTGGCTTCGGTGAGCGGCACATGCAGCGAAATGACGTCCGCCTCGCGGAGCAGCGGTTCGAGCCCGTGCGGACGCGCCAGAGTCCAGGCGGGATCCTGATCGGCTAAGAACGGGTCATGCGCCATCACATCCATACCGAGTGCGCGGGCACGTTTGGCAACCTCTCGCGCAATGGAACCGAATCCGACCAACCCCATGATCCGGCCCGAAAGCTCCCGTCCCATCAGTTTGTTGCGCGGCCAAGTTCCATCGATCACCTCAGGTGTCGAATGATAGGCACCGCGCAGCAAAATCATCGCTGAGGTGATCACCCATTCCGCGACCGAGAGATCATTTGCGCCTGTCGCGGGGATCACGGTGATACCGCTTTCGGCGCAGGCCGGGACATCGATATTGTCGAGCCCGACGCCGAGCCGCCCCACCACTTCGAGCTTGCGCCCGGCTTCAAGCAGAGCGCCACGCACTTGCGTGCGGTTGCGCACGATCAGCGCCCGCGCTTCTGGCAAGAGCAGCGCGAGGCGCGCCGGATCATCCACCAGTTTCGGGTCGTAGAGCGTTTCATGTCTCTTCCGCAGGCTTTCGACCGCGGCTTCATCCATGAATTCGGTGATGATGATGCTCGGCATGGTTCACCTCAACAACAGAATTCCACCGGTTCCGGCAACGAGAACGACGAGACCCGCACCGCAGAACACCGCCACGTGCCGCCAGCCGATGCTCGTCAGTGCTCCGAGGGAAGTGCCAAGCCCGAGCGCGGCAATCGCGATCAGCAACCCCCAACGTGAGGCCTCGACGAGCAGGACCTTGATCGGTTGATAGACCCCAGCCAGGCCGGTTGCCGGCAGAAATGAATTGAGCGCCGCCAAAGCAACGAAGACAAGCGCAAAAACCGGCAATGGCACTTTGGCTTCGCCAGCCTGATCGCCTCGCTTGATGAAATACCAGCCGATGGCCAGCACCACCGGCAGAAGGAGCAGCACGCGGAAGAGCTTCACGATCACAGCCGTGTTGCCCACGGGCTCGGAGACCGCATAGGCCGCGCCCACGACCTGCGCCATGTCCTGAATGGTCAGCCCGAGCATCACGCCGGTTTCATTTGCTGACAGCCCGAGCCAGGCGCAGAGCGGCGGGTAGGCGAGCATCACCAACGTCGAGATCGCATTCGCCATCACTACAGTGAAGGCGATATCGACAGATTTGTTCTTGTAGTCGGGCACAACGGTTGCGGTCGCGAGCGTTGCGGAGGCTCCGCAAACCGCATTGGCAGCTCCGGAGAGCGCGCCGAGCCCGGCTTCCTTGCCGAAGAAACGCGCAATCGCGAAGCCCGAGAGCAACGTCAGAACCATCACGCCAACAATCAGGAACGCCGTGCCCCATCCGAGTGCCACGATATCACCGAAGGCAATGCGCAAGCCGAGCAGGGCGATCGCGTATCGCAACAGGGTTTTGACAGCATAGGTAATGCCGGGCTGGAACAGCGTGCGCTGTGCCAGATTGTTCAACGCAATACCGATCACAAGCGCGATCACTATGTCGGGCAAAGCCACGCGCCCGGCGGAGATCACCTTCAACCACGGCGCGCCGAGCACGGCGGCAATCGCCACACCAAGCGACAGGAGAAGGCCCGGAGCAATGCCCCGGGCCTTCGTATACGCATCCGATGTCCCGGATTTTGTCATGACCGAACCGTCACGCGCTCCGGTAGAGCTTGGTCATCACAAACTCGCGATGGCCCAATGCTTCGGCTGCGGTGAGGCGGCCATTCGCGGTGCGCACGATGTTGTCGATCAGCGCATCACCAGCTTCTGGAATGGTGAGCGTGCGCGCGAGCACACCCGAGACATCGACATCAATATGCTCCGGCATGGTGCGCATGGTCTTGGGGTTGCCGGTGATCTTGATCACGGGAACAATCGGGTTGCCGATCACGTTGCCCTGCCCGGTAGGGAAGGTGTGGATCACATAACCGCCCGCCGCCATCAGGGTCACGCATTCAGCGGCAGCCGAAGACGTATCCATGAAATAGAGACCTGGGCCCTTGGAGGGAGCCTCGGCGGCATCGAGGATATCGATATACTTGCACTCGCGGCCGATCTTTTCGAGATTGCCGAGCGCCTTTTCCTCGATGGTGGTGAGGCCGCCGGCAATGTTGCCCTTCGTTGGCTGGCTGTCCGAGAGATCGGAGGTTTTATGGGCCTCGATCACGTCGTCCTGGTAAGCCTTCCACATCTTGTACCAACGTTCGCCCACGTCTTTCGTGGCCGCGCGCGCCTTGCACAGATGCTCCGCCCCGGTGATTTCGGATGTTTCGCCGAACACGCCGTAAATGCCCCTGGGAATCAGCTTGTCATACATGTTGCCGACAGTGGGGCAGGAGGAGAGACCGGTTGTGGTGTCGCTCTCGCCGCATTTCGTGGAAATCCACAGATCGGAAACCGGGCATTTTTCGCGGGCCAGTTCGCTGGCCCATTGGCTAAATTCCTTGGCCACATAAGAGGCTTTCGCGATCACCGCGATATCGCCATGCCCTTCAATGCCGAAGCCCACGACTGGCTTACCGGTCTTGGCGATGCCGTCGACAACGATTTTCGTCCAGCCATCCTCGATGCCGATGACGACCACAGCCGCCACATTCGGGTTCGAGCCGATGCCGATGAGTGTCCGGAAATGCAGGTCGAGATCGAGCCCGAATTGCAGCCGTCCATAGGCATGCGGCAATGCAAGCACGCCCTTCACGTTGTTCGCCACCGCCTCGCAAGCGGCGTTCGAAAGGTCATCAAGCGGCAGCATCACGACGTGATTGCGCACCCCGACACGACCATTCTCGCGCCGCCATGCCATCACGGTATCTTGCACCATCGCGCCGCGGCGCTTTGGTGCAACGGGTGATTTGAAGCCGGGCGCCTCGATCTTGCGACCTTTGAGGGATTTGAGTTTGTTCTGGTTGAGCGAGAAATTCGCAACAATCGGTGCACTTGCCATGGTTGCTCTCCTCACCAGCGCTTCGTTTTGACGTTATGGACATGGACATGCTCACCTTTGCCGATATCGGCTTTGGCGATGCCAATGTCCTGGCCATATTTCCAGATCGTATCGCCCTTCTTGATGTTCTCGAGCGCGATCTTGTGGCCGATGGGGATATCCATCTTGGCCTTGATGCGAAAATCTGAATTGTCATGAGTGATCACGGCCAACATGTCGGTTCCGGCCTTGAGGCCTTCAACCACCACCACGCCCACCGTGTCTTTCTTTTCATGCACGAGCAAATGCGGGATCGCCATTGCTACGCTTCTCCCTGTCCTTTGTTCTGAAAATCAGGCATGCCCCGAAACGAGCGAATGCCTCAGGCTAACTCTTGTATAAGACATAAGACTTGTTAGAGTGTCAATCGGGATTGCATCATGCGAAGCGAGGAATTTTCATGACGACAGAGCGCGTGATGTCGAGCCCAGGCGGTGAGGGGGGAAGCCCCGGCTTTCGCCCGCTCTACCGACAGGTGAAAGACCTGCTCATCAAGCGCATTGGTGAAGGCGTCTGGGCCCCAGGCGCGTTGATCCCTTCGGAACAGCAGATCGCTGCCGAGCTCGGCGTCAGTCAGGGCACGGTGCGCAAGGCGCTCGATGAGATGACCAGCGAACGGCTGCTGACGCGCCGGCAGGGTCGTGGCACCTTCGTGGCACGGCACGATGAAGCGCGGATCCTGTTCCAGTTTTTCAAGATCGCGCCAGATAATGGCGTGGCGATCTTCCCGGAAAGCGAGCTGCGGCGCGTGGAAAACGCCCGTGCTGATGAAGAGGAGCGCCGGGTTCTCAATCTTGTGCCTGGCGATCGGGTCATGCGCATCACGCGCATCCGCTCGTTGGGCGGCAAGCCCGTGATTTCGGAATATCTCAGCTTGCCCGAGAAGCTTTTCCCCGGATTGGGTGAGGAAATTCCGATCGAGAACAATCTCTACGAGCTCTATTCATCCCGTTTCGGCATCACGGTTTCCGGCGGGCAGGAGCGCGTGAAGGCGATTGCAGCACCGCCGGAAGATGCGCGTTTGCTCGGCCTTTCAACAGGTGCGCCTGTACTGGCGATTGATCGTGTGGCCGTGGCACTGGATGGCACTCCGGTCGAATGGCGGCGCTCGCTCTGCCAGACCGCGGATTGCGCCTATGTCAGCGATTTGCGGTGAACCGAGCATTTTCAAGCGAAGCGGTCGCCGGTTCGCGTGAAGAAAATGCGAGTAGACGACAAGTCAAACCGGAACAGCCCGCCCGCTGCGCGCGCTTTCCTCGGCCGCGAGTCCGATTTTTACGGCCTGAATGCCATCCGCGAGCGTGACATCGATCGCACCGCACTCGAGCATCGCCGCCCTGAAGCCGAGATGCTGGAAATAGGTCGAGCCATGATGGTCCCCTGCCTTCAGGACGCTTTCTTCGACATGCACTTTGCGGCGAATCGGTCCCTTGGGGTCGCGGGGTGAGAACACGATCTCGCTCTCCCGCTCCTCGGCACCCGGCCAAAACCGCGCCGGGCCAGGGATCAGCGCTTCGATTTTCGCGATATCGCCCGTGGCCGCAATTTCCTCTTGGAAGTAGCTGCCCTCGGCAAACATGCATAGATCCAGGCTCGCGCGACAGCCATTGGCGAAATCGACGATCACGAACGCATTGTCGAGGACATCCGGTACGCGACCCTGATAGCTCTCGTCGCGATGATTCACATCGGCCGCACCAGAGGCGTAGACCCTCACGGGTTCGGAGCTGACAACAAGGCGCATGAGATCGAAGAAATGGCAGCATTTTTCGACGAGCGTTCCACCGGTGCGCTCGGAAAATCGGTTCCAGTCGCCGACCTTTTCAAGGAATGGAAACC
>JBOFZC010000326.1:0-5303 GCA_051654985.1 Rhabdaerophilum sp.
GGTCATCTGCGCCTGAGCCGAAGCGGCATCCAGATGCATGGGCTGCGGATCGTATTGGCGGGCGAAACGGATGATCTCCGCTTCTTGCAATGTCACTGCGCCATAGCGCTCGGTCGCGCCAACCGGAAAATCCTCGAAAAACCGCATGCTTCATCCGCCAGGCGCACCTTTGCGCTGACGGGAGACTAGAGCATTTTCGAGCGAAATGGATACCGGACTTGGTGCAAAAACTCGACGGAATCCAAATAGGAGGACTTAAAAACGACTATCGATAGCCACGACACAGGCGAAGCCAAGGACCATCAGCACGACAAAACCGACCGCCTTGATTGCGCCATCGCGCCATTCCTGTGGCGCAGCTTCAATCCATGTGGCGACAAAAACCAACGGAAAGAGTGTTGCATAAAGCCCGCGACACCACACGGCACGCAATTGAAGCGAAAGATGAGTCATCAAACCACCTCCGTCCAATCCTCCAGAGGGATTAGACTAAGGTCGAATTGGTAAATGGCAAGTCAAGTTGTCGCAGGTGCAGCTCAGTTGGCGAAGCGGAAATGGAGCACGTCGCCATCGGCGACTTCGTATTCCTTGCCTTCAAGCCGGAACTTGCCGGCTTCACGCGCGCCGGATTCGCCGTTGAAAGCAATGAAATCCGGGTAGGCGATGGTTTCGGCGCGGATGAAGCCCTTCTCGAAATCGGTATGGATGACGCCCGCAGCCGCAGGCGCTTTCGTGCCAGCAGTGATGGTCCAGGCACGCGCCTCTTTCGGTCCCACAGTGAAATAGGTGAGAAGGCCCAAGAGCGCGTAACCTTCCCGGATCACGCGGTTGAGGCCGGGCTCGGTGAGGCCGATCGCTTCGAGATATTCCCGCTGCTCATCGGGCGGCAGAACCGCGACTTCGCTCTCGATCTTGGCCGAAACCACGCAAGCACGCGCGCCTTCTTTCTTTGCGAAGGCGAAGACCCGCTCGGAGAAGGCATTGCCCTTGTCAGCGGAGGCTTCCTCGACATTGCAGACGTAAAGCACGGGCTTGGAGGTGAGGAGGCCGAGCATGCGAAAATTGCGTTCTTCGCCCGCCTTCACCTCGACAAGGCGGGCCGGCTTGCCCTCGCGCAGCAGCACGAGCGAACGATTCATGAGGTCGAAGATTTCCTTCGATTCCTTGTCGCCGCCTTTGGCTTTCTTCTCGATCGCGACAATGCGCTTTTCGAGGCTGTCGAGATCGGCGAGCATCAGCTCAGTTTCAATGGTTTCGATATCAGCGACGGGGTCGATTTTGCCTTCGACATGGGTGATGTCGCTGTCTTCAAAGCAGCGCACGACATGGGCGATAGCATCGACCTCGCGGATATTGGCAAGGAACTGGTTGCCGAGGCCTTCGCCCTTGGAGGCACCGCGCACGAGGCCGGCAATATCCACGAAGGTGAGGCGCGTGGGGATGATCTCTTTCGAGGTGGCGATTTTCGCCAAGGCATCCAACCGATCATCCGGCACCGCGACATCGCCGACATTCGGCTCGATCGTGCAGAACGGATAATTCGCGGCTTGCGCGGCGGCTGTTTGCGTCAGCGCGTTGAAAAGCGTGGATTTGCCGACATTCGGCAGACCCACAATGCCCATCTTGAAACCCATCGTATCCGTTCCGTGATCAGCGGGCAGCCCCGCGAGAATTGAAAGTCGCGCTGCTTTTCAGCGAGGTTCCTCGCCCTGTCCAGCCTTTTTCGCCAAACCGGCCTCTTTGGGTGTTTTCACTTCGATGTGGCCGGCCTTTTCCATCGCGAGATGGATGCGGCTCGCGAAGAGAGCATCCTTCGCGCCGAGCAATGCGGCCTCGCTGGCGACGGTTGAGCAGAGGTTGCCGACCCATGCGTCCTCAGACTTGGCGAAATCGTTGAGCACGTAGGAATGGACCATCGCCTTATCGCCGGGGTGGCCGATGCCGAGGCGCACGCGGTGATAATCGTTGCCGCAATGCGCGGTGATGGAACGCAACCCGTTATGCCCGGCATTGCCGCCGCCGAGCTTCACCCGGAGCTTGGCGGGCGGCAGATCAAGCTCGTCATGGAAGGCATAGACCTTAGCGAGATCGATTTTATAAAAATCCATCGCGGCGCGCACGGCCCGGCCGCTCTCGTTCATGAAGGTCTGAGGCTTGAGGAGCAAAGCCTTCTCGCTGCCCAAAACAACTTCCGCCGCTTCGGCCTGAAATCGGACACGCCACGGCGAGCCGCGATGCGTGCGGTGAATGGCGTCGACCGCCATGAAGCCGATATTATGCCGGTTTCCGGCATATTTCGCGCCCGGGTTCCCGAGGCCAACGAGCAGCAGCATGTCCAGCCCTCCTTCGGGTCTGGTGCGGGCAGAAAAAGGGCCGGATCGCGTGATGCAACCCGGCCCGGAAATCCTGTCGAGGAAGAAGAATTACTCTTCCTTCGCCGAGCCGGTGATGGTGATGATGGTGAGATCCTTCTCGCCACTGCTTGCCACCTTCGCACCGGCAGGCAGGGCAATCGCTGAGATATGGATCGAATCGCCCATCTTCGCCTTGGAGACGTCGATGGTGATTGACGTCGGAATGTTGTCGGCCGGAACGATCAGTTCAATCGCATGACGCACGAGGTTCAGCGAACCGCCGCCCTTCAGGCCCGGCGAGACTTCCTGACCGATCACATGGACCGGCACTTCCACGCGCACGGTCGAACCTTCCGCAAGGCGGAGGAAATCGACATGGATCGGGAAATCGCGGACGCGGTCGAGCTGGTAGTCGCGTGGGATCACACGGACCTTGGTGCCTTCGACGTCGATCTCGAACACAGTGGTCAGAAAGTGACCGGCATAGATCAGCGTGTTCGTCTCTTTGTAGTTGAGCGAGATGGCGAGTGGCGGCTGACCGGCCCCGTAGATGACGGCCGGAACGCGGCCTTCACGACGGACTGCACGGGCGGCCCCCTTGCCAACCCCCTCGCGGCGCGTGGCCGCAAGATGCTTCATAGAAGCCATGATGTTTCTCCAATAAAATAAGCCCGCAGCAAAACCTTCCGGCCTGCGAGGCGGGTTATGACGTTGAACCCGCGACCTCCAGGGGTGTCAGCGCGGGAGCGGGGGCTATAGGCGAAAACGATTGAGGGAGCAAGGGTCGCGCCATCAATGAAGGATCAGTCGGCCGAACGCTTTTGAGTTGGCACGGTCCACCACGACTGCGCGACCATGCTCCGATTGTTCCATTCTCAATTTCATCTGATTTTTACCAATTTCATTAATTTTGAACGATCTGGTTCATTTTGAGAGGTTGGGGCCATGCGCCTAAAGCTGATGCACAAGCTTTTCCTGCCCGTGCTTCTTCTTGCGTTGGTGGCTGTTGCTTTGGCTCTAACCGGCAACATCTTTCTGGGGCGGATCAATCAGTCGAGCGATCGCGCGCTCACAGCCAACGAAAAGGCGTTGCAGGCTAGTGAAATCCGCGCACTCAGCCGCGCGATACAGCGTGATACGCTGAACATCATCCTCACGGCCTCTCCTGATGACCGCAATGCCTTTGCACGCTCGATCGATCAGCGCATCGAGCAGATGAAAAGCGCGGTGAGTCGCCTGCTGCCGATCCTGAACGACACAGATCGACGCGATCTCGGTGCCTTCGCTCAAACCCAGAACGAGGTCATCCAGTCGCTGCTGAACGTGCGCGCGCTCGCTGTCAGTGGCGATGTTCAGCGGGCCTACATGCTGTTTGCGACCACAACACGCGACAAGGAACGTGCGGCAAGCCGATTGATTGACCCGTTCATCGCCAACAACATGCAGGCCGCCGAGCACTTGCGCCATTCTGTCGATGCGGATGTTGGTGATGCGTTGTTGATCTCCATTCTCGCAGCCGTTCTGGGCATAGTCTCGGCCCTTGGTGTGGCGCTGGCGATCATCATCTGGGGTGTGGTGCGCCCGCTCAAGGGCATGACCCATTCCATGACGCGCCTTGCTCAGGGGCACTGGGACACCGAGGTGCCGTTGACCACACGCCAGGATGAAATCGGCGGCATGGCCCGCGCGCTCCTGGTGTTCAAGGAAAACGGCATCTTGACTGAGCGGATGCGCCAAGAAGCTGAGCACGAGCAGCTGGAGCGCGAGCGTCGTCGCCTGGCGCTGGAGCAATCGGTTGCCGAATTTGATGCCAATGCTGGCATGGTGATGGCCGCTGTGGTTTCAGCCTCGGGCGAGCTTCAGGCCGCAGCCGAGAGCCTGGCATCCTCGGCTGAGGAAACCACGCATCAAAGCACTTGCGTGTCGCGCGCGGCGGAAGAGGCAACCGCCAACGTTCAGAGTGTTGCGGCGGCGGGTGATCAACTATCGGTGTCGATTGGTGAAATCCTGCGTCAAGCACAACAATCGAGCGAGACAGCGACCGCTGCGGTTGCTGCGGCCAATGAAACCGATTCCAAGGTTCAGGAGCTTGCCGCGGCGGCTGAGAAGATCGGCAGTGTCGTGGAGATGATCCAGAGCATTGCCTCGCAAACGAACCTGTTGGCCCTCAACGCGACGATTGAGGCGGCGCGAGCCGGCGATGCCGGGCGCGGCTTTGCGGTGGTTGCCACCGAGGTCAAGGAGCTTGCGACACAGACCACGCGCGCCACGAACGAAATTTCGAGCATGGTTGCGGGAATTCAGGGTGTCACGAACGAGACCATTGCTTCGATTCAAACCATCAGTCGCAAGATCGAGAGCATTCATGTGGTGGCGGGCGTCATTGCTCAGTCCGTTGAAGAACAGGGGCGGGCGACATCCGAGATCGCCCGGAGTGTTCAGCAAGCGGCGATGGGCACGAACGAAGTATCCAGCAGCATCGCGCATGTGAATGATGCGGCTGCCAATACAGGCGCCGCCTCGGCTCAGGTGATGAGTTCCGCGAGCGATCTCGCACAGCAATCAGAATTGCTTCGCGTTGAGATGGACAAGTTTCTCCTGGCCGCCCGCGCGGCGTGACGCCGCTTTCGTCCGCTGAACTATTTCGAATTGCGCTGACCGAACTACATCAGACAACGGAGGACGTAGGCGCGACTCTGGCCTTCGCACATGAATTAGAAAAACTGCAAAATTCAATTTCAACAGTGCAATAAACTAAATATCGGCAAGAATTTAATTTTTAAGACAAATTTTACTACCGCATCACAGGATCGATTTCGTCGGCTATTCTGTATTTCTGATTGAAAAACAATCAATCATTCAAAAACCGATCAAACATGAAACCTAGAAAGGTTAAAACATGTCTGGTGTTTTTGCTGCGCCCTTGCGATGGATCGTGTCCATTGGTTT
>JBOFZC010000327.1:0-4183 GCA_051654985.1 Rhabdaerophilum sp.
CTCGGCGATATTCTCTTCGGCAAGATGGGCATTCCCAATGGGCGCAAAACCGCGACCGGCGCGTGGTCCACGGGTGCCGATGTGCTCGAAGAGCTGGCCGATCAGGGGCACGTCATGCCCGAAAAGCTCCTTGAATGGCGCCAGCTTCAGAAACTGAAATCGACCTATACCGATGCGTTACCTTCCTTCGTGAACCCGCTGACTGGGCGGGTGCATACGTCTTACGCTCTCGCCGCGACGTCGACCGGGCGGCTCGCTTCTTCCGAGCCAAATCTTCAAAATATCCCCGTACGCAACGAGATGGGCCGCAAGATCCGGCAGGCTTTCGTGGCCACACCCGGCCATGTGCTGATCTCGGCGGATTATTCTCAGATCGAGCTGCGCTTGCTCGCCCATATCGCCGAGATACCGCAGCTGACGCGCGCCTTCGCCGAAGGGGTGGATATCCACGCGATGACGGCATCGGAAATGTTCGGCGTTCCGCTCTCAGAGATGACAAGCGAAGTGCGCCGGCGCGCGAAAGCCATCAATTTCGGCATCATCTATGGCATTTCAGCATTCGGGCTCGCCAAGCAACTGGGCATTTCGAGAGAAGAAGCCGGAGCCTATATCCGGAAGTATTTTGAGCGCTTCCCCGGCATCAAGGACTACATGGAAGCGACGAAGAAGCAGGTGAAGTCGCAGGGTTTTGTCGAAACCATCTTCGGGCGCAAATGCTTCTTCCCGAACATCGATACAAAAAACCCCTCCGAGCGCGCATTTCTGGAACGCGCGGCGATCAACGCGCCAATTCAGGGCTCGGCCGCCGATATCATTCGTCGTGCGATGCTCAGAATGGATGCGGCGCTTGAAGCTGTGCGCTCGCCCGCGGAAATGCTCTTGCAAGTGCATGACGAACTGATTTTTGAAGCACCCGAAGCCGCGGCTGAAGCTGCCATCCCCGTGATTCGCAAAGTGATGGTCGACGGCCCCTTGCCATTCCTGCAGCTCAAGGTGCCGTTGCAGGTTGATGCGCGCGCAGCCAAGAACTGGGACGAGGCGCATTGAGGGGTTCGCGAAGAGCTCCCGCTCCTTGCCTCAGATCGCAGGTGTACGCTCTGAAGCCCCGAATCCCCTTTTTCCGGACCGCGTCAGTAGAGGGCTGACAGGTCGCCCCAGTCCTATTCGTCGTCGTCGTCGCGTTTCGCGAGCTTGGCGAATTTCTTGATCACCCGGTCGCGCTTGAGCTTTGAGATGTAATCGATGAACAGGACGCCGTTGAGGTGATCCAGTTCGTGCTGAATGCAGGTAGCGAGTAAACCATCCGCCTCAATTTCCCGCTCAACAAAATCGATGTCGCGATACTTCAGGCGCACCCGGGCGGGGCGTTCGACCTCCTCATAATATTCGGGGATCGAGAGGCAGCCTTCCTCGTAGACATTCATCTCTTCGGATTTCCAGGTGATCTCCGGGTTGATGACAACCATTGGCTCCCGATTTTCCTCTCGCTTTGAGACATCGAGCGTGAAAAGCCGTTTGGGCTCGCCCACCTGAATCGCCGCGAGCCCGATGCCCGGCGCGTCATACATGGTCTCGAACATGTCATCGACAAAAGCGCGCAAGGCCTTGTCCACGCCCAGAATGGGCGGCGAAATCTGGCGCAGGCGCGCATCAGGGAGAATGACGAGTTTCTTGACGCTCATGGCAATACTTCAGCTCTAAAAACAGGCGCGCGCGGAGCCTTATCCAAGCCCGCGCATGGGGTCAATGCGTTCGGTATTTGTTCTTTTGCCCGAATCGTGTTTTGATCCCGCGATGAACGAGATTGTTTTTGTTTTCGCGGATCGCGCTGTCACCTTGGCAGAAGTGCTGGTGGGCGCAGTGGCGCTCGTCGCCATGTTTGCCCTGGCGGTGCTTGTTGTCTCCATACGGGCGCGAAGCGAGAGGGCCGCCGCGCGCGCCGCAATGGCCGAGCGCCAGCGCGAACTGGACGACAAAATCGAGACGATGAACCGCCTTCAGGCCGAAATGACCGGGCGGATGGCGACGATTGCTGAGGTTTTCGGCACCAGACAGGCTGAGATGACCCGCGCCGTCGCGGACCGGCTCGATAATCTGCGGGGTTCGATGCATTCCAGTCTGGCTGAAAACGCCGCTCGCGCCTCAGAAACCCTGGGCAAACTCAACGAGCGCCTTGCAGTGATCGATGCTGCGCAGACGAACTTGAAGGGGTTGGCATCCGAGATGCTGAGCCTCAAGGATGTTCTCGCGAATAAGCAAGCGCGTGGCGCTTACGGGCAGGGGAGGATGGAGGCCATTGTCCGCGATGCGCTGCCCGCCCGCGCCTTTGATTTTCAAGCTACTCTTCCCAATCGCTCGCGCCCCGATTGCCTCATCCATTTACCGGGTGACGATCGCCCCCTGGTGATCGATGCAAAATTCCCGCTCGAGGGCTTTGCTGCCCTGCGCGAAGCCAAAAGCGATGAGGCGCGTCTCGCCGCCACACGTCGCGTGCGCAACGATATCCATCTGCATGTGAAAGATATTGCCGAGAAATACCTTCTGCCCGGCGAAACTCAGGATCTCGCCTTGATGTTTGTGCCCTCGGAGGCGCTTTACGCCGATCTTTCAGAGCAATTTGAAGATCTCGTGCAGAAAGCGCATCGCGCGCGGGTTCTGATCGTTTCGCCATCGCTGCTCGTGATGGCCATTCAGGTGGCGCAAGCCATCGTGCGCGATGCCGCCGTACGGGATCAGGCCCGGATGATCCAGACCGAGGTTGGCCGCCTCCTCGATGATGTTCGCCGCATCGGTGAGCGGGCGGGTAAGCTTGAGAACCATTTCCGGCAGGCGCAGGAGGATGTCTCCAGCATCCTCACCTCCGCCGAGAAGGTCACCAAACGTGGGGAGCGGATCGAGGCTTTGGAATTCGAGCAGAAGCCGGAGGTTCAAAGCGACGCACCCGTTCTCCCGCTGCCGCTCCATCGGCAGGCGGGGTAATCAGAGCGCGAAAAACCGCTCCATCGCCCTGCGATAAACAGCCGTGAGCTGGTCGATATCGGACAGCGTTACGCGTTCGTCGACCTGATGCATCGTTTGCCCCACCGTACCAAACTCAATCACCGGGCAATAGGCCTGGATGAAGCGCGCATCGGATGTGCCGCCGGTCGTGGAAAGCTCGGGCTGGCGCCCGGTGACATCCTTCACGGCTGCCGCAACCATCTCCACAAACGGTCCAGGTGCCGTAAGAAACGCTTCGGCATTGGTCGGGTGGAGCGTCAGTCGATGCTCCGGAGCATCATTCACACCCGCGAGGCGGCGCTGCAATTCAGCACCAAGTGTCGCGCTGGTCCAGATATCGTTGAAACGAATATTACCCTGCACGCGCGCCAGCGCTGGAATAACGTTGCGTGCGGGATTGCCAACATCCACACTCGTGAATTCGAGGTTTGTGGGCAGGAAATGCGATGTGCCTGCATCGAGTGGCGTTGATTTCAAAGCCGACATCAGACGCATCAGACCATCGATCGGGTTCTTCGCGAGATGCTGATAGGCCACATGGCCTTGTTTGCCGATCACTTCGAGATCGAAGGAGAGCGAACCGCGACGTCCGATTTTCATCATGTCGCCCATGGCGTTCGGATTGGTCGGTTCGCCGAGAATGCAGCCATCGAAACGCTCACCGCGCGCTTTCGCCCATTCAAGAAGCTTCACCGTGCCGTTGACCGCTGGGCCTTCTTCGTCACCCGTGATGAGAAAGACGATTGAACCTGGGATTGTGCCGCCGGTATCGAGATGATCGAGCACCGCCGCGAGCGCCGCCGCGACACCGGCTTTCATGTCGCAAGCTCCTCGGCCCCAGAGTATGCCGTCAGAAATCTCGGCCCCAAAAGGGGGGTGCGTCCAGGCCGCCTCGTCACCCACGGGCACCACATCGGTATGTCCAGCAAACATCAGTACCGGCGAGGCTGCGCCAATCCGCGCATAGAGATTCTCGACATCCGGCGTGCCGGGCTCCGTGAAAACGGGCCGATGTATCTCGAAGCCATACGGCTTGAGCCAACCCTCGATCAGCGCCAACGCGCCACCCTCGGCGGGCGTGACCGACGCGCAGCGCACGAGGTCGCGCGTCATCAGGACAGCGCGTGAATGACCCTCTTTCATGGCACTCAGCCCTTCTTTGGCAGATAGGGCGGCGGCGGGA
>JBOFZC010000328.1:0-19850 GCA_051654985.1 Rhabdaerophilum sp.
TCTCGACGTGTGATGATCGGTTCGCGTTCGCGGCACGTATCAAAGTGATGTTGCCGAACGCGCCCCGCCTTCTCGCTTATGCCCTGCCGGCGATTCCGCTCGCGGCGCTTGCCTTGCCGATGACGGTGATCGTCCCCTCGGCCTATGCCAAAGAAATGGGCGTGCCCATTGCCGCGGTGGGCTTTGCCCTGCTGGTTGTCCGACTTTTTGATGCGTTCATCGATCCATTCGTCGGCTATTTATCGGATCGCACAGGCGGGCGTTATCGGCGAAAAATCTGGTTTGCCCTCGGCATTCCGCTGATTTTGATCGGAAGCTGGATGACCCTCGTGCCTCCCGCCGGTGCAGGCGCGGGGCATCTCGCGTTCTGGGGCATGTTTCTCTCATTGGGCACCACGGCGACGGCTTTGGCTTATGCTGCCTGGGGCGCGGAACTCACACCGGATTACCAAGAGCGCAACCGTGTGGCGGCCTGGCGCGAAACCGTGACTGTGATCGGGACCGTTCTGGTCACGGCCACGCCCGCGTTGCTGCCCGCGCTCGGCTTCACCACCCAGCGCGACGTGCTTTGGGCGATTGCGCTGGCGATTGTGATCCTGTTGCCGCTTTTCGGTGGCCTCGCCATCGCCACAGTGCGAGAGCCTCAGGATCGTTCAACCGAACGGCTGAACATGCGCGAGGGCCTAGGCCACTTGAAGCGCAACAAGCCGTTCCTGCGGCTCATTGCGGCGTTTTTTCTCAATGGCCTGGCCAATGGATTGCCCGCCAGCTTGTTCCTGTTTTTCGTGGCCGAAAGGCTCGGGGCGGGAGGGCAAGAGCCGCTGTTTTTGCTCGTCTATTTTCTCTGCGCCGTTCTCTCCGTCCCGATCTGGTTGAAGCTCGCCAAGCGATATCCCAAGCATCGCGTCTGGGCTGCGGCCATGCTGATCGCCAGTGTGGCGTTTGTTTTTGCGGTATTGCTTCCAGTGGGCGCTGTCGTCGCTTTCGCCATCATCTGTGTAGTTACTGGCTTTGCGCTTGGCGCCGATCTGATGCTCCCTCCTTCGATCCAGGCCGATGTCGTGGATGTGGATACCGCGGCCTCGGGCGAGCAGCGCTCGGGCTTTTACTTCGCGATCTGGGCCTTGGCGCAGAAGGCCGCTCTCGCTTTTGCGGTGGGTATCGCATTCCCGGTTTTGGCAATTGCGGGTTTCGACCCGGCCAACGGGCTGCGCACAGAGACCGGTCTCGCCATGCTCGCTTTCCTCTATGCCGGGTTGCCGGTGGCGCTGAAACTTGCGGCCACGGCTTTGGTCTGGCGCTTCCCAATCGATGGTGCAGAGCAGGCGCGCTTGCGGGCTGTGATTGAAGCCCGCGCGATTTGAAGCTGCAGAATCAGTCGAATTTCACCGATCCACGCCCGGCCTTGATAGAGGAGCGCTTCGATTTGCCCTCCAAGCGCTTTTCTTTCGAAGCGCGCGTGGGCTTGGTTGCAATGCGCCTGCGCGGGCGGATCGAGGCTTTCGCGAGCAGGTCTTCGAGACGGTCAAGCGCATCCTCGCGGTTCAAGAGCTGCGAGCGAAAACGATCGGCCTTGAGCACAATCACATCATCGAGTGTCAGCCGGTCGCCTGCGAGGCGCCGCAACCGCTCGAGATGGTCCTCAGCCAAACCGGACAACGACAAAGGGTAGCGCAACTCAACAGCGGTCGAGACCTTGTTGACATTTTGCCCGCCCGGCCCGCTCGCGCGGATGAAGCGCATCTCTGCGATGTCCTCGCGCAGAAAGCGCCGGGCCTTTTTCTGCTTCTCCGAGTTCTCCGGCATTCTCCCCTCATTGCGCGCGCATTAACGGATCAGCGACCCTCGCCGCCTTATAGGTGATTGCTGGCCTTGCTTCCACGCGAGAAGTTGCGGGCCCCTTTGTCGCGATGCCCGAGAAAGTCCCAATCATGAGCCCGATGGACACGCTTCTGCTCCTCGTTTTTCCGGCGCTCATGGCCTATGCGGCGGTGAGTGACCTTCTGACGATGACCATCCCCAATCGCCTCTCGCTGCTGTTGGTTGCCGGCTTTTTCGCAATGGCTGTGTTGACACTTATGCCGCTTGAAACGGTGGCAATGCACCTCGGGGCCGGCTTTCTGGTGCTTTTGATCACGTTTTCGATGTTCGCTTGTGGCTGGATTGGCGGGGGCGATGCCAAGCTTGCTGCGGCAACAGGGCTCTGGTGCGGCTTTGGCGTGCTGCTGGAATACGCTCTGTTCGCCTCGATTTTCGGCGGTCTGATGACACTCGGCATCCTTTACTGGCGTCGTGCGCTTCTTCCGGAATTTGCGCTGAAAGTGGATTGGATCACGCGGCTTCACCACACCAAGACCGGCATCCCCTATGGCATTGCGCTGGCAGCAGCAGGGCTGACTGTTTACCCACGGACCGCGATCTGGATGAGCGTCGCCGGGGCCTGAAGCCGGCGTTTAAGTTTTCATTATCTACAATTTGCAAGCCGGAATTAACCATAACTTGAGGTTTGGCTGCTCAAATGGCGATACGGCGCGGTGTTGCGCGTGTTGTTTTTTGGGTGGACGACCGAAATGAAGCCGTCACGTCTGATCATTATTGGGATTGCGGGATTTGCCGGGCTTCTCGCGCTAATGCTCTCTGGCCGCGAGCCACAACAGGTGGTTGTCCAGGCGCCGCCTCCGGCCGCCGATCCCAATCATGCCGAAGTTCTAGTTGCCCGCACGGATCTGACGATGGGGACCTTGCTCGGTGAAAACGAACTTGCATGGGCAAAGTGGCCACAGGAACTGGCGGCGAGCGCGCTGATTCAGAAATCCGCGCGCCCCAATGCGATTGAAGAATTCAAGGGTTCGATCACCCGGCAAGCTTTCTTTGCCAACGAGCCGATTCGCGAAGAAAAGCTGATCAAGGGCAATGGCTCGGGCTTCCTTTCCGCGATTCTGCCTTCGGGCAAACGGGCGATTGCGATCTCGATTGATAGCCGAGGCGCTTCCAGTGCTGGCGGCTTCATCCTGCCGAATGATCATGTCGATGTGATCGTGACGCGTCGCGACGGCGAGTCCTCGTTGAAAGCCGGCGCGGATGTTTTCACCAGCAGCACCTTGCTGGCGAATATTCGCGTGCTCGCGATTGGTCAGAACATTCAAGAAAAGAACGGCGAGCGGGTGGTTGTCGGTGAAACCGCGACCCTCGAGCTTGATCCGTCCCAGACCGAGGTCATCACGCTCAACCAGCGCACGGGCACGTTGGCTCTCGCATTGCGGGCGATGGTGGATATCAACAAGCCTGAAGAAAAGCGTACGCGCAGCGGCAATAACGCCATGACGATTGTGCGCTTCGGTGTCTCGCAAGAGGTCACCCGATGACGAGAATTGATGCGTTTTTTCCAGTGGGTTCCAGTAGGGGATTTGCGATGAGTGTCGTGTTCAGAGCCGTGGCCGGAGCGGCCTTGGCGGCCATGTGTGCCAGCCCGCTTCTTGCGAATGACAAGCTCCGATCTTTCGGCGGTGTACCGTTTGAATCCGTGCCTACGCCGCGGATGACAACCAACGCCAATGATCAGGTGCTGGCTCGCCGCATCGATCTCTCGATTGGCAAGTCGATTATCGTGGATTTGCCAAAAGATGCGGGCGAGGTGTTCGTCGCGGATCCGAAAGTGGCGAATGCGGTCGTGCGCACTGCACGCAAGATCTTCATCATCGGAACGGGTGCTGGCACCACAAGCGTCTTCGTGATGGACAAGGCCGGTACCCAGATCGCGGCGCTGGATATTGGTGTCGCGAAAGAACTCGCGCGCGAATTGAATGTGCTGCGTGAAGTGCTGAAAAAGGCGCTGCCCGCTGCCGATATCAAGGTGACCAGCGTTGGCGACAATTTTGTCCTCGCGGGCACGGTGGATTCCACCCTGGAAGTGCAGACCGCGATTGATATCGCCAACAACCTCGTTGGCCAATCGCAGGGCGGCTTTATGGGCCTTGGCCCCTCCACGTCCGGCAAGGTTGTGAATGCGCTGCAGGTTCGCGGCAAGGACCAGGTGATGCTCAAGGTCACGATCGCTGAAGTGCAGCGTTCGGTGCTCAAGCAGCTCGGCATCAATTTCGATGGTCAATGGCGCTCGGCCGGAACCATGTTTGGCCTTGCGACTGACAACCCCTTCTCCGTGCAGCGCGAATTGCTCTCCGACACGATGGCGGAGTTCCGCACCGGGAATAAATCAACCCGGTTGCGCGCGCTGGAGCGTCAGGGCGTGCTGCGCACGCTCGCTGAACCGACGCTCACAGCCATTTCGGGTGAAAGCGCCAAGTTCCTAGCGGGTGGCGAGATTGCTATTCCACAAAGCCAGAGCTGCGCGGCAGCCGGGGTGGGGGGTGGGCTGGCTTGCACCACCCAGTTCACCTACAAGCCGATTGGCGTGACGCTGAACTTTACCCCCGTCGTTCTCTCGGAAAGCCGCATCAGCATTCGTCTCGCGACAGAAGTGGCGGAAATCGACCCGGACAACTCGATCCAGATTGGCGCGACCGCCCGCATGCCGGGTTTCCGCACTCGCAAGACCGAGACGACCGTCGAACTGCCCTCGGGTGGTGTTCTCGCGACCGCTGGCATCATCCAGCAATCGACCCGGCAGCAGATCAATGGTCTGCCCGGCGCGATGAATATCCCCATTCTCGGCACACTGTTCCGCTCGCGCGATTACCAGCGTTTCGAAACTGAGCTTCTGGTTCTCGTTCAGCCCTTCATCGCCAAGCCTTCAGCGCCGGGCCAGATCGCGCGGCCGGATGATGGCCTCGCCGATGCGACCGACCCATCCACCATCTTCATGGGCCGTCTCAACCGCACCTATGGCACCGCCGCAAACAGCCTTCGGGGCAAGAGCGGCGTGGGCTTCATCAATGACTGATCTGGTATCCGAGGAGTATTTCGCCATGAGCAAGGCCAGGATTTCATCTGCAATGCGCGTCACGACGCTGCTTGCACTCGGCCTCGGCCTGTCGGCCTGTGCTGGGAACCTGCGGCCAACGCAAAAGGCGTTCGCGCCGGATGAATATGACCAGCGCCATCCGATCAAGCTGACACAGGCCGAGCGGCATCTCGACGTGTTTGCGCTCGGTCACGGGCTGGATCGTCGCCAGATGCAGGATGTGCAGGGGTTCGTCCGGGAATATGCTGCGAACGGCAATGGTCCACTGACGGCGACTGTTCCGCAAGGCCCGTCCGGGCATTACACACTCTCGGCGATCCGACATGCTCTCGCTTCATCGGGCGTGAGAGTGCCTTTGCAGGTTGTGCCGTATCCGGCTGATCCGGCGATGGGTGCTGCGCCCGTGCGCCTCACCTTCCATAGCCTTCAGGCGAAAGTGGCCAGCAAATGCGGGCTATGGCCGAGCGATCTGGGGAGCGGAAGCTCCACCGAGACCTGGCATAACCGCCCCTATCACAATCTCGGTTGCGCCTATCAAACGATGATCGCGGCGCAGGTTGCCAATCCGGTTGATCTGGTGCGTCCGCGCCTCGAAGGCCCGATTGATGTCGCTAAGCGCACCAAAGATCTGGAAGCTTTGCGCAAGGGCGAAGATCCCTCGACCAAATGGTCGAAAGACGACGCGAAGATCAAGGAAGCGCAGCAGTAATCGCCGTTAGGAGTGGCATTGCTGTTGTGCCAGCCCCAAGGAATGAGGTCGGAGGCCCCATGAGCCAAGAGATCACCATCGCACCGCTGCCGCATATCGCGGTGCAGGTCTTCTCCGAAACGAGCCAGGTCGTGGCCGTGATCGAGGAGGCGAGCCATGATCGCCGCATGGCGAAAGCGCATCTGCGTATACAGGCCGGTGGCGCTGCCGCCGCGGTTGAGGCCTATCGCAATGCGCCGACGCCGAATGTGATCGTCATCGAAACTGTTACCAGTGGGCATGCTCTGCTTGGGCAGCTCGATGAACTGGCCAGTTTTTGCGACGAAGGCACGCGTGTTGTCGTGATCGGGCATGTCAATGATGTGCAGCTCTATCGGGAGCTGACACGCCGTGGCGTGAGCGAATACCTCGTTGCACCGGTGGATGTGGTCGGCTTTGTCCGCGCGCTTTCAGAGATCTATTCCACGCCTTCCGCGAAGCCGCTTGGACGTGCCATCGCGCTGATCGGCGCCAAGGGGGGTGTCGGGTCTTCGACCCTTGCGCACAACCTCGCTTTCACGATCGCGCGCGATCTCGCGGTTGAAACCGTGATTGTCGATATGGACCTGCCCTACGGAACGGCGGGTCTCGATTTCAATCAAGACCCGCCCCAAGGCGTGATGGAAGCAGCATTTGATCCGGCTAGGGTTGATTCCAACATGATCGAGCGCCTGCTGTCGCGGTGTGGCGAGCGGCTCCAGCTCATGGCAGCTCCCTCGAGCCTTGAACGGCTTTATGATTTCGGACCGGATACGTTCGAGCCGCTTTATGACGCCTTGCGCTCAACCGTGCCGGCCATTGTGCTGGATGTCCCGCATGTCTGGACGGCATGGGCGCGCAATGCGCTGGTGCGGGCCGACGAGATCGTCGTGGTTGCTGAACCTGATCTCGCCAATCTGCGCAATGCCAAAAATCTGATCGATACCCTCGCCTCCGCACGGCCCAATGATCCGCGCCCAAAACTCGTGATCAACAAAATTGGCATGGCGAAACGGCCGGAAATCGCGGTTTCCGAATTCGCGAAAGCACTAGAGAGCACTCCCATTGCCTCTATCGCCTTCGACCCCGGCCTGTTCGGCACGGCGAATAACAATGGGCAGATGTTGGCCGAAGTTCAGGCCAAGTCCAAAGCGAACGAAGCCATGCTCGACATGGCGAAAGCCCTGATGGGGCGAGAACAGGCTAAATCGACGAAAAAATCGCTGCTTTCACCGCTGTTGGATCGCATTTCCAGCATTCGCGGCGGGTCGAAAGCCGCCTGATCTCCTGAAACTAAGGTTTCGGGATTTGTAAAACGAGGACGTCGGACGAGGCAGGTATGTTTGGCAAGCGCACGCAGATCGGACAGGAGAACCACCCGGCACGGCCCTCGACGCCTGTTGCACCGGCCATAGCTGCTTCGCCTATTCCAACTGCCCCTCTGAGCGGCGCGTCCTCGGCGCGCCCAGCCCCGCCGCCGACGGCCGAACTCGCGCCGCAGAAGTCCGAGCAATATTTCCACACCAAGAGCATGGTGTTCGGTGCGATGATCGAGGCAATCGATCTCTCGCAGCTCTCCAAACTCGATTCGATTTCGGCGCGCGACGAATTGCGCGATGTCATCACAGAAATTCTGGCGCTGAAAAGTGTCGCGATGTCGATCGCCGAGCAGGAAGAGCTGCTCGAGGATATCTGCAACGATGTGCTCGGGTATGGTCCTCTGGAGCCATTGCTCGCCCGTGATGACATCGCTGATATCATGGTCAATGGAGCCGAAAGGACCTTTATCGAGGTCAACGGCAAGATCCAGCTCACCAATGTCCGGTTCCGCGACAACACGCAGCTCATGAATATCTGCCAGCGCATCGTCAGCCAGGTGGGGCGGCGTGTCGATGAAGCGTCACCGATCTGCGATGCGCGCCTTCAGGATGGTTCGCGCGTCAACGTCATCGCGCCGCCCCTGGCGATTGATGGCGCGGCTCTCACAATCCGTAAATTCAAGAAGGACAAGCTCACGCTCGAGCAATTGACGAAATTCGGCTCGATCTCCCCGGAAGGGGCCGAAATTCTCAAAATCATCGGTCGCGTGCGCTGCAATATCGTCATTTCAGGCGGTACCGGCTCAGGCAAGACCACGCTGCTGAACTGCCTCACGCGCTACATCGATGACGATGAGCGCATCATCACCTGCGAGGATGCGGCCGAACTGCAACTCCAGCAACCGCATGTCGTGCGCCTCGAAACTCGCCCCCCGAATCTCGAGGGCACCGGCACGGTGACCATGCGTGATCTCGTGAAAAACTGCCTGCGTATGCGCCCCGAACGCATCATCGTTGGCGAGGTGCGCGGTCCAGAAGTGTTTGATCTGCTGCAGGCGATGAACACGGGCCATGATGGTTCGATGGGCACGATCCACTCCAACTCACCGCGCGAATGCCTTGCGCGTATGGAGGCGATGATCGCGATGGGCGGCTATTCGTTGCCTCCCAAAACCGTGCGCGAGATGATTTGTTCCTCGATCGATGTCGTCGTGCAGGCCCAGCGCCTTCGCGATGGCTCGCGCCGCATCACGCACATCACCGAAGTGATGGGCATGGAAGGCGATGTGATCGTGACACAGGATGTCTTCGTCTATGACATAACCGGCGAGGATGCGAATGGCCGTATCATCGGCAAGCATCGTTCTACCGGTATTGGCAAGCCGCGTTTCTGGGATCGCGCCCGTTATTTTGGCGAGGACAAGCGTCTCGCAGCGGCTCTTGATGCAGCCGAAGTGCGCGAAGAAAAGGTGGCGTGATGGACATGCAGTCTTTGCTTGTCGCGGGGCTGACGACCTTCGCGGTCGCCACGATCGGCATCGTTCTGCTTGAGCCGTTGCTGACCGGTGAAGCGCGCGCTGAGAAACGACAGGCTGCGATTGCTGGCGGCGTGAGCCGCAAGCGCGTCATCGAGGACGCCTCCAACCGCCGTCGCCAGGTCGCCGATGCGCTCAAGGATCTCGATGATCGCCAGAAGGTCAAGAAGCGCCTGACACTGGAACAGAAATTCCTGCAAGCCGGTGTTTCCTGGACCCGTAAAACTTATTGGCTGATCTCAATCGCCGCGGCGCTGATTCTTGGATTTTTGCTGCTCATCCTCACGAAACAACCCCTGATTGCAGCCGGCGGACTCTTTGTAGGTGGTTTCGGCATTCCCCCTTTCATCCTCAAGCGCAAAGCCCAGAAGCGCCGGCAGGCGTTTCTTATGGAATTCCCGAATGCGATCGAGGCGATTGTGCGCGGCATCAAAAGCGGCCTGCCGCTCAATGATTGCCTTCGGTTGATCGCAAACGAAGCCAAAGAACCGCTCAAAGCCGAATTCCGCTCCATCGTGGAGGCCCAGCAGATGGGCATTTCCATCGCTGACAGCATCATGAAAATCTATGATCGGATTCCGCTCTCCGAAGTCAATTTCTTCGCGATTGTCATTCAGATTCAAGCGAAATCGGGCGGCAATCTTGGTGAAATCCTGCTCAACCTGTCCAAGGTGATCCGAGACCGCAAAAGGCTGCGCGACAAGGTGGATGCGATGAGTTCCGAGGCGAAATCCTCGGCGTTGATCATTGGTGCGCTGCCTGGTGTCGTGGCTGGCCTGACCTGGTTTGGCAGCCCCGATTACATCCAGCTGATGTGGACCACCAAGGCCGGCATGGTTGGACTTGGGGCCTGCGTCGCCATGATGACATTTGGCTGGTTGGTCATGCGTAAGATGATCAATTTCGATATCTAGGGAGAGATACGATGTCCTGGATCATCGACAAACTCGTTGACCCTACTTTCCTCGCATCGAGCGCAACGGCTATTGCTGTAACCGCTACGATCGTGGCCATCGGCTTGCCGCTGGTTGAGCGCAATGAGCTTAAGGAAAAAATGAATTCGGTTGCGCTGGAGCGCGACCGTATCCGAGCGCGCGAGCGCGAACGCCTTGCTCAAAGCGGTCGCGGAGGTCCGAAACCCACCCTGCGCTCTACTCCCGGAGAATTCGCGAAGCGTATTGTTGAGCGCTTCAACCTACGCTCGTGGCTTTCAACAGAATCGGCGACAGAACGTTTGATGCGAGCTGGACTGCGCGGACCAAAGGTAGAGACGACCTTCCTTGTCGCGCGGCTTTTCACGCCCATCGGCTTGTTGGCGATTACGCTCATCTACATGTTGATCAACAAAGGTTTCGGCCTGCCATTCGCGGCGCAAGCGATGATCGTGATTGGCGCTGCGTATCTCGGTGTGAAGTTTCCCGAGATTTACCTGCAGAACCTCACCACTAAGCGCCAGGCTTCAATGCGTAGAGCGTTCCCAGATTCGCTTGATCTTTTGCTGATCTGTGTTGAATCCGGCATGTCGATCGAGCATGCGTTCCGCAAGGTCTCGACCGAGATTGGCTCTGCCTCAGTGCCCATGGCCGAAGAATTGGCGCTGACCACGGCGGAGCTATCCTATCTTCCCGATCGGCGCATGGCGTATGAAAATCTTGCAAAACGCACTGACCTTGATTCTGTGCGCTCCGTTACAACCGTGCTGATCCAGGCCGAACGTTACGGCACACCCCTCGGGCACGCTTTGCGCGTGCTGGCGCAGGAAAGCCGTGATCAGCGTATGATTGCCGCCGAGAAGAAGGCCGCATCATTGCCTCCGAAACTCACAGTGCCCATGATCGTGTTCTTCATGCCGGCGTTGTTCATCGTCATTCTCACTCCGGCGCTGATCCAGATCTTTAAGTGGAAATGAGCGCTTCAGAAGCGCTTCAACGGCCAGTCACGCATGAAAAAGCCAGCCCAAAAGGCTGGCTTTGGTGTTCTCAGGTCGGTGTTTTCTCTCAGCGCGGAGAGGGTGCCTGCGTCTTCGGGCGTGCCTTCTGCGGCGCAGCAGCGGGGGCCGCAGCGATTTTCGAGCGCAGGTCGCGCACCAATGCGAGATTGGCCACAATGCGCGGATCGGCGCTTGGCTGCTTTGAAGCCAGATCGAGATGCTCTTCTGCCTTGGCGAGATCGCGCGTCAGCATGTAGGATAGGCCGAGATTGGAAAGCACGCCGGGATCGTTGGGTTTGATCTGGAGGGCTTGCTGATAAAACTCTCGGGCACGCACATGTTTGCCCATCTGGTCAGCGACAACGCCCTGGCTAGACAGAACTCGCCAATCCGGGCGATCCGGTGCGTGCGCCTGACTCAAAACGGTCATGGCTTGATCAAACCGGCCGATATCGCCAAGCGCTCGACCGAAGGCGGCCGCGACTTCGCGATCGCCGACATTGGCGATGGAGGCGCGCTCGAGCACAGCCACAGCCTGCGCATGCTGGCCGCTGGCTCGCAGGGCCTGGCCATAGGCCAAAGAAGCTGCCTTCTCGCCGGGTCGCGCATCATAGCGCTTGGCGAGCGCGCCGAGATCGGCCTGGCGTGGATCCGTAGCGGTGGAACCCGTGACATCGCCGAGGGATCCCTTGAACTGCCCCAACCGGCCCGAACAACCGCCGGCAAGTCCCGCGGCAATGATCACTGAGGCGAGAAGCGCGATACGCTTCGGCACATGACCGCGTGTCGCGGTCTTTTTGTTCTTGCACTCGGTCGAGACGACCATTGACGGATGTCCTTCGCGCTCGCGGGCGATGTGCGCAAAATCAAAACGAGACGCGCCCGAATGCCCTACTTCACCAAACAGGAATAACTCGTTAACCCTAATCAGCCGTTAAGAAGACTCAGCTGCCACGATGTGGCCGAGCGAATCCAAGGATATCCCGCTTTCATGACTTCGCAGTCCATTGCCTCCGCGCGCCCTGTTCATCTCGTCAGTGATGTCAATTGGGGGGAAATCAGTGCAAAACTGCACCCTGCCGCCCGAGCCTTTGCCGAAAGCGCCGGGTTTAAACCGGTATCGGGCCGATTGGTTCCCTTGCCTGGGCCGGATGGGGCGATTTCCGCAGCCCTGCTCGGGGTTGGCGCAGATGAGGGGTTGGCCGAGGCACCGTTTCTCTTAGGCAAGCTCGCAACGGATCTCCCTGCCAGCTCTTGGCGGATTGATGGCCAGCTTACTGACCCGAATTTGTCTTATCTTGGCTTTCTGCTCGGGCAATACCGGTTCGACCGTTTCAAGACGACGTTGCGCGAGGCGATTTCGCTTCTGCCTCCGGAAGGTGCTGATGCCAACCGCGTGCGGCTGATCGCGGATGCGATTGGCTCAGGCCGCGATCTCATCAACCGTCCGGCCAATGATCTCACAACCGAGGCCTTGGCTCTGGCTGCGCACGAACTCGCCGGACGCTTCGGGGCGAATATACGCGAGATCATCGGGCCAGACTTGCTCACCGAAAACTTCCCACTCGTTTATGCCGTCGGTGCTGCGTCCGCGCATCCGCCGCGCCTTGTCGATATCACCTGGGGTGACCCCAATGCCGTGAAAGTCACGCTCGTCGGCAAGGGCGTGGTGTTTGATACGGGCGGGCTTAACCTCAAGCCCGACAATTCCATGCTGCTGATGAAAAAAGATATGGGCGGTGCTGCGACAGCGCTCACCACTGCCGAGATCATCATGGGCCTGAACCTTCCGGTGCGACTGCGTGTGCTGTTGCCGATCGTCGAGAATTCTGTAAGCGCTCCGGCTTTTCGGCCTGGGGATGTGTTTCGTTCGCGTGCGGGAACCACGGTCGAGATCGGCAATACGGATGCTGAGGGTCGCCTGATCCTGTGTGATGCCCTGAGCTTTGCCGATGAGGAGAGCCCTGATCTCCTCATTGATTTTGCAACGCTGACGGGAGCGGCCCGCGTGGCGCTTGGACCGGATTTGCCGCCATTTTACACGGAGAACGAGCAATTGGCGCAGGCGATCGAAGCTGCTGGCAGGGCGGTCCATGATCCAGTCTGGCGACTGCCCCTGTGGAAGCCCTATCGCGTCATGCTCGATTCGAAGATTGCTGACATGAACAATGTCTCATCCGGGGGCTTTGCAGGTTCGATCACAGCCGCGTTGTTTTTGAAGGATTTTATTAAAAACGCCAAGACTTACGCCCATTTTGACATGTATGGCTGGACGCCTTCTGCCCGTCCAGGCCGGCCGGAAGGGGGCGAGCCACAGGTTGCCCGGCTGGTAGCCAATCTGGTCGAGGACATGACAAAAGGCAAAACCACTAAAAGTTGAAATGTTCTTGTGTAAACTTCATACATGCGATCAGGGTTACACTTTCGAAATGATCGCTTAGGTTGCGATCTATACGGCAACGAAACGGCAGGAAGAAACCACGATGAGCGTCAAGCTCCGCCCCTCGCAGGCGCTGAAGCTTTGGCATGATGTCGGTCTCGACATGGTCCGCTCTGCGGAAGTCGACCTGACGGCACGCCAGCTCGTCGTGCTGTTGACCATCTATCTCGAGCCGCCCCCGCATACCGTGCGGGGTCTCGCACAGAAGCTTAGCGTCACCAAACCGGTTATCACCCGCGCTCTCGATGCGATGGGCGATCTGGATCTCGTCTCACGACGCCGTGACCCCGCCGATCGGCGCAATGTTATCATCCAGCGCACGGTGCGCGGCTCGCTGTTTCTGGAGCGGCTTGCCGATCTGATCATCGCTCGGGGCGAGCAATTGGTGCAGGAAAACCCGTTGCGTTAAGCTGGGATTTCCAGCTTCAACGGTATTTTATCAGCAATGAACCCGCTCGATCCTCGTCGAAACGCCTATCGCCATGATCTCGCAGCAGAATCCTTGCGCGGACGCGTCGCGGCTCCGCGCTTTGCTGCGCCTGTGCCCAAGCATGTGAAAGTCTCGGCCACGCCCTTGCGTCGCGCGCCCGATGTTAGCCTTGGCTACGAGACCGAATTGCTCGCGGGTGAGATTTTTGATGTCTATGCCATCGAGAATGGTTTTGCCTGGGGCCAGGCGCGACGCGATTCCTATGTCGGCTATTGCCTCGCGGAAGCGCTCGGTCCGCCCATGCCGCCGCCGACACACCGCGTCTTGGTCCTGCGCAGTTTTCTCTATCCCGGGCCGGGTATGAAGACGACGCCTGTCGGTTACTTGCCCTATGGTGCGGAGGTCGCTGTTGAGGGTGTGGAGGGCGATTATCTCAAGACACCTCTCGGTTTCGCATACACGGCACATCTTGTTCCGCTTAGTGATCGGCCTGTTGACCCGGTGGGTGAAGCGGAGCGCTTTCTCGGCGTGCCCTATCTTTGGGGCGGCAAGTCGAGTCTCGGGATCGATTGTTCCGGCCTCGTTCAAAGCGCCTGTTTCATGTGCGGAATTGTCGCACCGCGCGACAGCGATATGCAGGAGGCAGAACTGGGTACGCCCTTTTTGATGCCCAATGATCCTGCGAATCTTCCGCGAGGCACTCTGCTGTTTTGGCCCGGCCATGTGGCCTTGAGCCAGGGCAATGGACGCATGATTCACGCGAATGCCTTCCATATGCAGGTCGTGAGCGAGGAGATCACGCCCGCCCTTGCTCGGATCGAAAGCAAGGGTCCGGGGCTGCGATCGGTGCGCATTTTGCCGGGATTGTGAAGGCAAGACCCCTTTACCCGGCGCGGAATCATGACAGACTGCTTCTCGATCAGGGAGGGGCTTCATGGTGTCCCGTTGGCTTGCCTATCTCGGCAAAAGCGCCCGTTTCGGCCTCGCCGCCGCACTCATTGCCTTTGCCTCCACGCATGCCGTTCTCTCGCAAAGCACCGATCCACCGGAATTGTTCCCCAATGCTGGGCCCGATGTGGATGTTGCTCTGGTGTTGGCGGTCGATATTTCGTTCTCCATGGACCTCGATGAGCTCAGTTTGCAGCGAGAAGGCTATATCCAGGCTTTGACCTCGCCGCTGGTGCTTGATGTCATCCGCAAGGGCATGGTTGGCAAAATCGCGGTGACCTATGTCGAATGGGCCGGCGTGAATACGCGCCATATCCTCGCCGATTGGTCGATCATCGAAGATGCCGCCAGTGCCGAGGAATTTGTGCAGAAGCTGCGCGAGGCTCCCATCCGTCGCGCGCGCCGAACGTCGATCACCACGGCGATCGAGATTGGCATCGACCGGTTCAAGCAAGCGCCGGTGCGACCGATCCGCCGGGTGATCGACATCTCCGGTGATGGGCCAAACAATGAAGGTGGTTTTGTCACCCGCGCCCGCGATGCGGCTGTGGAAGCTGGTGTGACGATCAACGGCCTGCCGATCGTGATCAAACGGCGCTTCTCGTCGAGCTATGACATGGAAAACCTCGATGAGTATTATCGCGATTGCGTCATTGGAGGTCCCGGCGCTTTCATGGTGGTGATCACCGAACGGGAACAATTTGCGCCGGCCATCAAGCAGAAAATCCTGCGCGAGCTCGCGAGCCCCTCAACCAATGATCTCTCGCCCTTCCCGGTGCGAGGCGACGCGGATTGCACGGCCGGTGAGCGCCAGTGGCGCCAGCAATGGGAACGAAATTGACCCTCAAGTCCCGCGCGGTTTTGCGCGATGGGTGGGTGTCGCGTTCGCCGGGTCATCCGGCCAGACGTGCTTTGGGTAGCGCCCGCGCATGTCCGAGCGCACGTCAGCCCATGAGCCGGCCCAGAAACGCGGCAGGTCTTTCGTGATCTGGATGGGCCGATGGGCAGGAGACAAAAGCTCCAAAGTGAGTGGCAACCGCCCGCCAGCAATCGCGGGATGCGATTTGAGCCCGAACAATTCCTGCACACGGATCGAAAGCAGCGGTGCATTCTCTCCATCGTAATGGATGGGATGCGTGTTCCCAGTTGGGGCCAAAAAATGTGTCGGCGCCTCGGCATCGAGCCGGTTGCGCAATGTCCAGGGCAGGAGCGCATCCAGCGCATTCCCCAGGGTTTCCGCATCGATCTGTGCGAGGCCTGTCTTGTCGACCAGAAAAGGTGCCAACCAATCGCGCGCGGTTTCGGCCAAAGCGGCATCCGAAAAATCCGGCCAATCCATCTGCCCCGCAGCGCGGAGAAATCCGATGCGTGCGCGCAACTGATTTTGCGCTTTGCTCCAGTTCAGACGATCGATTCCGGCTTTTGCGGCTGCCTCTGCAAGCAGGGTCGCATTCTCCTCGCTGGCCTCAACCGGCAAGATGGCGCTGTCGAGCACCAAATGTTCAAGCCGTGTCTCGCGTCGGCGACGCAGGGCATTCGATGAGGGCTCGAAGCGCGTGACATCCAGCTTTTTCAGCAAGTGCCCCAATACCTCCTCGATCTCAGCGCGTGAAATCTCCGCCCCGAGCGTGATGCGCGCGCGCGCCGCCGTGCCGGTGATATCCGCCGCGACGATGTGCTCAGCTTTTGACAATGGATCGGTTGGGTCCAGCGCAGCCTGTCGGCCATTGGCGAGCGAAACGCTGGCCTCTCCCCGCAATTTCCCGATCCGGTCGGGGAAAGCGAGGGCGAGAATCGCGCCAGCGGAGAGTGGCTTCGTGTTTCCTCCCAAACCCTCGGACAATTCGTCCGCCCGCTTCGCCCAGCGGCCCGCAATCTGGCGCGCCTGTTGCGCCTTGTGTCCGCGATCCGATCGCAACCTTTCAAACCGCGTCGCGACATCGCTCGCCGTGCCACCAAGGCCACGTTCGCTGATCAAGGCGGCGATGCAGGCTGCATCTTCGGCCTGACCGCGCCTAGCAGCATCAAGCACCATCGCCGCGAGGCGAGGCTCGATCGGCAATTCGCGCAAATGCCGTCCTTTGGCGGTAAGGCGCCCGGCTTCATCAAGCGCACCAAGCTCGGTGAGAAGTGCGGTGGCCTCGCTCAAAGCGGCTTTTGGCGGTGCGTCCAGCAGCGTGAGGCCTGCGGGATCGGCGATGCCGGCGCCGGCGCAATCGAGCCGGAAACGCGTGAGGTCAGCTTCCAGAATCTCAGGGCGATTGAAGGGCAAAAGCCCCTGATCCTGTGCCTCATCCCAGAGCCGGATAGCGATTCCAGGCTCGGTTCGACCGGCGCGCCCGCGCCGCTGATCGGCCGAGGCGCGGCTCACGCGCACGGTTTCGAGCCGCGAGAGGCCGAGATCGGGCTCATAGCGCGGCACGCGGGCGAGGCCAGAATCAATGACGATCCGCACGCCTTCGATGGTGATGGATGTTTCAGCAATCGCCGTTGCAAGCACGATTTTCCGTCGTCCCGGTGTGGCGGGCTTGATCGCGGCGTCCTGTTTCGCAAAATCGAGCGCGCCATAGAGGGGGCAAAGATCGGTATCCGCGGGCAGCTTGGCTTCATCGAGAAGCCGCGCCACGCGCTCGATTTCGCCCTGGCCTGGCAGAAATGCGAGGATGGAGCCCTTCTCGCTCCGCACAGCAGAGACGATCGCCGTGGCCATCTGCTCCTCGATGCGTTTTGTGGCGTCGCGACCGGGATAGCGCGTGAGAATCGGAAAATTCCGCCCTTCGGAGCGGATGACCGGCGCATCACCGAGCAATGCACTGATCCGCTGGTCATCCAGCGTCGCTGACATCACGAGCAGGCGCAGATCGGGGCGCAGGGCGGATTGCGACTCGAGGGCCAGAGCGAGGCCAAAGTCGGCATCGAGCGAGCGCTCATGAAACTCGTCGAACAGCACAGCCGCGATGCCGGAAAGCTCGGGATCATCCACCGCCATGCGCGAGAAAACACCCTCGGTCACCACCAGGATCCGTGTCTTCGCGCTCGTTTTGCTGTCGAAGCGTGTGCGCAGCCCCACGCGTTCGCCTAAGGGTTCACCCAAGAGGCTCGCCATGCGGCTCGCGGCCCCGCGCGCGGCGATGCGGCGCGGTTCGAGCACAAGAATGGTGCCATGCTCGCGCCAGGGTGCATCCAGCAAGGCGATGGGCACACCGGTGGTTTTGCCCGCGCCCGGAGGCGCAATCAGCAGGGCACGGGAACCATGTTCGAGCGCTTTCCCGAGTTCTCCGAGAACTGCCTTGATCGGCAGCTCTGGTTCGTCAGGCCTCAGCGACATTACCCGCCAATGCCGAAGGCCGCGAGTGTGGCCATGTTCACAAGGTCGCTGTCGCGCACATTGATCGGTGCGATCTGCACCGGACGATCAAGCCCGACGATCAGCGGGCCGATAACCGTTGAGCCGCCAAGCTCCTGCAACATCTTCGTAGCGATCGCAGCGGAATGGAAGGCCGGCATCACCAGCACATTCGCGGGGCCCGAGAGCCTACAGAACGGGTAGGCCGCCATGATCTCTGGATTGAGTGCGACGTCGGCGCCCATCTCGCCGTCATATTCGAAATCCACGCGGCGTCGATCGAGGATTTGCACGGCCTCGCGCACGCGCTCCGAGCGTTCGGCTTCGGGATTGCCGAAGGTTGAAAACGCCAGCAATGCGACACGTGGCGTGTAGCCAAGGCGGCGCGCGGCGCCCGCCGCTTCGACAGCGATATCCGCGAGTTCTTCGGCCGAGGGCATCTCGTGAATGGCGGTATCAGCGACCATGACAGTGCGACCGCGCGCGAGCACAAGGCTGACGCCAATCGCGCGATGCCCTGGCTTGTCGTTGATCACGCGCCGGATTTCCGACAAGGCGGCAGAATAGTTTCGCGTGAGGCCGGTGACCATCGCATCGGCATCGCCGAGCGCCACCATCGACGCAGCGAAGGTGTTGCGATCATTGTTGATGAGACGCTGGCAATCGCGCAGCAGATAGCCGCGCCGCTGCATCCGCTCATAGAGAAACTGCGTGTAGGCACCATTCCGGGTGGAAAGTCTGGCATTGTGGATTTCAATGCCGCCTTTCAGGTCGATGCCAGCCTGCTCAGCCATGGAGTGGATGCGATCTTCGCGCCCGACGAGAATGGCGGTTCCAAGCCCTTGCGTGACGAAACTCACGCCTGCACGGATCACCGCCTCCTCCTCGCCTTCTGCGAACACCACCCGCTTCGGGCGACGGCGCACCTGCTCAAACACGCGCGCGAGCACGCCTGCGACGGGATCTCGTCGTGCCGAGAGCGAACGTTCGTAATCAGCGCGGCTCTTCAGTGGCTTGCGAGCAACGCCGGTCTCCATCGCAGCCTCGGCCACAGCACCCGAGATACGGGCCATCAGGCGCGGATCAAAAGGCACGGGGATGATGTAGTCACGCCCGAAACGCGGGCGCGAACCCGCATAGGCCGCCGCAACCTCATCGGGCACATCCTCGCGCGCCAGAGCCGCGAGGGCCTTTGCGGCGGCGATCTTCATTTCCATGTTGATGGCGCTGGCCTGCACATCGAGCGCGCCCCGGAAAAGATAGGGGAAGCCCAAGACGTTATTGACCTGATTGGGGTAATCCGAACGACCCGTCGCCATGATCGCGTCATCGCGCACAGCCGCGACCTCTTCGGGCAGGATTTCCGGATCCGGGTTCGCCATGGCAAAGATGATCGGGTTCGGTGCCATCGAGGCGACCATTTCTTTGGTGAGAGCACCTTTCTGGCTGAGGCCGAAAAACGCATCGGCACCCTTTAGCGCATCGGCAAGCGAACGGCTCTTGGAAATCACGGCATGAGCCGATTTCCACTGATTCATGCCCTCGGTCCGGCCCTGATAAATCACGCCCTTGGTGTCGCAGAGCATGACGTTGTCGGGCTTGAAACCCATCGCCTTCAAGAGCTCGACGCAAGCAATGCCGGCCGCGCCCGCGCCGTTCACAACGAGACGGGTGTTCTGCACATCGCGACCCGTGATTTCGAGCGCGTTCAGAAGTCCTGCCGCTGCAATGATCGCCGTGCCGTGCTGATCATCATGGAAGACGGGGATATCCATCAATTCCTTGAGCCGCTGCTCGATGATGAAGCATTCCGGCGCCTTGATATCCTCAAGGTTGATGCCGCCGAAGGACGGGCCGAGGTAGCGCACCGCGTTGATGAAGGCCTCGGCATCTTCAGTGTCGACCTCAAGGTCGATGGAATCGATGTCGGCGAAGCGCTTGAACAGCACGCTTTTGCCTTCCATCACCGGCTTCGAGGCGAGCGCGCCAAGATTGCCCAGCCCAAGAATGGCGGTGCCGTTTGAGATCACCGCGACCATATTGCCGCGCGCGGTGTAGGAATACGCCGTCGCCGGGTCTTTCGCGATGGCGAGAACCGGCACAGCGACGCCGGGCGAATATGCAAGGCTGAGATCGCGTTGCGTCGCCATCGGCTTGGTGGGCACCACCTCGAGCTTGCCGGGCTTGCCGCGCGAATGGAAATCCAGCGCCTCCTGATCCGTAAAGGTGGGGCGGGTATGGACGCGCTTGTCGA
>JBOFZC010000329.1:0-7386 GCA_051654985.1 Rhabdaerophilum sp.
AAGCCGGTTGTGCGTGCATTGGCGATGTTGCCCGAGATGTTTTCAAGCGCGAAGCTCTGGGCCGAAAGGCCGGAGATCGCCGTAGTCATTGCACCGAAGATACCCATGGACGCGAACCTCGATCGCTCACAAGAAAAAAACTGGCGGCGAGGATCAAAACGCGAGACCTGACATGACCCCTGCCTGATATTCCCTTTGGCAAGGGTCGTGCCAGAATGTTCACGCCATGTATTTCAATGATTTAGATAGGAACACAACTCATAGTTGCTGGAAGAATACGCCACATTCCGCCCATGGGCGGCAGGAATTTCCGCAACTTATTATTGCGTAACTATAGTTTTTACAACTTCTGATAGAATAATTGGTGGTTCGGCCCGAAAATCCATCGGGCGGCTGGCCTCAATCGCGGCCAGACCAACGCGCGCTGTCAGGACACCGTTGAGAATCCCCTCGCCGAGCTTGGCTGAAAGGCGTGCCGCGAGCCCCGCGCCCATCACCTGCCCCATTACCTGATCCGCAGCAGCCATGCCGCCAGTGATCGCGAGATGCCCGGCAATGCGCTTGATCAGCCCGAGCAGCGCAAAACCGCTCGCCCGCCCGCCATAGATCGCCGACAATGCGCGAATGAGCGCAATCGACTGCGCAAGGACGAACAACACGTCGACGATTGCGCGCGGCGAGACGGCTGTGACAACCGAAACCCGCTGTGCAGCGGCGGCCACAGCGCGGCGCGCGGCTTCATCCTTCGGGCGCATCAGGGCGCGTTCGGCGATGGCGAGGCGTGTGGCTGGATCGTGAACCTCACCCGCAGCCCGCTCGATCTCTGCTCGCCCGGCGGCTGAGCCTGCGTCTTTCTCGTAAAAGGCGACAAGTGCTGTGACCGCCTCGCGGACATTCGCTTCCGTTGGGCTTTCGAACGCAGCCCGGCACTGCTCGCGCAAGCGGCGCACTGCTCGCAACCGCAGGATCGCAACGATCTCGCGACTGAGCCAGATCAGAGCAATGAGAGCAATGATCGAGACCAACGCTAGCCCAAGCTGGCCGACCACTGGGCTTTTTGCCCTGAGATCCAGCACCAGCGTCCACACCGCATCCACCAGAAACAGCGAGACCAGCAGTCCAATTGCGGCCCAAAAGGCGCGCCCAAGCCAGCTCGCACGCGACTTTGCGACTGGCACAGTTGCTACGGGCACCAAAGCCTCGGTGAAATCGGCTTCCTCGCGGATCGTCACCTTGCGCGCCCTGGCACCCTCGGCTTCCGAGAGAGCAAAGACTTCGGGGCCGCGCAGAGTAGCTTTCGCACCTGTTTCCTCGCTCATGCGAGATCCTCCCCGATCAACGATTGCAGCGCGAAATCGAGGCGGATCGTGGGCAGGCTGTCACTACCCTTCACTTGGGGTGGGCGGAAAGCGAGAAAGCGCAGCGGCACGGGATCGCCGGAGAAGACACGCTCCGCTTCATCAGGCAGATCGCCAGGAAAGAAGGCCACTTCCCGCGTGCCATCAAAAATCTCAGCACCCAGTTTTTCACCGCGCATGGGAATGCCGGCAATGGAGTGCAGCTCTTCGCCCTTTTTCTCAACCAGCACTTCGCGCGTCGCACGCACACCAGCAATCGCGGCGATATCCACCTCCGCCCCCGCGCCCTCAGCCCGGTGCCAAGCCCGACGGACGATCAGGCGCAAAATCGCTTCCAGCCGATCATGATTGGAATGATGGAGATGATCGGCCTTGGTGGCCGCAAACAACAAGCGCGTGGCGCGCGGCGTGAATAGGCTCGACCACAACGAATTCGCGCCGAAGCGAAACGCTGCGAGCACGTCAGCCAGTGCGAGTTCGAGATCCGCCACCGCCTCCGGCCCGCCATTCAGCGCACCGAGCACATCGACAAGCACCACCTGCCGATCGATGCGCGAGAAATGATCAACAAAGAACGGGCGCACCACTTTGGCTTTATAGGCCTCGTAACGCCGCTCCATGAGGCTTGCGAGCGAGCCGGCAGGCGCTTCGCCATCCAAAGCCTCAAGCGGCGCGAAGGTGAGCGCCGGTGCGCCTTCGAGATCACCCGGCATCAAGAACCGGCCAGGCGCGAGGGCGGAAAGTCCCCTGCCCTCGGCGCGGCACGCGCGAAGCGCCTCGGTGAAAATCGCCGCTAGCTGGCGTGCTATGGCCTCGCTGGCTTCAGCTTTGGGGTCAATCGTGGCAAGGGCTTCGCGAAAGGGCGCAAAGAGCGGCTCACGAAGGCCCTCGCGCGCTTTCGAAAGCGTTTGGGCCGACCATTCCGCATAGTCCATGCCGAGCAACGGCAAGTCGAGCAGCCATTCGCCGGGATAATCGACGATATCCAATCTGAGCTGCGAACCGCCTGTGCCGAGCCATCCGCCCGGGCCAAGCAAACCGCCGAGCCATGACTTGCGCGACTGATAGGCCATCTCAAGGCTCAACGCTGAAATCTGGCGCGTAGAATTCGGCCAGGCGCGATCCGGCCCCATCAGGGTCGCGAGATGGTCTTCGTAGGCAAAGCGGGGCAAAGCATCATCGGGGTGCGGCACGAGGCGGCATGAGCCGATGCGCCCCTCGGCCATTGCCGCAAAGGCGGGCATGCGCGCCCCGGAAACAAGCGCGTGCACAAGGCTCGTGATGAAAACAGTCTTGCCTGACCGCGACAGACCCGTAACGCCGATCCGCAGAGCAGGCGAACCGAGCGCAGCGCCAAGCCCGGCCATGCCGTTGCGCACAGATTCCAGCAGCGTATTGTCAGTCAAAGAAGGCCCCGCCATCGCCAAGGAATGGAGACTGGATGCCGCCCGCGCAAGAGCGTAATGCCTTAATCTTCGTCTACACCACCGAGAAATCGCGGTGTCATGAAGGTGACGAGCCGCATCGAGCGCGATCCAGCTTCGGCGAAACTCGTCTCGCTTTCGAGAACAGCAACGCCCGCCGTGGGATATTTCCTCGCAAGCCTTCGAAGCGCTTCGAGATCGCTGCAATCGGGATCAGCGAGCCCATAAGCCAGCTCCTGTATCCCGGGATTATGCCCGACCATCAGAATGGCATTCACGGATGCGGGCTGAATACGCAGAATATCCAAAAGGTTTGACACCCGCGCATTGTAGATTTTTGGCTCGAACAAAGCCGGCGTGCCAATCAGTGACGGCGCGATTTCTGCCCAGGTCGCACGCGTCCGAAGCGCAGCCGAAACCAGCGCGATTTCGGGTTGAAAGTCCTGCTCTCCAAGCCAGCGCCCCATCAATGGCGCAGCAGTCTCGCCCCGTGGCGCGAGAGGGCGATCAAAATCAGCAACCCCCTCAGGCCAGGCCGATTTCGCGTGGCGCATGAGGATCAGACGACGCGGCATAACATTCCCTCACTCAAAACAACTCGCAGCCTTTGACGTCAGGCCTGGGGACATGCAAGGGAACAGATGTCACGCGACAAAGGACCGCGCTCATGCCGACTGACTTGCCTACCCCCGACACAACCGTCATCTACAGCCACCGCGCGAGGCCCTTCGCGGCAGAAATGCAATTGGAATTGACAGCTTACGAGCTGATCGCCACGCGTGGACGCTCGACCCTGCGCATGCCGTTGACTGCAATCGAGAAAATCACACTTGCATTCTCACCACGCAACACCGCGCACAAGGCCTTCGCCTGCACATTGCGTGGCACGGACGGACGAAGCGTGAAGTTCGATTCGCTGTCGTGGAAATCGCTCATCGAAACCGAGAAAAAGGATGCGGATTACGCCCGTTTCGTATCCATCCTGTGTGAGCGCGCTCAGGCCGGCAGCCCTAAAGTGATTTTACATGCTGGTGTCGCGCCCTTCAAACATTTGGGCATGCTGGTGATCGGCGCCGTGATGCTGATCGGGCTCGTGGTGAGCGCCATCTACGCGTTCCAGGCGCAAAGCAGTTTTGTCGGGGTGATGGCTCTCTTCATGTTCGGATATCTTGGCTGGTGGATGCGCGACTACCTCACGCGCAACCGCCCGACACGTTTCAAGGCCGGGCAAATTCCGGCCTCGGTGCTGCCCAAGATTTAGGATCGAACCACCAATACTGAGCAATGCGCATGGCGCACGATGTTCGTTGCATGGCTCCCAATGAGGTATGTGGCGAGCGTCGGCCAATGCGACGTCACCACGATCAGGTCGGCCTTGTATTCTTCAGCCTCGGCGAGAACCTCGTGGTAAACTCCTCCCGAGCGCACTGCGACACTGACGTTGCCCGCGGGAAGGCTCATTTTCGCTGCGAGACTTGCGAGATCTTCCTTCGCGCGGGCCTTCTCCAGCCCCTCGAAATCTGCTGGCACATATTCCATGTAAGTTGACGGCATGATCGGGCGGACATTGAGCAGGCGCACCTCAGCGCCCCAATGTTCAGCGAATGTGCGCGCCGCATCCAGCGACGCTTTCGCCAACTTTTCTTCTCCAAGATCAACGGGAACAAGCAATTTATTGAACATGACCAGGCTTCCTGAGGCTTGGCCCGGCGACGATGATGATCCCGGGCGACAGGGGACATCTGACATGCCCCACACAGACCTGCCTTGATTTCGGACAAACCGCCGGTTTCACGCGTGGTTTGAATGGCTTGATCACGACAAATGATTTGACGGAGAGCTCTTGAAGGCTCATCGCTCGTCGCGATTGAGGGGCCCAATCCAATGACCAGTCCAGCAACGCCGGATGAAACGCTGTCACGCTTCCGGCGCAAACTCAAAGAACCTGTCATCTTCCTGATGGTTCTCGCCTTCGTGAACATGCTGGGTTACGCGGGCTGGGTGACGCTTTTTAACAATTTCGCGAAAGACGCTGCGAAGTTCTCCGGTGCCGATATCGGGCTCACCCAGACGGTGCGTGAGATCCCCGGATTTCTCGCCTTCACCGCCATTTACTGGTTCATGGTGATGCGCGAGCAGACGCTCGGTTACATCGCGCTCATCGTGCTCGGCGCAGGCATTGCCATCACCGGCGGCTTCCCGACTCTCACCGGGCTTCTCATCACCACCTTCATCATGTCTGTGGGCTTTCATTACTTCGAGACGGTCAATCAGTCGCTTTCGCTTCAGCTTTTTCCGAAAAAGGATGCGCCGCGCCTGCTGGGCCGGGTGAGCGGAGCAGCGGCAGCAGCGCAGTTCACGGCCTATGGCGGCCTCGCGCTGATGTGGTGGATCGGCTACCGGAATTACGAATTGCTGTTCGCGATCATCGGCATCGCCTGCGTCGCCATCACGATTGGTGCGTATTTCCTCTTTCCGCGCTTCCAGGGCGAGGTTCCGCAACAGAAGAAGATCGTGCTGCGCCAGCGCTACTGGCTCTATTATGCGCTCACCTCCATGAACGGCGCGCGGCGGCAGATTTTCACGGCTTTTGCCGGGTTTCTCCTAGTCGAAAAGTTCGGCTATTCCGTGCCGCAAATGGCCATGCTGCTGATGGTCACCGCTGGATTGAACACCTTTCTCGCGCCACGCCTCGGGGCACTTGTTGGCCTTTGGGGAGAGCGGCGCACGATCGCCTTCGAGAATGTGGTGCTGATCCTGGTTTTTGTTGGCTATGCGCTCACAAGCGATGCCACGATTGCAGCCCTACTTTACATCGTCGATGGCGTTTTCTCGATCTTCGTGATCGCGCAGCGCACCTATATCCAGAAGATCGGCGATGCTGCCGATATGGCCCCGACTGCCGCTTGCGCCTTCACGATCAACCACATTGCAGCGGTGATCATCCCGGTGACCTTCGGATTGTTGTGGCTCAAAAACCCGAGCATCGTGTTCTATCTCGGCGCGGGCATTGCCTCGACTTCGCTGATGCTCTCGTTCCTCGTGCCGCATAAGCCAGCGCCGGGGAACGAGACGATCATGAAAGAGCGGCTCCAGCCGGCGGAATGATCAGAAACGCGTCGTGAAATCCACCAGCCATTCCGGCATGGCCCGCACAAGTGCGGCTTCGATGGCCTTGTCGATCCCGAACAGGATCATCGCGCCCATGCCGATGAACAGCAGCGCGAAGACAAGCTTCGCCTTGCCAGAAGTTGCAAAATCCATGAGCGCCGCCTTTCTCTGGGCGAGAACCTCTCGCGCACCATAGGCGAGAGCGAGCAGCACGCTCGTGGCACCCAGTGAGAAGGCGAACATCGCAATCGCGGCCTGCGGCACCGAACCGGATTGGCTCGCCAAGCCAATCGCCGCAAAGAGCGACGGCCCGGCGCAAGGGCTCCACACCGCACCAAGCAGCATGCCCGTGACAAACTGGCCGGAAACACCCGAAAGCGAGAGTTTATCCAGCATGCCCGAAGCGCCGTCGGCCACGGGTGCAAGACCGGTCGCAAAAGCGCGTTGGGTCATGGGCAGCAGCATCGCAGCACCGAGTGCGATCATGATCGAAGCACCGGCGATGCGGATGACGTCGGTTGAAAGCCCGATTGCAGGACCAATCGAGGCAACCAAGGTGCCAAGCACAGTGAAGGTCAGGCTCATTCCCGCCATCAACGCCAGCGGACCCCATTTTCCCTCGCGCAGGGCCGTTGCCAACACGAAGGGCACCATGGGCAGCACGCAAGGGTTCAGCGTGGTCAGCGCGCCAGCGAGATAGGAAAGGATCAAGGTCTGCATGTCATTTCTTCCGAAGAAACGCTCGAAGGCGATACCTTGCGCAAGAATGATTGCGATTGCCCTACACCTGCAAATCACGCGCGGGTGAGCAAAGCGTCAGGCCTGACGCTTCGGGGTGGTCAATGTCAGCCCGTCGAGGGCATCCGACACCTTGATCTGACAGGAGAGGCGCGAATTCGGCCGAACATCAAAGGCAAAATCGAGCATGTCCTCTTCCATCGGCGCGGGAGAGCCAACGGCCGACATCCAATCCTCGCCGATATAGACATGGCAGGTCGCGCAGGCGCAGGCGCCGCCGCATTCCGCCTCAATACCGGGAACAGCATTGCGGATGGCGGTTTCCATCACGGTCGCGCCGTTTTCGGCCTCAACCGTGCGGGCGGTGCCGTCATGTTCAATGTAGGTAATGCGGGCCATGCGCGTTTCTCTCCAAAGTCGGAGCGAGTTAACGTCTCAACACCGATTTGGCGAGTGGTATTCGCGGCAAAAATTGATGAAGCTCAGTTGCCCTGGCTGATTTCTTCGATCGCGGCCAGCGCCACCGCGATACAGGCCTGCAATTGGACGAGGCCACCCTGCCAGCCAGCCGTGTCGCCGCCCATGCTCTCGCAGAACTCTGCGGCCTCTGCAACCTGCCAGGCGCCAACAGCGCGGGCGGAGCCTTTCAGCGTATGCGCGAGATCGAACCGCGCTTGCAACTGCGTCACATTCTGCAACTGCGCGAAGATCGCTCGGGCTTGAACCTGAAACAAGCCCAGAACCTCGCGCTCCAG
>JBOFZC010000330.1:0-9020 GCA_051654985.1 Rhabdaerophilum sp.
CCCGATCAGAATTGCCGCCCTGTACCGATTTGCGAGACTGAGAACCCCTCAAGAACTGGTGGGTGCGCTCCAAGAGGCATGCGAACGCGAAGGGATCCTGGGCACATTGCTGGTCGCACATGAGGGCATCAACGGAACGATCGCAGGCGCGGCTGAGCCTCTCGCCAGAGCGCTGGACGCGATCATCCGCATCGCCGGCTTTGACGGCCTTGACGTGAAATACTCACATGCATCCGAAATGCCGTTCTTGCGCATGAAGGTGAAATTGAAGCGCGAGATCGTCACGATCGGCGACGAAACAGTCGATCCGCAACTTGCCGTTGGCACTTATGTCGAGGCGAAGGACTGGAATGCGCTGATTTCCGATCCGGATATCCTGCTGATCGATGTGCGCAACGATTATGAGCATCGGGTCGGCACCTTCAAGGGCGCGCTCGATCCGGCCACTGGCTCCTTTCGCGAATTTCCCGATTTTGTCCGAGAACGCCTTTCCTCTGAAAAGAACAGAAAAATCGCCATGTTCTGCACCGGCGGTATCCGATGCGAGAAGGCGAGCGCTTTCATGCTGCAGGAAGGATTTTCGGAAGTCTATCATCTCCGGGGCGGAATCTTGCGTTATCTGGAGGACGTGCCCGCCGAGGACAGTCGCTGGGAGGGGAGTTGCTTTGTTTTTGACGAGCGCATTGCTGTGGAGCATGCCCTCAAGCCAACAGTCAGCCTGTCCTTGTGCCATGGGTGCCGACAGCCGCTAACAGCAGATGACACTGCCGATCCCAATCATGAACAGGGCGTTGCCTGCCGCTATTGCGCGCCGGGCTTGAGTGCAGAGCGTCGTTCATCCGCTCGCGAACGGAGCAAGCAGGTCGAACTGGCGCGCGTACGCGGTGTGTTTCATCTCGGACCAGACGCCCGCAAGGGCGCGAAGCGCTGAAGAACTCATGGCGTTGCCCCTGTGACCCAATCCAGCTTGAAGTTCGATTTGGCCGTATCGAAAAGACCAGAACATGAAGCGCAGCCGGTTCAGCGAGGAGCAGATTACAGTGATCCTGAAAGAGCAAGGGGTGGGCGTCCCCGTCTCGGGCTGGCAGGCGCCGTGATCGACGCCTTCGCCAGGCGGCGCATCGAGCCATGTTCAGTGGCGACTGCCTGCGGCTCCTACTCAGAAGAACGCTTGAAGCCCGGTGATCGCACGGCCCAGAATCAGGGCATGCACATCATGCGTGCCCTCATAAGTGTTCACGGTTTCGAGGTTCTGGGCGTGGCGCATCACATGATATTCGATCTGGATGCCGTTGCCCCCATGCATGTCGCGGGCGGCACGCGCGATATCCAGCGCCTTGCCGCAATTGTTGCGCTTGACGAGCGAGATCATTTCTGGCGCGAAGCGGCCTTCATCCATCAATCGGCCAACGCGCAACGAGCCTTGGAGGCCAAGCGCGATCTCCGTCTGCATATCCGCGAGTTTCTTCTGGAAAAGCTGGGTCTGCGCCAGCGGGCGGTTGAACTGCTTGCGATCAAGCCCGTATTGCCGCGCCCGGAACCAGCAATCCTCGGCAGCGCCTAAAACGCCCCATGAAATGCCATAACGCGCACGGTTGAGACAGCCGAAGGGGCCGGCGAGCCCCTCGATATTCGGCAGCAGCGCGTCTTCGCCCACCTCGACATCCTCGAGCACGATCTCACCCGTAATGGACGCGCGCAGCGAGAGTTTGCCCCCGATTTTCGGTGCAGAAAGGCCCTTCATGCCCTTTTCCAGCACGAAGCCGCGGATTTTACCGCCATGAGCAGCCGACTTTGCCCAGATGACGAAGACATCGGCGATAGGCGCGTTCGAAATCCATGTTTTCGCGCCATTGAGGCGATAGCCGTTGGCGGTTTTATCCGCGCGCGTCGTCATCGAGCCAGGGTCGGAGCCGGCATCGGGTTCGGTGAGGCCAAAACAGCCGATGTATTCGCCCGAAGCGAGTTTCGGCAGGTATTTCTCGCGCTGCGCCTCAGAGCCATAGGCATAGATCGGGTACATCACGAGCGAGGATTGCACGGACATCATCGAACGATAGCCGCTATCGATACGCTCCACTTCGCGTGCCACAAGGCCGTAGCTCACGTAAGACGCTCCAATGCCGCCATAGGCCTCGGGGATTGTCACGCCGAGCAGACCGACCGCACCCATCTCGCGAAAGATGGCAGAGTCGGTTTGCTCATGCAGATAGGCTTCCTGCACACGGGTTGCGAGCTTCTCAGCCGCGAAAGCTGCAGCGGAATCGCGGATCATCCGCTCGTCCTCGCTCAGCTGCTCATCCAGCAGGAACGGATCCGACCAGTTGAGCGGTATCATACCGCTCTTGGCGGATGGGGTGGCTTTGGTGAGCATGACGCATTCTCCGGTAGGGCAGAATCGAAGAGCCCCAATTCAACACTGGACCATGACATTGGCAAAAGCTGCGGAGCAACGAAAGGTCGCTTCCGTCGCAGTTTCGCGCGACTACGCTCGGGGATCGCCCTTCACCCCGTATAGCCGAACTGACGAGGTAGCCAAAGAACGGTCTCGGGGAAGATGATCATGAATAGCAATGTCACGATCAAGGTTGCGACCCAGGGCCAAATCGCATCGATGATCACTTTGAGCGGAATGCCCGTGATCGCGTTGAGCACGAACAACAAGACACCGTAAGGCGGCGTGATCAGCCCAATCATGCAATTGACGACTGAAACAACGCCAAAATGCACGAGGTCGATCCCCAAAGCTTTCGCGGTGGGGATAAAGACCGGCAGGATCACGAGAATGATCGTGGAGGCATCGAGAAAGCAGCCGAGAACCAGAAACAAGAGATTGAGCATGAGAAGGAAAACAAGGGGGGAAATTTCCACGCCCTTCATCAACTGCTGCACCTGCGCCGGGATGTTCTCGCTCGCGACAATGTAATTGAAGATCAGCGCCGAGCCGATGATGAGGCCGACCGAGGCCGATGAGCGAACGCTATCATGCATGACATTGCGGATCGTGCTAAACGAGAGGGCACGGTAGAAAAATGCTGCAACGATAAACGCGTATGCAGCCGCGATCGCCGCGGCTTCGGTAGGCGTGGTCGCGCCCCCATAAATGCCACCGAGCAGGATCACCGGCATCATCAGGGCGGGCAGGGCCTTGAAGGTGACTGATGGAATTTCACGCAGAGGAACGGGCTCCTCAAGTGGCACATTCATCTTGTGCGCCATGTAGGAGTTCAGCGCCATCATAGCGGCGGTCATGATCAGGCCGGGGATCACTCCGCCAAGGAAGAGATAGCCGATCGACGCATCGGAGACGATGGAATAGAGCACCATCGGGATGGAGGGCGGGATGATCGGGCCGATCACCGCTGTCGCTGCCGTGATCGCCGCCGCATAGCCCAAGGGGTAGCGGTTATCCTTGATCATCATGGCAATTTGCATCTTGCCCGTGCCGACAATATCGGCCACTGCCGAACCGGACATGCCCGCGAAGATGAGGCTGAGCACCACGTTCACATGGCCAAGGCCACCGCGCAGGCGGCCCACCAGTGCAAGGCAAAACGCGGTCAGGCGATCGGAAATCGTGCCGGCATTCATGAAATTCGCGGCCACGATAAATAGCGGGATCGCTAAGATCACGAAGCTGTCATAGAGGCCTTGAATGATCTGCTCGGCGGCGAGGCCCATATCCTGGCCTTTTACGGCGAGATAGACGATGGCCGAGACAATCATCGCCAGCGGGATCGGCGAGCCGATCGTCGCGAGCGTGATGAGCGCCATCAGGCAACAGAACAATGCCAGACTCATTGGACGTGATACCCGTCACCGACAGCGCGATTGTCGAGTTCTTCCGGATCCGCCCCGCGCGTCAGCAACCAGGCGCGCCAAAAATACTGCAACACCATCATAATCGCGAAGACGCCGTAGATGCTGAAGACGATATCAAGCCGTATTCCGAGCACGGCACTACGCTTGATCTGGTAGAAGTCGATATAGCTCCAAGTCGCCGGCAACGCCGCGAGCATCCCAGCTGCTATCGCGATCGCAGAAATCAGCGCGAAAACCCGCTGCGTACGCTTGCTCACCGACAGGTAAAGCATATCAAAGCGCACGTGGTCCTTCTCCTGCAACACGAAGGCTCCGCCCCAGAACACCACCCAGAGCCAGAGTGTGAGGCAGGCCTCAAGTGTCCAGAGCGCAGGCGCGTTAAACACATAACGCGCCCCGATCTGGATGAGAAAAACGATGAACAGCGCGCCAAGAAGCAGCGCCGCGATATCCAGCGCTGCGAGGCGCAGCCGACCCAAAATCTTCGTCATGACGCCCCCAACAATGCAGCTGCCGCACAAACGGCAGCCGCAACTTCGTTCACTTCACGGCGTTGATTTTGTCGATCAAGCCAGCGGGCCAATCCTTCGCGAATTTCGACGCGAGATAATCGGCCTGCACCTTCTTGCGGAAAGCATCGACATCCGGCGTGTAGACCTTGAGGCCCTTTTCCTTGAAGAAACCTTCAAGCTCGGCTTCGAGCGCGAGCTGCTTCTTGCGGCCAGATTCCGCCGCCTCATCCGCAGCTTTCTGGATCGCGGCCTGCTGGGCGGGCGTGAAACGATCCCAAACACGCTTCGAGAGGGCGATGTAATTCTGATCGACGAGGTGGCTCGTGAGCACGATCTGCTTGGTCACCTCGAAGAACTTCGAATCGCGCACGGTCGGCAGCGGATTATCCTGCCCATCCACTGCGCCGGTCTGGAGTGCAGTGTAGATTTCTGTAAAGGCCACCGGCAGCGGGTTCGCACCAAGCGCTGACCCGAGGAACAACCAAGCCTCGGTGCCAGGCATGCGCAGCTTCACGCCAGCAAGATCGGCAGGCGTTTTGATTTCTTTCTCGGTGCGCAGATTCACCTGCCGGCGACCAAGATACATCACAGAGAGGAGCTTCACACCGAGGCGCTCCTCGGTGATCTTTTTCAGATCATCCATCAGCGGGTCGGCGAACACCTTCTTCTGGTGCTCAGCATCGCGCAGCAGATAGCCCGCGGTGAAGATCGACCAGGCCGGAATGAGGGTCGCGAGTTCCTGCGGCGAGGTGATCGACATTTCGAGGTTGCCGCGCGCGATCGCCTCAAGTTCAGTGCCCTGCTTGAAAAGCGTCGCGTTCCAATGCGGTTGCAGCGTCGCAAAATCCTTGATGGCCGGGCCGAAAACCTCGGCCATCGCCACAGCGCGCTGATCTGTGGGCGTCATCGGCGCAGACAAGCGAAGCGTGACACCCTGCGCACTGGCAGTAGTGAGGCACGCGCAAAGCGCGAGCCCTGCGAGGCTAGCAGATTGTAGCAAACCGCGGCGATTGAGCCCGAAAGACATGGTGTTCCTCCCGAATTGGTATCAATGCCACTCTCTCGCGGTGGCTGGGTCTGCAATCTGGCACGGCTGTACGCCTCCCGCCAAGCCCTTCCACGGCGATCCGACATAAAATTGTACTAATCAGTTAGTTTGAACGACGTGCGCAACGGTGTTTAGACCTTGTCCGTCAGCCGACGGATGACATCCGGCCTGCGATCAAGATCCGGCAACAGCGCGATTCCATGGCCGGGCTGCGAGAAATCCACGCTCACTTGACCATTTTTTACCTCCGGAAGTCCCGTCGCAAGCTCCCGGTACCAACCGGTATAAAAGGCGCGCACACTCTCCTGGATGAGCGCATTGCGAGCATGAAGCGAAAAATGACACGAGGCGGCGTAGACCACCGGCCCGGTGCAATCATGCGGCGCCACCGGCACATGCCAGGCCTCGGCCATGCCGGCAATTTTCCGCGCCTCGGAGATCCCGCCGCACCAGGAGAGATCGAGCATCACCACGCCGGCGGCACCGGTTTCGAGATATTCGCGAAAAGCGTGCGTATAGCTCAGCGTCTCGGATGCGCAGACCCAGGCTTTTGAGTGTTTTGCGTACTCCCGGAGGTCGCCGATATTATCGAGCCGGAACGGATCTTCGTGCCAATACGTGTCGAATTCGGCGAGACGCTCTGCGAGCCTCTTCGCCATGGGCATCGACCATAGCGAGTGGAACTCGACCATGATGTCCATTTTGTCGCCCACCGCCTTGCGGATCAGCCGGAAAGGCTCGATCGCGGTTTTTAACTCCTCAGCCGTGATGTCCCAGCCGCCGGTGCGTTCCGCCGCGATATCGAACGGCCAGATTTTCATGCCCGAGATGCCCTGTTCGAGCAAGGAATGGGCAAGCTCATCGGCACGGTTGAGAAAGGCATCGAGGTCTTCATAAGGCCCGCCCTGTGCGCCGACATGCCAGTTGGAAACCGATTGCGCCCGGGCATCGCGGATATATTTGTAGCCGGCGCAGGTGTTGTAGACGCGAATGGAATCGCGGCTTCTTCCGCCGAGCATGTCGCAAAGCGGCTTCCCATGCGCTTTGCCGAAGAGATCCCAAAGGGCTATATCGATCGCGGAATTGCCGCGCGTTTCCGCTCCCGCCGAGCGCCAGCCAAGATAGTAGCCCGAGAGCTTTGCATTGATCTGCTCGATTTGCAGGGCGTCCATCCCGATGATTTTCGGAGCCACCGTCTCGTGCAGATAGGCTTCCACGGCCTTGGGGCCGAGAAAGGTCTCGCCGAGACCCACAAGCCCTTCATCCGTGTGAAGTTTCACAAAGATGATATTGCCGAATTCCTCGACCCGGAGGGTCTCAAGCGCTGTGATTTTCATGAACATCAATCGCGTAAGGGTTTGGCAAAACGGCGAAATGCCTCTTCGGATGGCGTGGAACTCGCGCCCGCTTGCTGCGGCAGGACAAAATCGCCTGCCACCACCTCGGCCGGCTCCAGAAACGCATTCTTGATCCAGGGGATGTATTCCAGAACAGGCGTCCCTGGGTGCCAATAGGCCAGGTGGCGATGAACCTGGCTCATCTCACCGGCATGCGGTGCCACGGGCAAACGATGAGCAAGCGCAAGGCTCGCCACCTGCAGGTATTCGGTGATGCCCGCGAGACGGGTGACATCGGGTTGAACCCAGTGAATCGCCTGATTTTGGGTAAAGGCGCAAAAAGCGTCGGTGGTGTAAAGTTGTTCGCCGAGCGCAACAGGGATCGATGTGGAGAGAGCCAACTCGCGATGGCTCATGACATCGTCATACCAGAGCGGCTCTTCAAACCAGAAGATGTCGAGCGCCTCAGCCCTTGCGCAGAAGCGCTTGCCGGTGGGCAGGTCCCATTTGCCATTGCCATCAATCGCCAATGTGATGTCAGGCCCGATGGCCTTACGGATTTTTTCGAGGCGCTTCAAATCCGCCATCGGATCGGATTGACCAACCTTCACCTTGATCCGACGAAATCCATCCACCTCGATGGCCTGCTTTGCGAGGCTGATGATTTGATCAACCGGAAGGGACAGCCAGCCGATATCGGTGTTGTAAGCCTCCAGCCGGTTCTTGGTGGCACCGCCGAGGAAATGCCAGAGCGGAACCTGCGCCGATTTCGCCTTCAGGTCCCAGAGCGCGACATCGATGGCCGCAAGCGCAAGCTGGGATATGCCGGCACGCCCCACCCATTGCACGGATGGATATCGCGCCAGCTTCATCCACAGCCGGGTGATTTGCGCCGCATCCTCCCCCAGAAGGAGCGGAGCGTAACAATCGCTGATGCAGGTCGTGATGAGGCGATCCGAGGCGAGATGCGCATGCGTGCCAGCAAAACCGTAGCCTGCGAGCTTGTTGCTGGCCTCGATACGGCAACCAACGACGCCCCAATGGGTCACTTGATGGGTTGAATCCTGGATAGACCCGCCGGTTACTGGGATATGAAGAATGAAAGGATCGACGCGCGTAATATCCATGGAAAGCCCCGCAAGCCGCTATCGGAATAGACCATGCCGCCCCAGAAAACCGGGCGGCATGATCATATTGGGGAATTCTGACTCGCTTGAGAGTAGCGCGTCAGTTGGTGCCACGAACCTTGGCGAGAGCCGCCTGCATGCGATCGACTGTTTCGGCCCCGATCACCGGCTTCGCGCGCTCATAGACCGGCTTCACCACGTCCCGCATGCGAGCCTGCTGCTCTGGCGCGATGATGTTGATGCGCATGCCCTGTTTCGTGAGATTCGCGAGCGAGGTTTCACCCAAAGCACGTGAGACCTTGCGCTGTTCTGCTTGTCCCTCGGCGGCGCAATCCATCAAGGCCTTTTGCTCATCCGCCGAGAGCCGATCGAAAAGCGGCTTTGAGTAGAGCACCATGAAGGGCGTATAGGCGTGGCGCGTCACCGAGAGGTAACGTTGCACTTCATACATTTTGGATGTGTCGATGGTCACGAACGGGTTCTCCTGTCCGTCGATCGCCTTGGTTTCCAAAGCCGCAAAAACTTCCTGGAACGCCATCGGAATGGCGTTGGCACCAACAGTCTTGAAGGTGTCGAGGAAGATGTTGTTCTGCATCACGCGCACTTTGAGGCCCGCGAAATCCTCGGGCTTCTCAACCGGCTTTTTCGAGTTCGTGAGGTTGCGGAAACCGTTCTCCCAATACGAAAGGTTCACAAGGCCCACGCCGGGCATTTTTTCAGATATGAATTTGCCGAAGTCACCATCGAGAATGGCGTCGGCTTCTTTCTCATTGGAGAAGAGGAAGGGCAGATCGAACACGCCGAGATCGGGAAGAATACCGATCAGCGGCGAAGTCGAGGTGACAACCATTTCCTGCGTGCCTGAACGCAAGGCCTGCGTTGCCTGCAGATCGCCGCCGAGCGAGCCGCCCCAGAAAGCCTGAAGCTTCATCTTGCCGCCGGATTTGGTGGCGAGGCAGGCGGTCATCTTCGTCACGCCATTGCCGACCGGGTGATCCTGGTTGACGCCGTTCGAAACGCGGATCGTGCGATCCACAAACTGGGCCTGCGCAGCTCCCGTCATAAGCGCGAGCACGCCGACGGCTGCGAGTAGAGTTTTCTTCATGGTAACCTCCCTGAGATTGCTTTTTCGGTTTTTTGGTCTGCGGTTAGAAGCCCAGCAATTGCTGGACGA
>JBOFZC010000331.1:0-3386 GCA_051654985.1 Rhabdaerophilum sp.
CGAGAGCGATCCACGCGTTTTCCGCCAGACGCTGCAAACAATGGGCTTGGAAGGCGCGCGCATCTCGAAAGTGCGCGAAAGCCTCGTCTCCATCGAGCGCATGTTGCTGTTTCTGACGGCGAATACAGCCGGCGCGACCCTGCCGGAAAACCTGCGTCAGGAAGTGCGCACCACGCTTCGTGACTTGCAGAGCCTTGAGGATCACGCGACCTTTCTGACTTCGAAAATCCAGTTCCTTCTCGATGCCACGCTCGGGCTCGTGAGCCTCGAGCAGAACAAGATCATCAAGATCTTCTCGGTCGCGGCCGTGATTTTCCTGCCTCCGACGCTGATCGCCTCGTCGTACGGCATGAACTTCAAGAACATGCCCGAGCTCGAATGGAGCTATGGCTACCCCATGGCCATCGGCATGATGATCCTCTCTGCCGTTTGCACCTACAGCTTCTTCAAGATGAAACGGTGGCTCTGAGATGTGTGGCCGGTTCGCGGTGACTTTGCCGCCTGATGCCGCCCGCAGCTATTTCCGCTATGGCGAGTTTCCAAATTTCCCGCCGCGTTTCGATGTGCGCCCCACGCAGCCTGTGCCGGTGGTGACGCTCTCTGAGGGTGCGCGCCATTTCATGCTGATGCGCTGGGGGTTTATTCCCTCGTTCGTCAAAGACGAGAAGGAGTTTCCGCTCCTCATCAATACCCGCAGCGAAACCGCTTACGAGAAACCGAGCTTCCGGAACGCGATCCGGCGGCGACGCTGCCTGTTCGTCGCGGATGCCTTCTACGAGTGGATGAAATTAGACCCAAAGGGCAAGTTCAAGCGCCCTTATCGCATCTTCCGCCCGGATCAGCCGCTGGCGATGGGTGGCATCTACGAGACATGGCACAGTCGCGATGGCTCAGAGATCGACACCTGCGCCATTCTCACCACGAGTGCTAACGGCATGCTTTCGGCCGTTCATGACCGTATGCCGGTAATCCTCGATCCGGAGGATTTTGACGCCTGGCTCTCGCCCGAGACAGCGCAAGATCATGTCTTGCGCCTGATGCGTCCGGCGGATGAAGATACTCTCGTGATGGAGCCGATTGAGAGGGTGGGCGAGCCGGAGGAGGGCAGGCTGTTGTGACGATTTTCTTCGAGGCTTTGTTGCTTGGCGGACCTCTCGCGTTGTTGGCTCTCTTCGTGTTTCGAGCGGATAGGGGGAATGACCCCGAAAATGTTCTTGCCACAGAGCCGAAGCCGGAAAATGAGGCCGCGCGAATCCGCCGGCAAAATGGCGATTCCGGCGGCGGATACTTTTTTGGCGGCGGAGGCGGTGGCGACTAGCGCGAAAAAACCGCCATCATCTCGACATGCGCCGCGTGCCGGAACTGATCAACCGGCGTCACAGGCCCCAACTTGAAGCCCGCATCGACGAGAATGCGCGCGTCGCGTGCAAAGCTCTCGGGGTCGCAGGAAATCGAAACGACTTTCGCCAATTTTGATTTGGCAATCTCGCGCATCTGCGTTTCTGCGCCCTGACGCGGCGGATCGAGCAGCAAGGCATCAAACGGCCTCAGCTCATGCGCGAAAAGCGGGCGGCGGAAGAGATCACGCGCTTCGGCCACCATCGGCTTGCCGCCGGGATTGGCGCGGATCGAGCGCTGCAACGCCTCGATCGCGCCTTTGTCGGAATCGACAGCCGTCACCTTCATGTGGCGAGCGAGGCGCAGAGCGAAAGGCCCAAGCCCGCAGAACAGATCGGCGATGTTTTTCGCACCTTCAAGCGCGTTTTTCGCGTAATCGCTGAGGGTTCTCTCAGCCATCTCGGTGGCCTGAAGGAAGGACCCTGGTGGCAGAAACGCAGTCAACCCATCATAGGAAAGCTGTGGCGCCCGCTCTTCGATCAGCCGCTCACCATGCAGGGTGAGGCGCGCGAGATTTTCGGACCGCGCCAGAGTGATGAGCTTCTGGCGCAGGGGATCGGGCAGCGGCCCGGCACCGCGAATATCGACATCGAGCCCCTGCTCGCAGGCCGTGACCTGCACATCGAGGGGCTTCGCCATGCCCCGGAGCACATGCCCGATGGCGCGGGCGAGATCCGGCGCTTGTGCGAGGCCCGGTACAAGCAATGGGCAGGCATCAAGATCTACCAGAGCATGGCTTCTCACCTGCATGAATCCGGCCTCGATCGGCCCGCCGGCGATCTTGGGATAGCGCACATGCAAGGTGACGCGTCGCCGCCCCGCGCCGTGGGCATCAAGTGTAGGAAGAACCTTCGCATCGATTTTTACACGCGAAAGCGCTGTTATCACCCGCTCCCGTTTCCATTCCGCGACATTTTCCGCGCGCCAATGCTGTACGGCGCAGCCGCCGCAGATGCCGAAATGCCGGCATTCCGGCGCGATTCGGTCGGGGCTCGGGGACAGCACCTCGATGAGCGTTGCGCGTTCGCCGTCGCGGCGGATGCTCACGCGCTCGCCGGGCAGGGCATAAGGCACAATGATGCGCGTGTCACCAACTTCGGCGAGCCCGTCTCCGCGAGCGCCGATCGCGCTGATCTCGATTGTCTCAGGTGTCATCGGGGCTTTCGGGCGTGGAGGAGGAATTCGCGGTTGCCATCGCCGCCGGCAATCGGTGAGGGGATCAGCCCACGAATGTCCAGCCCTAGCGCGCGGATTTCTTCCGCTACGCGTTCGGCGATCGCCTGCTGAAGTGCCACGTCGCGGATCACGCCATCCTTGCTTGCTCCCGGTCCAGCTTCGAATTGGGGCTTGATCAAGGCCACGAGATCGCCGCCCGGCTCCAGAAGCGAGAGACCCGCGGGCAAGGCTTTCGCAAGCCCGATGAAAGACAGATCTGCCACGATCATATCCACGGGTTCGGGGATTTCGGCACGCGAAACCGCCCGCGCATCGAGCCCTTCCAAGCTGATGATGCGGGAATCGGCCCGCAGGCTCGGATGCAATTGTCCATGCCCGACATCGACCGCATAAACACGGATCGCACCGCGTCGGACAAGGCAATCGGAAAATCCCCCTGTGGAGGCGCCGAGATCAAGGGCGATGCGATGGATCGGGCTCATGCCGAAAGCATCGAGCGCTGCGCCGAGCTTCACACCACCGCGCGAGACCGTTTCGAACGGCCTGCTCGCTTCGATGACGGCCTCAGGCGGCACAGGACGCGATGGTTTGTCGATCAGCACGCCATCCGCGCGCACAAGGCCGGCCTCGATCGCAGCTTTTGCCAGCGCGCGGCTTTCGAACAGGCCGCGTTCGACGAGGAGTTGATCGATGCGTTGGCGGCTCATGGGCTGGCTTCAAAAAATATATGCGCTTTCTGCATCCGCTATGCGACCATGCGTGTTCAAGCACAAGAAGCTTCCGTTGCAGCTCCGGGGACGGGCCTGGCGCGA
>JBOFZC010000332.1:0-3004 GCA_051654985.1 Rhabdaerophilum sp.
CCGACAACGCTTGGTGCGCTTCCGGCCTCGGTGACGCGGCCGACAAGGCCGCGCCCTGCGGGCCCGAGGATCGTGCATCTCGGGCTCGGAGCCTTCGCTCGTGCGCATCTCGCGGCCTATACAAGGGAAGCGAATGCGCGCGCCGGAACAGATTGGCAGATCATCGGTGTGAGCCTTCAGCGCCCCGATATCCGCGATGCTCTGAAGCCTCAAAGCGGGCTCTACACGCTTGTGACCCGCGCGCCGGCAGGACCGATTTTCGAAGTCGTCGATATCGTCACGGATGTGCTCGTCGCCCTCGAAGACCCTCGCGCCGTGATCGGGCTTCTGGCCGATCAAGAGACCGAAATCGTGAGCCTAACGGTCACCGAGAAGGGCTATTGCCACCTCCCAGCCACCGGACGGCTCAATTGGGAGCACCCGGATATCGTGCATGATCTCGCCCAGCCTGAAATGCCAAGGTCTGCCCTGGGTTTCCTTGTAGCGGGTCTCGCGCGTCGACGCGCCGAGGGGCTGGCGCCCTTCACGGTGCTGACCTGCGACAACCTCCCCTCCAACGGGAAAGTTCTGCGCGGGCTTGTGCTGGAATTTGCCCGGCAGATTGAGCCAGCCCTCGCGGAATGGATCAGCCGCGAAGGCGCATTTCCTTCCACAATGGTCGATCGCATCGTCCCCGCCACGACACCCGCTGACATCGCCGAAACCGCAGCCGCTCTGGGCTTGTACGATGCAAGCCCGGTGATGGCGGAGCCCTTTCGGCAATGGGCGATCGAGGATCGTTTCGTCGGCGGTCGTCCCGCCTGGGAAATGGCCGGTGCGGAGATCGTGGATGAGGTTGCCCCCTACGAATTCATGAAGCTCCGGATGCTCAATGGCGCGCATTCGAGCCTTGCCTATCTTGGTTATCTCGCGGGCCACGAGACTGTCGCGGATGCGACCGCCGACCCGCTGATCGCGGCATATCTTGAGCGCCTCTGGGACGAGATCATCCCGACCGTCCCTGCCCCGCCGGGCGTCGATCTCGCGAACTATGCGACCCGCCTGCTCGAGCGTTTTCGCAATCCCGCGATCCGTCACCGCAACTGGCAGATCGCGATGGATGGCTCGCAAAAATTGCCCCAACGCCTGCTCGGCACCCTGCGCTGGCGGCTTGAACGAGGACTGGCCTCACCGGCGCTGACGCTCGGGATGGCAGGCTGGATTCGTTACGCGACCGGACGCGACGAACAGGGCAAGACGATTGATGTGCGCGATCCCCTCGCGGCGCGGTTTGCTGATATCACGCGCGCCGCACACGATGATCCGTCAGCAATCGTCGAGGGATTTCTCAGGCTCGAAATGGTCTTCGGGCCTGATCTTGCGGCCCGCGACGATTGGCGCGAGGCGTTGACCTCAAGTCTTCGCGAACTTCTCTCAAACGGGGCGCTTCAGACCCTTGCACATTTCCTGAATTGGTCGCCCAATGCAGGGGCCAACATCCAACGGTCCACCCAGAGATAAGGGCCGGGGCAAAATGAAAAACAGAGGAGGAAGTCCATGATCACCCGTCGCGAATTGTGCCTTGCCGGCGCCGCTCTTCTCAGCATCGGCCTTTCGACCGCGCCGACCCTCGCGCAGACCAAGCTCAAATGGGCGCATGTCTATGAAACCTCGGAGCCCTTCCATACGGAATCGGTATGGGCTGCGCAGGAATTCGCCAAGCGCACCAACAACAAGTATCAGATCGAGGTCTTCCCGGCTTCCCAGCTCGGCAAGGAAACGGATATCAACCAGGGTCTCACCTTGGGCTCAGTCGATATCATCATCTCGGGTTCGAGCTTTGCCGCGCGTTCGCATCCGCCGATCGGGGTGACCTATTACCCCTTCACCTTCAAGAGCCCGGAGCACCTGCTCGCTTACACGAAATCGGACATCTACAAGGAACTGACCAAGGGTTACGAAGAGAAGACCGGTCACGTCATCACCGCGACGACCTATTACGGGACGCGGCACACCACCTCGAACCGGGCGATCAAGAATTGCTCGGATATGCGTGGCCTGAAAATGCGCGTGCCGGATGTTCCGGCCTATCTCGCCATGCCCCGTTCCTGTGGTGCGAACACGACACCGATCGCTTTCGCCGAGGTCTATCTCGCTCTCCAGAACGGGACGGTAGAGGCGCAGGAAAACCCGCTTACAACGATTGAGGCCAAGAAGTTCTACGAGGTTCAGAAGCACATCGTGCTGACGGGCCACATCGTGGATCACCTCAACACGGTCGTTGCCAAAGGCACCTGGGCGAAGTTCACTGATGACGAAAAAAAGATTTTCGTCGAGGTCAGCCAGGAGGCTTCAGCGCGCGCCACCAAGCAGATCAAGGCGGATGAGCAGAAGCTCGTGCAGTTCTTCAAGGACAAAGGCCTGACGGTGACGGAAATCAACCGGCAGGAATTCCTGGATGCCGTTGCCAAGGGCGTGACCTTCGAGCAATTCGGCTATCGCAAGGCGGATTGGGACAAGATCCAGGCTGTGAAGTTCTAAGCCTGAATTCCCGGCGGTGCGCTCCTTCGGGGCGCGCCGCTTTTCCCCTGCGCAATCCTCCTTCCTTTGAGGCCGAGGACACCCCGAGCCATGTCGCGCGAGACTGCCGAAATCCACACTCCGATCACTGGCGAAGACATCGCCCGCACCTTTGAGGAGGCCGAAGCGCCGGCCGATCTTTCCGGTTATGGCCTCGAGGATTGGGTGGCGCTCGCGATTTTCTGGCTGATGTGCGGGTCGGTTTTTCTGCAATTTTTCACACGCTATGTGCTCAACAACTCCTTCGCTTGGACCGAGGAAATCGCGATCTATTGCTTGATCGCAGTGGTGTTTCTGGGCTCTGCAGCCTGCGTGCGCATGTCGCGACACATCCATGTCGACTTTCTCTACCGCACCATCCCTGCCAAGGCGGGCCGGGTGCTGGCGACATTGGTGGACATCGCGCGGATCGTGATCTTTGCGTATCTCGCGCTTCTCGTCTGGC
>JBOFZC010000333.1:0-1620 GCA_051654985.1 Rhabdaerophilum sp.
CGCCTCCACTTCCGAGAGCCGAGCACCCAGCAACTGCATCAATCCCTGTTTCGAGAAGCTGTCTGATATGCGCTGGAACACCGGGTCGGGCATTACGCTGCTTCCTCGCGCTCGCGGCGCAGATACTTCAACGCTTCGGTGAGCACGCCCGCATCAGCACCCGGCTTGACGGCTTCGGTTGAAAGATGCCGCCGGAAACCCCGCGCGCCCGGCTTGCCCTGAAACAGCCCCAGAAGATGCCGCGTGAGCGCATGCGGCGAATGGCCGGCCTCAACGAGGTTTTCGAGATAGGGCATGAGCTTCTCAAGCGCCTCAAACACATCCGCCACTGGTGCAGCCTCACCGAACAGGACCGGATCAACATCCAGCAGCAGGCCCGGGTTCTGGTAAGCCGCGCGTCCGAGCATCACGCCATCGAGACCGGGGAGATCACCCTCCGGTGCAAGCAACGCCTGTGCAGCCTCGATCGTCGCGATGCCGCCATTGATGGAGATCGGCACATGCGGCAGCCGGGCTTTCAGGCGACGCACGAGAGCATAATCCAGCGGTGGAATATCGCGGTTTTCACGCGGCGACAGGCCCTGAAGCCAGGCCTTACGAGCATGGACAATCAGCGCATCGCAGCCCGCTGCAAGCACCGCATCCGCCAGCGCGTTGAGCGCTTCCTCCGGCTCCTGATCATCCACGCCGATCCGGCATTTCACCGTGACAGGAATGGAAACCACCGCTTTCATCGCCGCGACACATTCGGCCACGAGTTGTGGCTCGCGCATCAAACAGGCGCCAAAACGACCGTTCTGCACCCGGTCGGACGGACAACCACAATTGAGATTGATCTCGGCATATCCCCATTCCGTGCCGATCCGGGCGGATTGCGCGAGGTCTTTTGCATCCGAACCACCGAGTTGCAGCGCGACCGGCTGCTCCACAGGCGAGAAACCCAGCAAACGCTGGCGATCACCATGCAGGATTGCCCCCGTCGTCACCATCTCGGTATAGAGGCGTGCGCGGCGTGACATGAGGCGATGGAAGACGCGGCAATGCCGGTCCGTCCAATCCATCATGGGCGCAACCGAAAAGCGCATGTCGAAGGGCGTGAGCATGCCCTGCCCATAACCCGACTTGCGGCTTTCGTCCAATCCCTGCCCCCTTGCGGCGAACGACAGGGGGCGCGACACTGCCGAAACGAAAAACGGAGGGATTCCACGATGAATGCGCCGCAAGCGCCGAATGCCCACACCATCGTGCGGTTCGCAAACCTGATCGGCGACCAGTGGAAGCCAGCTCGCTCAGGCGACTATCTTCCGATGATCGACCCCTCGACCGGAATCGTCTTTGCTGAGATTCCTGCATCGCAGGCCGAAGATATCGACCTCGCGGTGAAGACGGCTCGACGCGCCTTCGATGAAGGTCCCTGGGGCCGGATGCCGGCTTTCGAGCGCGGACGTCTCTTGAGCCGGCTCGCGCAATCGATCCTCGCTCACGCTGATGAACTCGCGAGCCTCGAATCGCGCGATTGCGGCAAGCCGCTCAAGCAGGCACGTGCTGATGTGGTCGCGACTGCGCGCTATTTCGAGTTTTATGGAGGTGCCGCCGATAAACTCCACGGCGACACCATCC
>JBOFZC010000334.1:0-13671 GCA_051654985.1 Rhabdaerophilum sp.
AACCACGTTTTTTAACGCTTCATTATCCATAACAAATTCTTTTTTGTTAAGGTTACCAAATTTAACCAACCCTCAAAGCCTTCTGCCCCATTCTGCGCCAGACGACAGAATGTGAGTCTCCCGCGCGCGCCCTCGGGCCTGCGGAGACCGGTGAGCAGAAGGTGCGCCATGCCAGTTTTGATGAACGATGCTCAGAGCACGAATGTTTCCATTCTCCAGCGTCTGAACGAGAGCTTCCAGATCACGCAGAAACGTGTCGCGAGTGGAAAGCGGATCTTCGGCAGCGCTGACGATACGACCATGTACAAAAGCAGCGAGACCCTGCTCGGTCGATCGCGCCAGCTCAGCCATATCAACAACAACATCAGCGTCGCGCTTTCGACCCTGCAGGCGACCGACAACACGCTGCAGAACATGATGTCGCTGGTTGAATCGGCGCTGACACTGGTGCGCAAGGCTCAATCGGAGGGAGGAGCAGGCTCACGCAGCACCACAACAAGCGCAGACATCAACAACAACACCGTAGTCTCGGGCGTGACGATTGGTTCAAAATTTTCGATCACGAGTGATGATGGCCGAAACTTCACCTACACCTTCAACTCGTTGACCACAACATGGGGTGAGGTCGCGAACGCTCTAAGTGCCTCCAACATTGGGGTGAATGCCGACTTTATCCCTTCCACCGTGGCGGGACAGACGAATATCCGCTTCTCGTCGCGCCAGAACAAAGACTTCACCTTCGACGCCGTTTCCGATCAGGCCGTGATGGATGATCTCGTCGGCCTGTCTACACCCACAGGACAGACCTTCAACGCCAACAACCTCTTCGCGAATGGCTTGGCCGCGCCGGGCGCGGGCGAAAGCGGCTTCACAATTGCCTATGGCGGACATGTCACTGGCAATGCCGGTGGTGGCGTCACCTTGGCAACAGCGATCGCAGCGGGATCATCGATCACCTTCATTGACGGCAATGGCAATTTCCGTTCGCTGAGCTACACGGTTGCTACAACGGTGGCACAGTTCATCACCGATATCACTGGTCTCGGCGCTGGCACAAAGGCCGAACTTGTGAATCAGAGCGGTGGTGCTGGCGGACCATTGCAACTGCGGATGCGCAACGCCAATGGTGGCAATATGAGCATTGTCACAGCGAATGGCGATCTCGCCGGCGGTGGCACCGTGGGTCTTGGAAATGCGCAGACCGGTTTTGCTGCTTCGCTTTCGAGCAACAATGCGTTGCGCTTGTCTTATGGTCAGCAATACGACGCGATCATCGCTAACCTCGACCTGCTCGCGCAGCGCAACCCGGTGCCCGATGGTCGGAATATTTTGCGAGGCCAAAACATCAACGTGATGATGGATGAGTTCGCCAGCAATCCCTTGCTGATCGCTGGCGTTAACATCACTGCGGCCGGCACGCTCACCATGACCCAGGCGGGGGCAAGCTGGTCGAATGAGCTCAATATCCAAACGTCGGCGGATCAATCCACTCAGGCGCTGGCCAACTTGCGTGGATATCTCGCGCAATTCTCGACCTTCAACAATTACATCCGCGAGCGTTACAACCTGAATCAGGCCTATATGGGCGACCTCAAAACGCAAGGCGATGGTCTCGTCGCAGCGGATGTTTCGGAAGAAAGCGCTTCGCTTGTGGCCCTGCAAACGCGTCAGCAATTTGCGGTGCAGGCGCTCACGATCGGCAACCAGAACGACCAGTCCCTGCTGAGACTGCTCGGCGGCTGATTTTTCTGATGTTTCAATGAATTACCGGCCGGGCCCAACAGCCCGGTTTTTTTCATTTACAGCTTGTTTACTGTAGTTCTTGGAATTCTATTAAGTATAATTTCAGCCTCATCAAATGCAACCGATCAATTTAACGGGCATTTAGAAAGAACGGGCGCACCTTCCGCCTGTCGTTGGACCCCTATGGGGCTCCCTCGCACAAATGTCGGCCAGGATGGCCGGTTTCTTTGCAACAGAAGGTGCAAAACTATGTCAGTCGTGTTCAATGCCGCTACTGCGGCCAACGTTAATATCCTCCGTACCACGAACGAACTCTTCCAGACGGCGCAGAAGCGCGTTGCCACCGGCAAGCGCATTTTTTCGGCTTCGGATGACGCGACCCGTTTCACGATGTCGCAGACCATGCTGAGCCGCTCGCGCAGCCTTGACCAGGTGAACAACAATATCTCGACGGCGCTGAAGACGCTCGAGTCGACCGACAAGACGCTCACCCAGATGCGCAATCTCGTCGATCAGATGAAGAAGCTCGCCACGGACGCCCAGAACGCCGGCACCACGCCGTCGATTGCCGCGACCAACACTGCAAACATCGGCTCAACGAGCACGGTTGGCGGCGCGGGCTCGAACTTCCGCCTGTCGATCACTTCGGACGCAGGCAAGAACTTCACCTACACATTCGGCGCAAACTTTGCGACCGTGACCTGGGGTGACATTGCCAACGCCCTCTCGGCAGCGAATATAGGCGTTGAAATCAATTTCAACACCTCCGTTCCGACGGCGCCGCGCATGGAACTCCGCTCGGTGGATGGCAAGACCGGCTTCACGATCGATGGCGCCTCCTCGACGGAAGTCGTTGACGACATGACTGGCATGACCTCAGGCTACGAAGGTGCTTTCAATGCCTCGCATTTCGTTGCCGGTTCTGCTGCGGTTCCGGCATTCGGTGCGGCTACTCCTTTTGGCATGAAATTTGGTGTCGGCGGTGCGGTTCGCACGCTTGCCGCCATCAACAACACGGGTGTGTCCTCGAACTCCTCGATCACCTTTGTTGGCTCCGATGGCGTGGCCCGCACCTGGTCCACCACCGCTACCAGGCCTGCGCTTTCTGTGGCGGCTGAAATCAACGCGATGAATGCCGGCGTCAAAGCCGAATACGTCACGGGCGGCCTCTTGCAGCTGCGTCGCACGGATGGCGGCCAGATGATCGTGCTGAACGGCGCGCAGGACTTTAACTCGCATAACGGCACACGCCGCTTCAACACGGTCGGTGGCCAGCCTGTGGTGACCGGTCAGCCGCTTCTTGGCAGCACAAACAACGATCGCCGCCTGGAACTTGGCCAGCAATATGATGCAATCAAGCTGGAGCTTACAAGCCTGATCACCAACAACGTGGTTCAGGCCGGCCGAAACCTACTCCAGGGTCAAGGGACACGCATCATTCTGAACGAGTTCGCTGCGAACCCGATCCAGATCGATGGCGTCATGATGTCGACCACGGGGAACCTCAACCTGACCTCGAACGGCTCGGGTTGGGCAACCGACACAACGATCGCATTGTCAGTGCAGGAAGCGTCTGCGGCTCTGACGACGATCAACGATGTCTCGGCAGGCTTTGCGACATACGCCTCGCTCGCCAAGGATCGTTACGAAATCAACCGCTCGTTCTCTTCGGAACTCAAGGCGCTTGGTGACGACCTCGTGGCGGCAGACGTGGCTGAGGAATCGGCCAAGCTGACAGCCCTGCAGACCCAGCAGCAATTCGCGGTTCAGGCCTTCTCGGCCGGCTCAGCGAATGCGCAGAGCCTGCTCCGCCTCCTCGGCTAATCGCCAATAAAAATACAAAATATGGGGCGGCGGGGAAACTCGCCGCCCTTTTTTTATGCCGGTTTTCAACCCACTTTTCAGTTCATTAACCTTCGCTCTTTAGGATTCGTTAGGGAGATCGCGGACCGAAAGGCGACTTGCGATCCCCTGGCCAATAATTCGGATGCTGGAGAGCAAGGAATGAAAGCGCAGATCCTTTTCGAGACTGCTGTCCAAAAACAACTCTCGAACGACCTCGTCGGCGCGAAAACGCTCTATCAGAAGCTATTGAAGCAATATCCGACCAATTCGGAGGTGCTCTCCAATCTTGGCACAATTGTTAAAAGGCAGGGGCAACTCGCCGCAGCCGAGCAACTCCTCAAGCGCGCCTTGCAGGCCAATCCAAACAATATTGCTGCACTCACGACCATGGGCAACATATGCCTGGGTCAGAAGCGGATTGGAGAATCCTTCAATTACACTTTGCGCGCCCTGAAAATCGACAACCAGCATCCGGAATCTTTAGTCAATCTTGGCGTGGCTTTTGCTCGCGAAAATCAAATTCGAAACGCCGAAGTCGCATTTAATAAAGCGCTCGCTGTACGACCAAATTTTGGTCTGGCAAAAATGAATCTTGCGAATTGCCATAGGTTGCTGAAAATTGACCTTGCGCATTCGATTGATGAATTAAAGTCTGTCACAGAAAAAGAACCAGAAAACGATGAAGCTTGGCTTTTTCTATCGATGGCCCACCTAGATAACATGCAATATGTCAAATCATTGGATGCGATCACACGCGCACACGAAACCAGTGGGAAATATGAATACATCAATACTCGCGCTGCCATACTCATTATTCTCGGTGAATTTGAAGAGGCCATGTCATTTTATCGTGACGCCCTCAAATTTGAACCGGGAAATAACGAGATAAGCGCTACAATTCTTTTTGCACTGAATTATGATAATAGAAAAACAGCAGAAGAAGTATTTCAGGAATACAAATCATACGGTGCGACATTTAAATCACACAAGAAATACACCCATGAAAATCATTTATCGTCCAAAGACAGAAAAATTCGTATAGGTTATTCTTCTGCCGATTTTTATGGGCATGTTGTTATGTTTTTTATGGAACCTATTTTACGATCTCACAACAAAGAACAATTCGAACTAGTTGCGTTTTCCAATGTCAGCAAACCTGACAATGTCACCGAAAGAGTTCAACGCATTTTCAACGAATGGGTTGATGTGTCTAATATGACAAACCAAGACATGGCACAAAGTATTTATGATAAAAAAATTGACATAATGGTTGATCTTTCCGGCCATACGACGGGCACTCGGCTTGAAAGCCTGTGTTCTAAACCAGCGCCTATTCAATGCACTTACCTTGGATACGGCTATACAACAGGAATGACCGATATTGATTATTTTATTGGCGATTCAAATTTCACGCCAGAGGGATGCGAACATCTTTTCTCGGAACAAGTCTTTCGTATTCCTGCGCCCGTTTATGCCTATGAAAGCCCAACGGCAATGACGCCCCAAGTGGCAAAGCTGCCTGCTTTGAAAAAAGGATACGTGACCTTCGGCTCCATGTCTCGCATCATCCGGTTCAACAACCAATTGCTACGGGTTTGGAAGCAAGTTCTTGATCGGGTCCCAGGCTCTAAACTCCGTTTGGACCAGAAACCATTCGGTGACCCCGATACATGCGAGCGCTTTTCAGCGCGTCTCGAACGGTTAGGTTTTCAAGCAGATCAGTTTGAATTGGTCAGCTCCAAGTCACACTGGCTGGGCTATCACGATTTTGACATCTCGCTCGATTGCTGGCCACACAATGCAGGAACAACAACCTTCGAGGCGCTCTGGATGGGCGTTCCAGTCATTTCAAAACGCGATCGGCCTTCGGTCGGGCGACTGAGCGCGATGGTTCTCGAACCGCTAGGGCTTGGCGACTGGATTGCGGATACCGAAGAGGAGTTTGTCGACAAGGCTGTGGCGATGGCTTCAGATCTCGATGGGCTGGAGCGGATCCGCGCCGGACTCCGGAAGATTATCCAAGAAAGCCCCTTCATGGACTTCAAGGCCCGCACCAAGGGTCTGGAAGACGCCTATGTCGAGATGATGCGGCGCTTTGAAGAGAAGAAGGCATGAAAGCCGTCATCCTCGCCGGGGGGCTCGGCACGCGCATTTCGGAAGAAACGCATCTGCGCCCCAAACCGATGATCGAGATCGGCGGCAAGCCGATCCTCTGGCATATCCTGAAGATCTATTCGTCGCATGGCGTGAATGATTTCATCATCTGCTGCGGCTATAAGGGTTACATTATCAAGGAATATTTCCAGAACTACTTCCTGCACATGTCGGATGTGACCTTCGACATGCAAAAGAACCGCATGGAAGTCCACCGCGAACAGGCCGAGCCCTGGCGCATCACCCTAATTGATACCGGCGAAGACACCATGACCGGCGGGCGCCTGCGTCGGGTCGGCCAATATCTGCGCGATGAAGAAGCCTTCTGCTTCACCTATGGCGACGGCGTTTCGAATGTTGACATCACCGCCTCCATCGCTTTCCACAAGGCGCATGGCAAACAGGCAACGGTGACCGCCGTGCTTCCGCCAGGACGCTTCGGCGTGCTCTCGATGGAAGGCGACAAGGTCAAGGGCTTTGTTGAAAAGCCCCGTGGCGAAGGTGGCTTCATCAATGGCGGCTTCTTCGTACTCTCGCCGGAAGTGCTCGACCTGATCGACGGCGATGCCACGAGCTGGGAGCAGGAACCGATGGGCAAACTCGCGAGTTCCGACAATCTGCGCGCCTACGAGCATCACGGCTTCTGGCAACCCATGGACACGTTGCGCGAAAAGAACATGCTCGAGGACCTCTGGGCCTCGGGCAAGGCCCCGTGGAAAACCTGGTGAGGCTTTTCCCGTGATCGTCATTCACGAAACGGCGCGCGTCTCGCCACTGGCGGATATCGAGGATTCCGTGCGCGGCACGCGGATCGAGATCGGCGCGCATTCGTTTGTCGACAGCTTCGTGAAAATCAAGCCTGTCGGCGGCTCGGGCGATTGTGTCATCGGCGAGTATGTCTACATCAATTCGGGCTGCGTGCTTTACACAGGCTGCGGCATCCGCATTGGCAATTCGGTGGCGATCGCGGCGAATTGTACTTTCGCGCCCGTGAATCATGCCTACAAGGATGCCTCGAAGCTGATCCGCCAGCAGGGTTTCCTGCCCGGCAAGGGCGGCATTGTGATTGAGGATGATGTCTGGATTGGTGCCAATTGCGTGCTGCTCGATGGCGCAATCCTCCGGCGCGGCTGCGTGGTCGGTGCCGGTGCGCTCGTGCGTGGCGAGCTCGAGGCCTACAAAGTCTATGCCGGCCAGCCTCTGCAATGCGTCGGGCAACGCCAATAAATTGAATTCATACGTATTTTTCTGAACGGACAAGAACGGAAAACCGATGGACCCGGTCAAGCAATTCGCCGATGAGCGCCAGGGGCGCCTCGCCAGCTTCGAGAAAGACGCTGAGTTTCGCGCTTTGTCGCAAAGCTGGCTCGAAGCTTCGATGCGCAAGAAATACGTCTACAATTTCGATTGGCTCGGGCGCCCCATCATCCAATATCCGCAGGATATTTGGGCCGTGCAGGAGCTGATCTGGACCATCAAGCCTGATCTCGTGATCGAAACCGGCATCGCGCATGGAGGATCGCTGATCCTCTCGGCGTCTATCCTCGCCATGCTCGATTATTGCGACGCGATGGAAAACGGTACGACGCTTGATCCGCGCGCAACGAAGCGCAAGGTGATCGGTATCGATATCGATATCCGCGAGCACAATCGCAAGGCGATTGAGGCCCACCCGCTCGCGCGCATGCTGCATCTGATCGAAGGTTCGAGCATCGCACCGGAGACGGTGGCGAAAGTCGCGGCTGCGGCGAAGGGCTATCAGAAAATCATGGTCTTCCTCGATTCCATGCACACTCATGCGCATGTGCTCGAGGAACTGAAGGCTTACGCGCCGATGGTGACGAAGGGTAGCTATTGCGTGGTGTTCGACAGCTTCGTCGAGGATATGCCGGCCGATCTCTTCCCCGACCGTCCCTGGTCGCCAGGCGATAACCCCAAAACCGCTCTGCACGAATATCTGAAATCGCACCCTGAATTCGCGATCGACAAATCGATCGAAGGCAAGCTGCTGGTTTCGGTCTGCGCCGATGGATTTTTGAGGCGCGTGGCGTGAGGCCGCGCATCGCGCGGTGTTTAAAGGCGGGGCAACACGCCTTTTTTCATGCCGCCTGCCCTGCTGGAAAAACGGCCTTGAAGGTTGCGATGCCTGCGCGCTCATAGCGATCGATGCGGACATGGGTAAGCGGCAAACCGGCAGGGATTTCGATCTCTCCGTCCAGCATCAGCAAGGCCCGCCGCTCCCCTCGAAAAATCACGATGGTCGATCCCCTGCCCTCAAGATGCTGGCGCGCGGTTCGAAGCAATGCGCTCCAATACGGCTCACGCCGATGCGCATCGGGTGACGCGGGATCCAGCACCACAGCCAGGGGGGCTTCCTCATGCGCATGCGTGAGAATGAAGCGGGCCTTCTCGGGTTTCCATTCCGGGCTGAGATTGGGATCGAGCCGCCAAACGCAATAATAGCTCGCGCATCTCGTCGGCAGGTTCTGCCAGATCGCGCAGCCCCGCCCAGGTTTACAATGATGGCACCAGCCCCCTGCCGGTTTCGGCTTCTCAAGCCAGTCGATCTCGAAAAGCTTGCAGCACAGGCTGCACGTGCCGCAACTTTTTGCCGGGTCTGGTTTTGACTCGATCCACAGCATGTCCGCACTCCAATCATCTTCTGGTTGTGTCTTGAGCGTGAAACTTCTGGATTATGGTGAATTATCTGTTAACTTTTCTACTTCAAGTTGTTTTTAAGGGTGTTTGATTCGCATTTCGAGGTAAACTCGAAACGAGATTTTTACCCCGGTATGTTCAACTCGCGCTCAAGTCGGAAGGAGAAGAGATCGTGGCTCTGAAGGTGGAACTGAAGCCCAATGAGCGGATCATCATCGGCACCGCTGTCGTGCGGAACGGTGACCAGCGCACAAGCCTCATTATTGAGGGCCATGCGCCGATCCTCCGCGAAAAGGATATTGTCAGCCCCAAAACGGCGGACACGCCAGCCAAGCTGATCTATCTGACCATCCAGTTGATGTATATCGACGGCCGCGTGGCCGAAAATATCGGTAACTATCAGAAATTGATGGCAGATTTTCAGCAAGCTGTTCCGAGTTCGACGCCGATGCTGATCGACATCCACAATCACATCCTCAACGCAGAATTTTACAAGGCGTTGAAGGAGGCAAAAGTTTTGTTGGCGTACGAGAGGAAACTGCTTGACCATGCAGCCCGGAATTCAAGCCTACGCGAAGACCCAGTCACTCTCGCTCAGTCAGCGTGAGTTGGAAGCCCGGGCGCTTCTGAAAGCTGCAAGCAAGCTTCAGGCGCTGAAGGAAAACTGGGATCCCAGCATCTCGGCCCTCGAGGATCCGCTTTCGCATAACCGGAAGGTCTGGGCGATCTTTCTGGCTGCTGCGACCGAGGAGGGTTGCCCGATGCCGGAAGAGATGCGCCAAAACATTGTGGGCCTCGCCCGCTTTGTCATCAACCATTGCATGCGCATCCTGTTCGAGCCGGACGTGACCAAGCTCGATGTGCTGATTGAGATCAACCAGCACGTCGCTGCTGGCCTGCGCGGCAGCGCTTCGCCAGCCGACGCACTAGCGGGAACCGCGGCCGCCTGAATTCGGCTCTATGCCTGCAGCGCCCCAAAACTTCATTGAACACCAACACCGGCTCAGGAGCCGGTGTTTTTTTGACCCATAAGCCAACGAAAAACGCCGGGCAAAAGCCCGGCGCATGAAAGACGATTCAGTCCTGAAGCGGCGAAATCGCCGCCCATCCTCGTCAGAGATAATTCACCAGGCTGAGACGCGAGAGTGTCGCCGTGCTCTGATAGCTCGCTTCAAGGCGGGTTTGCAGCGATGTCATCGCTATGATCACTTCCTCGTTGCGGACATTCTCGATTTCAGCCAGCAGGCCGTTCATGAACAACAAGTTATCCTGATGTCGTGTTTTGGCATCGCGGACCTGAGTGGTGGCGCGGCCAAAATCAGCATTAACTTCGAGAATCGCGCCGGGCCCCCCGGTCGTGCTCATCAACTCGATTGCTCGACCGGCTGCAGCGTCAAAACGATCTTTGGTCGAGGCGATGTTCGGCGGATAATCTTCTGCCAGGAAAAGACCGATCGCGACCATCGAGTCGCGCAGCGCAACCTCATTGGCGCGCGCACCTGTGCTCACGCTTGTTCCATCCGCCACCTCAGCGCGCTGGGTGTCTCGCGCATTGACGAGCGTATCATCATCGCCGCGATACCAGATCACGGTGGGGCGGGTGCCGACAGCTGCGTAAGTTGTTGCTGTCGCAAGGGGAAGGGAAACGCGGGGCGGTTCAACCGTGTTGGAACCGGAGAAAAACTCACGCGCCCCGATCACCGCTGAGGCCGCGCGCAACTCACCCTGCCCGATAGCCGTGAAACGCGCGTCGATCGCGGCCTTCAGATTTGTTGCGGTCGCTGCTGGCGTCGCACCCAGTTGGAACACAGTATCATCTGGGGAACCGGCCGTGCCGATGGCAAAACCGATGCTCTTGGTCTTGCCGTCCGGCATAGTGACTGAGAACGAGATGCGTTCGCCGGCATTCGGAAGACCGGTGAAGTCAATATCGAGCTGCGCGGGCGTCCCAGTCGGACCGGTCACTGTTGCATTCGAAAGACCGCCACCGATAGAGCCAGAGATCAGCTTGATGCCGAAGGGGTTTGGACTGGCATCTTCTGCGAGACGCACGGTGGTCGGCAAGGGAAACGACGTGACAAGGCGTCCGAGGCCCGTGGCTCCCAAATCTGCCTGTCGACGGTCATTGATGACCTCACGCAAACCGGCCCTGGTGCCATCCCCGGAAATCAGCGTGGTGGAATCCACCACGGGGCGAGTATCGCGGCTTCGACCCGAGAACAGGAATAATCCCTCATGCTGCGCATTGAGTGTTGTGATCATCTGATCAAACGAAGCCTGAACCTGCTGCTTCGCGGCTGTGAGATCGGCATAGCTGCCAGTGCCGCGATTGCGCAGCATAGCGGCGCGCGCACTATCGACTGATTTTGAGAACTCATCCGTGCGCGTGGTCATCACCTGCAGGCGGATATCGGTGAGCTCGATGATCGATTTGTAGCCATCAGCCACGCTGGTCTGGTTGCGGAAGCTGAGCGCCGAGACGCGCTTGTCGCCAAGACCACCATAGGTCTCGCTCTTTTTGCCGGATGAGAGCTGGCGCTGCAAATCCTGCAATTGTCCGCGCATGTCGGAGAGATTGCGCGAATGGTTGAGCGAGCGAATGGTGCCGGCGGAGAAGGGGTAAAGACTCGAGAACGAAGTCATGGCCTTAAATCCTCAACAGGGCATCGAACATCTCGCGCACGGCGGAGACGATGCGGGCATTGGCGGAATAGGTGTTCTGGATCTGGATCAGGTCGCCAAGCTCCTGATCGGTGCTCACGCCGGAGACATCGGCGACGCGCTCGCGCAAGGTCGCGACCACGATTTCCTGACCTTCCTGCAGGGCGGTTGCATTGCTGGAAGCCTGCGATTGTGTGGCGATCACGCGGTCAATGAACTGCGCTGCCGTGCCGCGATAAATCGACGTGGAACCGGTCAAAGAGATCGCAGGCGTATAATCCGTCTCCCAGCTTTGAAGCTGGTCGCGCAGGAACGAGGGGCGTGCCGGATCACCTGCAGTGGTGGTTCCGGGCAGGATGGTATCATAGACGACCAACCGGCTCGGGTCAGCCAGCAAAGCCGGATTGACGCGGATCGCGGAGGCAAAGCCACGCTTCTGCGGACCGCTATCAAAGGAACCGGAATAGACAACAGGGGTGCCGGAGGCATCCACGAAGAAAGGCAGCGACATCGTGTCATCGGTCAGCGCTGTCACGGTGCGTCGGGCTGAGAGCGAATTGACGTTGTTCGTGTTACCGGCGCCGTCGTCCAGGATGCGCATGACGCCAACCGCCGGGTTGGTGACCGCAAGGCTTGTGCCGGAGGGCAGTGTCGCCAACGCTGTATCCATCGCCGTGATTGCAGCCGGAATGCCGCCTGAAAAGTCGATCCCGAATTCGAAATCGTTCGGGTCAGCGGTCGCTCCCGCCGCCAGTGGAAGGGCTGCCGGATTGTTCACCACAATAAACGACACCTTGCGCTGTGTACCGGCCGGCGTCTCGGTATAGTTCAGCGTGATGACATTGCCGCTCTGGAGATTGCTGAGGTTCACATCGAAGCCGGTTGCCGGGCCGACAGTCGCCGCCACGCCATTCACAGTCGTGTCACCGAGCGAGGTCGCAATCGCAGCCGCGAACTCATCGAGATGCGCCTGCGTCTCCGTGAGCATGCGATCGCGCAGATCAAACAAAGCCGCAAAGCTGCCCGAGCGGATCGAACCATTGTTCGTCAGGTTCACCGCCCCGCCAATCGGATCCCCGATGCGCAGATGGCCAACCCCGGAGTTCGCGATCGTGGAATTGTAAACGCTATCCGCTGTTACCGTGAAGCGCTCATCGAATTGCAGGCGCAGCTTACGCCCCTCCACGAAGAGCGGCGCACCGCCGGAGGTGTAGATATTGAAATTGCCCGTGCCGTTATCGTAGGTGCGGACATCGAGATAGGTCGACATATCATCCACATAACGGTCGCGCTCGTCGAGCAGGCCTTGGCGGGTCGCGCTGTCGAAGGTGGATGCCAGCGTGCGCGTGGTGCGCTCGATGCCATCCAGAAGGCCGTTCACCTTCTGCGCATCATTGGCGATGCGCGCTTCGATCTCGCTGCGCATGGCCTGCACATTGTTCGAGAGCGAAGACAGGCTGGCCGCGAGGCTCTGCGCCTTGCCAAGTGCGCCCTGCCGGGCCGTCGGTGAGGCCGGGTCGGCGGCAAGCTGCTGCATCGATGTCGAGAAGTCAGCGAAAACCTGGTTGATCCCCACCGAGCTGCCGGGTTGGCCGAACAGCACGTCGACGCGCTTCATGTAATCGGCACGGATGTTCGAGTAACCGGAGCCCCCCGCCTCGGTGCGCAGCTGCTTCTGCAGCAACGTGTCGAGGATGCGATCGACTGCAACTTCGCGCACCGCGCCAGCGGTAATGCCCGTGGCGCTCGTTTCCTGCGTGCGCAAGACACGGCGGTTGAAACCTACCGTGCCCGCATTCGCGATGTTGCGTGAGACAATATCCATCTGGGCCTGATTGATCGACAGCCCCGATACCGCATTCGTCAGCGCGGAGAGCAAACCCATGTGAACCTCCTTTGCCCTGCCGGAAATCCGGCCGGGGATGAACCGCTAGCGGATGATGTTGATGACATCCGAGAGCATCTGTTGAGCCGTGGTGATGATGCGCGTGTTGGCCGAGTAGGCCTGCTGCGTCACAATCATCTTCGAGAATTCATCAGCGATGTCGGCGTTCGAGCCTTCGAGCGTACCGCCCAGAAGGTTACGCCCGGCATCGGTGAAAATGGGCTCGCCGCTTTCGAGGGTCTCCTCGAAAACGCCGCCATCCTTGCGCTTGAGCAGGTTGTCGGAGGCGAATTGCGCGAGCGGAATTTGAGCCAGGGCCACCGTCTGGCCATTGGAGAAGATGCCCATCACACGCCCGCCCTCGCCGATATCGAGACCGGTGCGAGTACCGGACGGATAGCCATCCTGCGAGAGACGGTTGATGTTCATCACGCCGTTATCATCGGCGAACTGCGTCAGCCCGCTGGCACCGAAGGTGATGTCAATTGGGCCGCTTGATGAACCATCCACCGTGAACGTCGTGCTGATCGCGCCCGATGCCGGGGCTGAGAGCCGGCCATTGGCATCGAAGGTGATGCCAGATGCAACACGCGTCCATTTCGGAGCAGCGCCAGTCGCGTTGGAATCCGTGAGTGCGTAGACGCTCCAGGTCTCGGCACCGGCTGCATTGGAGGTCTTGCCCCAGCGCAGTTGAACATCAATCGGCGTGCCGACCGCGTTGTAGA
>JBOFZC010000335.1:0-6547 GCA_051654985.1 Rhabdaerophilum sp.
ACAATCCCGAGCGGCCCCCGCTTTGGCAGGTGAAAGCCGCGCGGATCATCCACAAAAACTCCGAGCGCCGCGTCTATTACGAGAACGCGACCCTGGAATTCTGGGGCGTGCCCGTGGCGTGGATGCCGTTTTTCTCGGCACCCGATCCGTCGGTCAGGAACCAGTCCGGCATTCTTGCGCCACGCATCATCAGCCGCGACAAGCTGGGGCGCGGCATTGGGTTGCCGCTGTTCTGGTCGATCGCTCCGAATTACGACATCCTGTTCACGCCGACTTATTTTACGAAACAGGGTCTGCATCTTGACCTGTTCTGGCGGCACCGGCTTCAGCATGGCAGCTACAACATCCGGGTGAATGGCATCAGCCAGCTCGATCGCAAGGAATTCAAGCTCCAACCCTTTGAGGGCGCGGGTTTGCGCACGTTCCGTGGTTCGATCGAAACACGCGGGAAATTCTATCTCAACGAGAAATGGAGTGTCGGCTGGGATGCAGCCTGGGCAACCGACAAGCACTATTTCAACGATTACAAGACCAAGCCTCAAACGCTGTCGCAGCTGTTTTTCAGCGAGTCGATCTCGCAGGTCTACCTGCGCGGGCGCGGACAGCGCAGCTGGTTCGATCTGACGGGCTATCATTTCCTCGGTTTGACTCAGGTTGACTGGCAGAAGCAGATCGAAAAGGTTGGCCCCTCCTTCGATTATGATCGCCGCTTCAATCCGGATCACATCGGCGGCGAATTGCGTGTGAACTTGAACGGCGCTGCAATCCAGCGCGACGCGGCTTCATTCCAGCCGTTGCCCCTGCGAACCAACCCGACTTACCTCCCCGGTGGCCTGCTCTATTCAACGACAGCCGGTGGCACTTATGCCCCCTGCCGCTATGCCATTGGCGGCAGTGTATTCGGGTCTTACCGCCCTGGAGAATGCCTGCTGCGCGGCTTTGCCGGTGAATATGTGCGCTCGAGTGTGGATGTCTCATGGCGGCGACAGTTCATTGACCCAATCGGGCAAGAATGGACACCCTTCGTGGGCATGCGGGCTGACCTTGCGTGGCTTCATCAAAATCTCTCAGGCTTGAACACGCCAAGTGCCGCACAGCAGGGCTTCGTGGGCTCAGGTTATGGCAATTTCAATCAGGCCAATTTCCTCGGCGGGAATGCAGATAACTTCAATGTCCGAGCGATGCCGACGATCGGCCTCGAGTATCGCTACCCCTTCATGGCGATGACGAGTTGGGGTTCGCACTACATTGAACCGATTGCGCAGCTTGTTGTCCGCCCCAATGAAACGCGGATTGGCAAATTGCCGAACGAAGACGCCCAAAGTCTCGTTTTCGATGAGAATTCTATTTTCAGCTACAATCGCTTCTCGGGTTATGATCGTGTCGAAGGCGGCACGCGTTTGAACTACGGAGCGCGCTACACGTTCCGCTCAAGTGGTGAGTTTTTCACCTCGCTTCTGGTGGGACAATCCCGTCAGTTGACCGGACGAAACTCGTATGCGGCCTATGATCTTGCCAATACCGGCCGCAATTCTGGGCTAGAGACTCGCCGTTCTGACGTTGTGACAGCTGCCACCGTTCAACCCACATCGAATATCAGCTTCACGGCACGCGGCCGTTTTGATGAAAACAGCTACGCCTTGCGCCGTGCTGATCTTTCCGCAACTGCGACATTCGGGCCCGTGGCGCTCCACGCGATGTATACCCGCATCGCGCCGCAACCGGAAATTGGATATCCCTTCCGGCGCGAGGGATTGCTCCTCTCTTCCACTGTGCAGTTGCCGCGCAACTTCTATGTCGCCGGTTCTGTGGTCTATGACATGGATCGTTATCTCTCGGATCGCATTACAGCCTCCACTTTCAACCAGTCCTATTCAGGATCGCCGTGGCGGGTGGCTTCAACGACACTCGGATTCGGCTATCGCGATGAATGCACGGATCTTTCTCTAACCTATGCCCGGACGATTGACGGCCAGCTTGTTAACACCGGCGCGGGCCTGGTCGCCAGCAACAAGACGGTCAGCGTTTTTATGATGCGACTGACGTTGCGTGAGCTGATCGAGGGGCAGGTTTCTCACCGGCGCACAAGCAATTGATGCGAATGCCGATAGGTTCTGACATGAAAAAATTCGCCTTCATCCTGATGCTGGCCCTGCAGGCTGCCGTGATGGTTTCTCCTGCTCCGGCACAAGCTCAAAGCGTCTTGGCAATGGTCAACCAGCAGCCCGTGACGAGCTTTGACGTCGCACAGCGCATTCGCATTGCTCAGCTGACTGACGGCCGTCGCCTCAGTCAACAGGCCGCCTTGCAGGAATTGATCGATGACCGCGTGAAGCTGATCCAGGCGCGCAAGGTCGGCTATCGCGTCACCGAGGAGGGGGTCGATGCCGAATATGCGCGCGTCGCCCGAGGTGGTGGTCGCACGAATGCACAATTCGAAGCCGCCCTTCGCCAATCTGGCGTGGAACCGACAGCCCTCCGCGACAAAATGCGTGCCGACCTTGCTTGGCAGATTATTCTGCGCGAACAAGCGCGGAAGGGAAGCGATCTTTCGAGTGCCGAACTCGAAAACGCTGTGCAGCAAGAAATGAAAAAGCAGCGCACCATTACTGATTATCAGCTCCAGAGCGTGATTTTCGTGGTGCCACGTGGCACAAATCCTGGAGAGCGCGAGCGGGCCGCGAATGCCGCGCGCGGACGCTTTACAAGTTGCGAAACAGGGTTTGACGAATTGCGCACAATGCGCGACGTCGCCGTTCGCCCCTCTCTCTTTCGTTCGACGGAAGGGATGAGCGAGCAGCTTATGAAAGTCCTGGAGCGCACACCGGTCGGTCGGCTCACGCCAGCTTCCCGAACCGAACAGGGCATCGAGATGGTTGCCGTCTGCGAGCGCAAGGTGCGTGAGCCCAGTGCCAATCTGCGCAGCGAAGTCACGTCCGCGGTGATGGAGCGCCGGATCACCGAGGTTGCCCGCAAGTACATTCTCGAATTGCGCAAGACCACTGACATTCGCATGATGCGCTAAGCCATGTTCGAGGATGGCCTGCCGCCTCTGCGTGAGGTTATCCGGGCGCATGGGCTTGAAGCTCTCAAGAGCCTCGGTCAGAATTTCCTGCTCGACTTCAACATTACAGCAAAAATTGCGCGCCATGCCGGCCCGCTCGATGGCGTGACGGTGATTGAAGTCGGCCCAGGTCCGGGTGGGTTGACCCGCGCTCTGCTGGCTGCGGGCGCGCGCCGTGTCATTGCGATCGAGCGCGACAGCCGTTGCATCGCAGCCCTGCGCGAGGTCGAGGCGCGCTATCCCTATCGGCTCCAACTCATCGAAGCCGACGCGCTGAAAACTGATTTTGCAGCCCTCGCACCGGGTGAGCGTGTGCGCATCGTCTCCAACCTGCCTTACAATATTGGCACTGAGCTGCTCATCGGTTGGCTGCGCGCTGCCCCCTGGCCGCCTTTCTATGAGAGCCTGACCCTGATGTTCCAGCGCGAGGTCGCCAAGCGCATTGTGGCGACGCCGGCGCAGGTCTCGGATTACGGTCGCCTCGGCATTCTCGCCGGCTGGCGCAGCGAGGCGCGCATCGCTTTCGATCTGCCTCCCTCCGCCTTCACGCCGCCGCCGAAAGTGACGTCCAGCGTCGTCACGCTTTTCCCGCGCAAGACCCCCCTGCCCTGCAGACTGGAAGCTCTCGAGCGCGTCACAGCTGCGGCGTTCAACCAGCGCCGCAAGATGCTGCGCCAAAGCCTGAAATCCCTGCCGGGACACGAGAGGATGCTGGAACAGACCGGCATCGATCCGACGGCGCGGCCCGAGACCTTGCCTGTCGAGGCCTTTGTCGCTCTCGCCAACGCGCTTGATCAGGTCAACTGATCAACCCTGTGGAGCTTTCAAGATCGTGGCGAGATCAGCCTGCAATACGGTCATGCGCGGCGCTAGAGCGGGATTGCGGACGCGTTTGAGACGCTCGGCAGCGAGAATACCCGTCAACTGCTGGAAGCAGGCATTGAGATCATCATTCACGAGCACGTAATCGTAGTCTTGCCAGGCCGCAAGCTCGTGCTCAGCGGTTTGCAGGCGGCGGCGGATGACCGCATCACTATCTTCCGCGCGGCGCTTCAAGCGATCCTGCAACTCAGCGATCGAGGGCGGCAAGATGAAGACACTCACGACATCGTCGCGCATCGAGCGGTAGAGCTGAAGCGTGCCCTGCACATCGATGTCGAACAACACGTCCTTTCCCGAAGCCAGCGCCTGCTCCACCGGTTTGCGCGGCGTGGCGTAGAAATTGCCATGCACTTCGGCCCATTCGAGCAATTCGCCCCGTTCGCGCATCGCCTCGAAGCCGGGGACATCACAGAAATGATAGTGCACGCCATCAATCTCGCTTGAGCGCTTCGGACGCGTCGTCACCGAGACTGACAGCACGATTTGTTGGCTGTTTTTACGATCCATTTCGAGAAGCGCACGTGACAAGGCGGATTTGCCCGCGCCCGACGGCGACGAGATCACCAGCATCACACCGCGACGGGCGGGGTCGGCAATGGCCATGGAGGGTCTCAATTCAGACGGGGAATGACCTTCGGGGTCGAAAGATCATAGGAGCGGTCCTGTAAGGGGTCCACCGCGTTGCCACGAAGCGGTACAGGGATCGAGCCCACAGCTTCGCGTTGGGCGGGTGGCTGCATCGCGGCATTGCCGTCCTGACGGCGCAACGGCTGCGCGAAACCGCTGGTCGAAGGCGTCGCTGTCGTCGGAGCGGCGGCAAAAGGGGCTGGCAAGGGTGCTTGGGTGCGATCGCCTGCCGGAGGCGCCACAGGAACCGGCTGGAGGCCAGGCGTTGCCGGCTGAGCACCGCGCTGCTGTGCCTCAATCTGTCGCCAACGTGCGACATTGCGATTGTGCTGCTCCAGCGTTTCAGCGAAAGCGTGGCCGCCCGTGCCATCGGCAACAAAAAAGATGTCTTTTGTGCGCGAGGGATTGGCGGTCGCTTCCATCGCCGCACGACCGGGGTTCGCGATCGGCCCCGGCGGCAAAGCTGGAATGGTATAAGTGTTGTAGGCTGTCGGGCGATCGATATCTGCGCGACTGATCGGGCGGCCTAACGTGCCCTTACCACCGACAATTCCGTAGATAATCGTCGGGTCGGACTGAAGGCGCATCTTCTTCTCAAGCCGGTTGAAGAACACCGAGGCCACGCGCGGACGCTCGTCGGCGCGACCCGTTTCCTTCTCGACGATCGAGGCCATCGTCACGAGTTCACGCGGCGAGCGCAGCGGCAGGTCCTTGGCGCGCCGATTCCAGACATCGTTGAGCACGCGCCTTTGCTCGGCTGCCATGCGGGCCATCAGCGCTTCGCGGCTGGTGCCACGGTTGATCCGGTAAGTATCGGGCAACAGCGAGCCTTCGGGCGGGATCGTGTTGATGTCACCTGTAAGAAGCTCGTTTTCTCGAATGCGCTCGACAATTTGTTGGCTGGTCAGGCCTTCAGGGATGCTGATTGCGTGCTGAATCGAACGCCCCGAGGTGATGATCTCGAGCACCTCATTCATTGTGGAGGCCTGCTTGAAGAGATACTCACCGCTTTTGGCGCGGCGATTGGCACCTTCAGAACTGAACTTTGAACTGATATCGCGCCAGAGCAATGCACCCCAAAGGAAACTCGGGCGGTTGACCACACCCTCACGCGAGAGCGTTTCCACGATATCTTCCGTCGAGGACCCTCGCTCGATGATCACAACCTTATCGGTCTGAAGCGGGCCCTGCACCCCAAACTCACGACTGGCAACAGCCAGAAGGGCGAACGTGCCCGCGAGCAGAAACACGGCAGCCGTCAGTATCCCTGAGAAAAGCCCCGAGACACCGGAGCGGCGCTTTTTCTTCGGCGGGGGCGGCGCAGGTTCAGCCTTCACGGCCTCGCCGGCACCCGGGCGCGTGCGCTTGCGCGCAAACCAGCCAGCCTTTTCGGCTTCAGGTTTGCCGCTTTCCGGGTTGGCCTTTTCAGCCTTGGGGTCGGGCGGGCGCGTCATCCGGCTCTCACTCGCATCGCGTTCATCTTAGCAAGCGCCTTTCTTCCTGCAGGAATATGGCGAAAGCGGGAATCTGCCTGAACTGGCACAATCAGTCGGGATGCCATTGCCTCAGGCAACATGGCGGCGCAACACCAGCGATGCATTCGTGCCACCAAAACCGAAAGAATTCGACAGCGCGACATTGATTTCGCGCTTCTTGGCCACGTGCGGCACGAGATCGATCGGCGTTTCAACCGAAGGATTCTCGAGGTTGATCGTCGGCGGGGCAATTTGATCGCGAAGGGCGAGAATCGAAAAAATCGCCTCAACCGCGCCTGCAGCACCAAGGAGGTGCCCGATCGCCGATTTGGTAGAGGACATCGAGACGCGCCCTGCGTAATTCCCGAGAAGGCGCTCGGCAGCACGCAGCTCGATTTCGTCGCCCACGGGAGTCGAGGTGCCGTGAGCATTGATGTAATCGACATCGCCAGCGCTGAGGCCGGCGCGCTTCAGTGCAGCCTGCATGCAGCGGAAAGCG
>JBOFZC010000336.1:0-5037 GCA_051654985.1 Rhabdaerophilum sp.
AACCGAGGCGGTCTATAGATCATTTCCAAAAAGGGCGCTACACGGACGTTGGTTTGAGACGATTGGTTTTCGAGGGAATTTTGAGCGCCTTCCCCGCCCTGCGCCTTGTGGCATCCGGCCTCGCGGTGCGGCGTGGTCCCCGTTACCTGTTCCGCGATCTCGATCTCGCGGTGATCGCGGGCGAGGTGATGCAGCTCACGGGCCCCAATGGCAGCGGTAAATCGACGCTTCTGCGGCTGCTTGCCGGCTTTTCACCCCCCGATGCCGGGCGCATCGCCCTTGAAGGAGCCGGCGATACCGAAATCGCCGGTTTCATCCATTACTTTGGTCATCGCGAAGGTTTGCGTGCGGCGCTGACGGCTGGCGAAAATCTCGCCTTTCTGGCCGGCCTTCTCGGCGGCGATGCACGCCGCATCCCTGAGGCCCTCGCGCGGCTCGGTATTGCGCGGCTGGAAAACCTGCCGGTGCGTGTGCTCTCGGAGGGGCAAAGGCGGCGGGTGGCTTTGGCGCGCCTTCTGGTGGTTGATCGCCCGATCTGGCTCTTGGATGAACCCTTGGCCTCGCTCGATGCCGAGGCGATCAACATTGTGTCCGACCTCATTGCCAAGCATGCCGCGCGGGGCGGCATTGGGATTGTCGCGACCCATCAGATGCTGCCCGCGAAAACCGCGGCACTGGACCTCGCTGGCCGGCGCGAGGTTGCGGCATGAGCGCGTTTTCGGCGATCCTGAAGCGTGATCTCCTGCTTGCGCGCCGTGCCGGTGCTGGGGCGGGTTTGGGTCTGATGTTCTTCCTCACGCTCATTGCCATCACGCCTTTCGCGATCGGCGCGGATCAGAAACTCATTTCCCGTCTCGCACCGGCGCTGCTCTGGATCGCAGCCTTGCTCGCCACGCTTCTCGGCCTCGACCGGCTGTTTCAAGCGGATGACGAGGATGGTGCGCTCGATCAATTTCTGCTGTCGAATGGCTCACTCACCCTGTTGGTTCTGGCGAAAGCTATGGCTCATTGGATCGTCACCGGCCTGCCGCTTTCGATCGCAGCACCTCTGCTCGGGATCATGCTTGCGATCGAGCCTCTGGCCATGTTGCCGCTGATGCTCTCGCTGCTGATCGGGACGCCGGCACTGACGCTGATCGGGCTTGTTGGGGCTGCGCTGACCGTCAGCCTCAATCGCGGCGGTCTCCTGCTGTCGATTCTTGTCGTCCCAACGGCAATCCCCACTCTGATCTTCGGGGTCGCCGCTGCAAAAGCCGCAGCCGAAGGACGAGATTTTTCGATGCCACTGATGGTTTTGGGCGGCACAACGCTCTTCGCCTTGGCGATTTCGCCGATCGCCGCGGCCTTTGCGCTTCGTCAAGCGCGGCAATAGCGTGAATTGCGTGTGATCAATGGCAACGATATGGAAGCGCCATGAGTGATGCCGCATCAACTTCCCTCTGGCGTTTTGCGAACCCCGCCGTGTTCAACCGGCTGGCCGATCGTTTGATCGCGCCGCTCGCGATCCTCACCGCTCTGCTGTTCGGTTGGGGGCTCTACGGCGCGTTTTTCGTCTCCCCACCGGATTACCAGCAGGGCGAAACCATCCGCATCATGTTCATCCACGTGCCTTCGGCCTGGATGTCGATGTTTGTTTATGCCGGGATGAGCCTCTCTGCGCTTGGCACTTTGATTTTCCGGCACCCGATGGCCGATGTCGCGCAGAAGGCCGCTGCGCCTCTCGGCGCGGGTTTCACACTTCTGTGCCTCATCACTGGCTCGCTCTGGGGCAAGCCGATGTGGGGAACATGGTGGGAATGGGACGCGCGCATGACCTCGGTGCTGGTGCTGTTCCTGATCTATATCGGCGTGATCGCGCTCTGGCAGGCGATTGAGGAACCCAATCGCGCTGGGCGGGCGGTGGCCATTCTCACGTTGGTGGGCGCGGTGAACTTGCCGATCATCAAGTTCTCGGTCGATTGGTGGTCGACCCTTCATCAGCCAGCCTCGGTTTTCCGTCTGGATGGGCCCACCATTCATGGCTCGATGCTGGGGCCGCTGATGATCATGGGGATCGCCTTTCTTTGCCTTTACATCACGCTGCTCCTTCTCCTGATGCGCGCCGAAGTGATGAATCGACGCGCCGAGCGATTGGAGCTTCTCGCGGCGGAGGCGGAATGAGCACGATGGGCAAGCATTTCGGCTTCATTGCAGGCTCCTACGTTGTCGCCGCGATCATCCTTGGCGTGATGATCCTCTGCGCAATCCTGTCGTATCGTGGGGCGCGGCAACGTCTGGCGCGCATCGAAGGCGCGAAATCGCAGCCATGAGCGCAACGAGTTCACCTCGCCGTTGGCTGATGTTCGCACCGCTCGCGGTTTTCGCCGCCCTAGTGCTGTTGTTCCTGTTCAGGCTTTATGCCGGCGACCCTTCAAAACTGCCCTCGGCTCTGATTGGCAAGGCGGCGCCCACGCTGACGCTTCCAGCCGTCGATGGGCTCGTGCAGGACGGTCGCCCGGTTCCTGGTATTGGCCCCAGCGATATCGTCAGCGGCAAACCGGTGCTGATGAACGTCTTTGCAAGCTGGTGTGCGCCCTGCCATCAGGAACACCCATTCCTTATGGACCTTGCGAAAGACGGTCGCATCAAAATCCTTGGCCTCAACTACAAGGACAAGCCCGAAAACGCGCGTCGGTTCCTGGGGCGGCTCGGCAATCCGTATGCAGCGGTCGGGGTCGATCCTGATGGGCGCAACGCGATCGAATGGGGCGTTTACGGCGTTCCCGAGACCTTCCTTGTCGATGGTCGCGGCTTGATCGTTTTCAAGCATGTCGGGCCACTGACGCCAGAGATTATCCGCGATAAACTGGAACCGGCGATCAAGGCAGCTGGCGGCTGAGGTTTATTTCCCCTCGGGGCCAAACCCGTGCTTCATCATCACCAGGAGCCTGGCGCGGAAAAGTGGGAGCCGGTTTTCCGGCACGCCATGCGACCGAAAAACAAACCGATGATGATCACTTTCCTTCGGGATCGAACCCGTGCTTCATCATCATCGGCGTTTGGGCCAACGCAAAAATCATCGTCAGCGGCATCACACCCCAGACCTTGAACGCAACCCAGAAATCCGTGGTTTGCGTGCGCCAGACCGCTTCGTTGAGCGCGGCGAGCACGAAGAAAAACAGGCCCCAGCGGAAGGTGAGCTTCTTCCAGCCCTCGCGATCGAGCTGGAACACGCTGTCGAGCACATAGGGCAGCAGCGGCTTGCCGAAGGCCAGCCCGCCGAGCAGCACTGTGCCGAACAGACAGTTCACGATGGTGGGTTTGAGCTTGATGAAAAGGTCGTTGTGCAGCGCCAACGTCAGCCCGCCGAACACAAGCACCACTGCACCCGACACCAGCGGCATGATCGGCACCTTGCGATAGAGCACCCAAGTCGCCACGAGCGAGGCCAGCATGCCCACCATGAAAACGGCAGTGGCGATCAGGATTGGCGCTTTGTCGCTCGCGACCAGCGCCTCACCGAACAGGGCTGCGACTGCCGGCTTGAACCAGTCGGGACGGGAATTCGCGGCAAAAAACAGCACCAGCGGACCCATCTCGAGAATGAGTTTTGCGATGCCATTTTCCGGGCGCTTCGCGGGGGCCTCGTTGGTCATGCTGTCTCCTCATTGGGGCTGGACCCCTTGAGTTGAGGCCCTTACACCTGTTCTCTCGCCTCGCAAATCCGTTCGATGCAACAATGAGTGAGATCATGCCGCAGATGCCCGTTCCTGTTCTTGAACCCCGTCCGACACTCGCCATTGTCGGCGAGACGAGCCGCTTCCCGGCACGGCGTGGTTTCTGCATTGGGCGCAATTACGCAGCGCATGCGCGTGAAATGGGGCATGATCCTGATCGTGAGCCGCCCTTTTTCTTCATGAAAACGCTGGAAGCGATTTTTCCGGTTGAGGCCAGTGTTGAAACACCCCTGCCTTATCCGTCGGGCACTTCAGATTATCATCATGAAGTCGAGTTGGTCGTCGCCATCGGCAGGGGCGGTCGGGATATCGCCGAGGCCGATGCCATGGACTATATCTTTGGCTTTGCGGTCGGGCTCGATATGACCCGGCGCGATCTGCAGGGCGAAGCGAAGAAGCTCGGACGCCCCTGGGAAATCGGCAAAAGTGCGGATGCTTCTGGCCCTGTCGGGCCGATCACCCGCATCGGCGCACCTGGCTTTTCGCTGGGCGGGAGCATTCGCCTCACGACCGATGGTGTGATGAAACAGGAATCGGTGCTGGCCGCGATGATCTGGTCCATCCCAGAGCAGATCGCCATCCTCTCGCGCTATTTTGAATTGCGCGCCGGCGATCTCATCTTCACCGGCACGCCGGAAGGCGTGAGCGCTGTGGAACGCGGGCAGGTGATGGTGGGCTCGATCGATGGACTCGAAAGCATCCGGCTCAGAGTCGTTTAAGCTTCCTCCAACCCGGCAATTGCGCGGGCAAAGTCCTTGGCGGCGAAGGGTTCAAGATCGTCAATCCCCTCGCCCACACCGATGAAGTGCACAGGCAGGCCGAATTTTTCCGCCAAAGCCACGAGAATGCCGCCACGCGCCGTGCCATCGAGCTTGGTCATGACGAGGCCTGTCACGCCCGCGACCTGTTTGAATATCTCGACCTGGCTCACGGCGTTCTGGCCCACCGTGGCATCCAGCACCAACAAAGTGGCATGGGGTGTTTCGGGGTCCATCTTGCGGATCACGCGCACGATTTTCGCGAGCTCATCCATCAGGCCCTGCTTGTTCTGCAAACGGCCGGCGGTGTCGATGAGGAGGATGTCACGACGCTCCTCGCGGGCCTGGACGAGCGCATCATAAGCGAGGCCAGCGGCATCCGCGCCCTGATCGCGCGCAACAAACCCTGCACCCGTGCGATCCGCCCAGACCTGCAGCTGCTCGATCGCCGCAGCGCGAAATGTGTCGCCCGCAGCGATCATCACCGATTGGCCCTCGGCGCGGAATTTCGCGGCGAGCTTGCCGATCGTTGTGGTCTTGCCCGAACCATTCACGCCGACCAT
>JBOFZC010000337.1:0-5530 GCA_051654985.1 Rhabdaerophilum sp.
ACCCCACCTATGCCAAAGCGGCACGCAGCCGGCGGGACAATCTCCTGCAATCGGCGGCGGAGCTTCAGGGCCAGCTCGACGACGCGAAAGCGGCGCTGAATGAGGCTTTTGAGGAGCTGAAGAAGGTGGAAATTCTCGACGACCGCGAAAAAGCGGCCGAACGCGCGGAAATGGCGCTTCGAGACCAGATCGAGACTGACCGCATTGCCGCGCGCATGCGTTTTGCGGCCGGGCGGCTCTGAGCCACCTCATTCGATGATCGGCAGATGGGCGGCAGCCTCCTTCGGGAGGGTGCCGTCGAGTCGTGGGTCACGAAAAACCTCGATCGCCCTCTTGTATGGGACAAAGCCCGCACGCTGGTAAAAGCTGAGCGCGCCGGGTGCATCGAAATGGCAGGTATGCACCATCAGGTGTGAGGCAACACGTGCCTTTGCGCGATGGAGCGCCTCGGCCATGAGCACGCGCCCCAACCCTTGCCCGATCGAACCCTCGACTAGGCCGAAATAGGCGAGTTCAGGCTCGAGAGGATTGCGGAAATCCAGCTCCAGCAGGCCGATATCGCCTTCCGGGCCGACGAGCGCGAGCGCTTCGACCTGCGCGTCCTCCAGAAGAGCGGCCAGCGTTTCGGGCGCGGCCTGAAGACGCCCGAACCAGAGCCATTCCTGCCCCACAGCCCGGAAGAGCGCGAGATAGCGGCTCACTTCCGCAGCGCCAAGCCGCTCAAGCCGGAAGGAAACCGGCAAATGGGGTGGCGGTGGCAAATCAGCGAGATCGTGGCGCAGATAGGTGGTGAGTGCCGCCAGCTGACCCGGCGCGAGATCGGTATAACCCTCGGGAATCATGAAACCGCCTCCGCGCCACTGTGTTCGGTTTCAGCAAAGAACGGGAAGCAGGGCAAGCATGCCCCTTGCCAGCAGCCAACCACTCGGGCAGTGAGCCTTGGGGTATGCATTCCCTTCGGGGATGGCGAGGATCGGGCAGGCAATGAAGCGTTTGAAGGATTTTTTCTGGCCAGCCGTTGGCCTGATCGCGGTCGTGTGGTCGCTGGACCTGCTCTACAAAAAACTGCGTGTGGAAGCCGTGCAAGGGGCCAAGGCCGCCGCTGATGCCGCGCTGCAAGCGCGCATCGACAATGCCGGGTTTTTTGAAAGCCTCTCGATCATTGTCAGCCAGATTGGTGGGAAACTCGCCGCAATCCCGACGCAGGGCTATTTGCTGGCCGCGCTCTCGACGCTCTTCGCCTATTGGGCACTCGCCTGGTATGATCGGATCGCGCTCATTCATCTGAAGCGCGAGAAGGGCATTTCCTGGCTTTTCATCACGGTCTGCTCGTTCGTGACCTATGCGATTTCGCACAATATCGGCGGGTCGGTGTTCTCCGGCGGGATGGTGCGCTACCGCGCTTACACCTCGAAAGGCCTTTCCGCAGCCGAGGTCGCGGTGCTCGTCGCACTTTGCTCGTTCACCTTCGCCTTCGGCACCATTTTGCTCGGCGGGTTGGTGCTGGTTTTCGAGCCGCATATCATCAAGCCGTTGGCGCCGATCTCCGAGCTGTTCGTGATCCTGATCGGGGTCGGCATGCTCGCTTTCTGCTCGCTGTATACGATCGGCTCCTGGCTGAAATTCGCGCCGTTGATCATTCGCGGCTTCAAACTGGAATATCCCTCGCTCAACATCGTCTGGCGGCAATGGATCGCGGCACCAATGGAGCTGCTGGGCGCGGCGGGCATCATCTATTTCGCGCTGCCCGAGCAGGGGAACCCCGGGTTTTTTGTCGTGCTCGGCGCGTTCCTGCTCTCGTTCTCGGCCGGCCTTCTGTTTCAGGTTCCGGGCGGCGTGGGCGTGATGGAAGTGGTGTTCGTCAAATTGATGCCGGGCATTCCGGCGACAGAAGTGTTCGCGGCGCTGCTCGTGTGGCGGCTCTTTTACCTCTTGATCCCGCTTGCGTTGTCGATCCCCATGGTTTTGCTGTTTGAACGCCAGCAATTGGCGAAGAAAAAGGCGGAGGCGGAAACTCCGCCAGCCGCCTGAAGCAGGCCCCGTTCTCTCGCCTCAGATTGAACCCACCGTCCTGAGCCTGGCGCTCGGGTGGATCTCACCTTGCGCGATCACCGCCGTTTGCGGGCGGAAGCGCTCGACCACCATGCGCACATAGGGGCGGATGGCGTTGGAGGTGACGAGCACCGGCAATTCGCCGAGCTTCGCGGCCTCCTCGAAACGGTCGCGCAGGGCGATGACGAAATCATGCAGGCGCGAGGGCTGCATGGCGAGATGCCGGATCTCGCCGTCTCCGACGAGCGAGGTCGCGAAAGCGTCTTCCCAGGCGGGCGAGAGCGTGATGAGCGCAAGCTGGCTCGTCGGTCCGGTATATTGCGAGCAGATCTGGCGCGCGAGCCGGGTGCGGATATGCTCGACGATCATGCGCGGATCGCGCATCGCACCGGCGACTTCGGCCACGGCTTCGAGAATGGTGCCGAGATCGCGGATCGAGACCCGCTCGGACAGCAGCAATTGCAGAATGCGCTGGATGCCGGTGGTGGAGATATGGGTCGGCACGATCTCCTTGATGAGATCCTGATGCGCTTTGGGCAAATCCTTCATCAGCTTCTGCACCTCCACGAAGGAGAGAAGCTCGCTCATGTTGTTCTTGATCACCTCGGTGAGGTGGGTTGCGATCACGGTCGCGGGATCAACAACGGTGTAGCCGCGCAGTTGCGCTTCGTCGCGCAGGCTCTCGTCGACCCAGGTCGCGGGAAGGCCAAAAGTTGGTTCCAGCATATGCGCGCCGGGGAGCTGAACCTGCCCGCCGGATGGGTCCATCGCCATATATTGATTGGGGAAGACGATGCCGTTGCCGGCCTCGATCTCCTTGAGTTTGATCGTGTACTGGTTCGCCTCAAGCTGAACATTGTCGACAAGGCGCACCGAGGGCAGCACGAAGCCCATCTCTCCCGCCAGCGTGCGACGCAGAGCCTTGATCTGGTCCGTGACCTTGTCTTCGCCGTTTTGCCCCTGCACGAGCGGCAGCAGGGCGTAGCCGATCTCGATGCGGAGTTCGTCGAGTCTGAGGGCATCTTGAACCGGCTCCTCGGCAGGTTTCTGCTCGAGTGAAGCATTGAAAAGCGCTTCCTCAGCTTTGGTCTTGACCTCATCAATCTGGTTCTGACGCTGCAAGCGCAGAGCCATGTAGCCCGCGCCAGCCGCAAGCCCGAGGAAGGGCAGCATCGGCATGTTGGGCAGAAGCGCGATGATGACCATCACGAAGGCTGACATGCCCAGAGCTTTCGGCACCGAAGCCAGCTGCTTGGTGAGCGCCTTGTCGGCTGCACCCGAGACGCCCGCCTTCGAGACAAGCAGGCCGGCTGCGGTCGAGACGATCAGTGCCGGGATTTGCGTGACAAGGCCGTCACCCACGGTCAGCAAAGTGTAGGTGCGCGCAGCGGCGGAGAAATCCATGCCCATCTGCGCAACGCCAATGATGATGCCGCCGATGATGTTGATGAACGTGATGAGGATGCCGGCGATCGCATCACCGCGCACGAATTTCGAGGCACCATCCATCGAGCCGTAGAAAGAGCTTTCCTCCTCGAGCGCCTTGCGGCGTTCCTTGGCCTCATCCTGTGTGATGATGCCGGAGGAGAGATCGGCGTCGATCGCCATCTGCTTGCCGGGCATGGCGTCCAAGCTGAAACGCGCTGCGACCTCGGCGATGCGCCCCGAACCCTTGGTGATGACGACGAAGTTCACGATCACCAGGATGATGAAAACGATGGTGCCGATGAGAAAATTGCCGCCCATCACGAACGTGCCGAAGCTCTCGATGACATGGCCCGCCGCCCCGGTGCCGGTATGCCCGTTCGAGAGAATGAGGCGGGTGGAGGCGAGGTTGAGCGCCAATCGCAGCATGGTCGAGATCAGCAGGATGGTCGGAAAGGCCGAGAATTCGAGTGGCGCCGTGATGAAGAGCGCCGTCATCAGGATCAGCACAGAGAGGATGATCGAGAAAGCGAGCAGGAGATCGAGCAAGAAAGGCGGCAAAGGCACAATCATCACCACGAGAATGGTGAGAATGCCGAAGGCCATCAGAATATCGGAGCGCCCGGCGAGATTGCCCATCTCCTTGGCGCTGACGAACTGCCCCATGCCGGCAAAGGGCGATGTGAAGCCTGGCTTGCCCGGTCCGCCCGCTGGGATGTCGCTCATGCCGTCCTCGCCTCGTTTTTCCATGTGCCGCGGCGAAGCTTCGCCGCTGGCGGCAAGGCGGATTTCTCCCGTTGAGAGAATCCCTCTTTCCGCTAGGCAATTTTTGCCGTGCCTATGGTTAACAGGCGGTTACGATGGGGTGCGACGGAGTGGCAGGAAATTCATTCCTGGCGGCAAGCGAAAGGCAGGAATGTGCCGGACATGCCGGCATTCAACGCACGCAGGGTCATGGTGTTCGCCATATCCAGCTCTTGCGCCGAGCGCGGACAGACATTCGCACGTGCGGTGCAACCCGTTTCGATGAACGCGTTGTGTCTTGTGAGGAATTCAGCGCCGAGACCTTTCGTGCCAAGCCGCTTTTGAGCCTCGATCCAGGCTGATTTATAGCGGGCACATTTCTCGACGACCCAATCCGGCGCGATATCGCGGTTCTGGGCAAAGCCCTGTGGAGCCAGCAGAAAAAGAACGGCGAGAACGATCGGGCGCAGCATTGAAACCGCGCCCTTCTTTCAAGCCATCGCGATGCGCGCAGTGCCGGGCTCGGGGATATCGAGGCCGTCGGCGGAGTATTCATTGAGCTTGTTGCGCAGGGTGCGGATGGAAATGCCGAGGATTTTCGCCGCATGCGTGCGGTTGCCGAGGCAATGATCGAGGGTATCGAGGATCAACTCACGCTCGACATCCGCGACCGTGCGGCCCACCAGAGCGCGGGTTGCAGCCTCGGCCGCTTCGGCCACTTTGCGTGCCGTGGCATCGGTCGCGGATTGCGCGAGCGATTCACCCTCGGGCGTGATGATCGCATCGGGCGAGATTTCAGCGCCCATCGAGAGCAACACTGCGCGATGCATGGTATTTTCCAGCTCGCGCACATTGCCCCGCCACGGGTTCGCGAGCAGCACGCGCTTCGCATCATGGCTGATGTTGCGGTTCGGCAGCCCGTTCATCTCGGCGTATTTCTTGCCGAAATGGCCCGCGAGTTCGATGATGTCCGCAGGGCGCTCGCGCAGGGCGGGAATGCGTAAAGTCACCACGTTGAGGCGGTAGAGCAGATCCTCACGGAAATGCCCGGCCTTTACATGTTCCGCGAGATTGCGGTTCGAGGTCGCGATGATGCGGATATCGACCGGCACGGGCCGGCCACCGCCGACGCGATCGATCACGCGTTCCTGAATGGCGCGCAGGAGTTTGGCCTGCAGGCGGACATCCATCTCCGAGATTTCGTCGAGCAGGAGCGTGCCGCCATCGGCCTCTTCGAACTTGCCGATACGGCGAGCGATGGCACCCGTGAAGGCCCCTTTTTCGTGGCCGAACAATTCGCTTTCGAGCA
>JBOFZC010000338.1:0-2352 GCA_051654985.1 Rhabdaerophilum sp.
GATGTGAAGACCTGGCGCTTCCGCAAGACCGGGCCGAACACCTATCTCGGCACACGCGAGGACGTGATTGGCGAAACCTTGGTGACGCTGAACGGTTCGAACGCCACCTTTGCCTATGATGTCGACCTTACGCCGAAGGCTCAGCCGACCATCGTGCGCTTTTACGACACGCTGTCGCTTCAGCCCAATGGCACTTTGCTCAACACCGCCTGGGTTTGGCGCTGGCATCTGCCGGTAGCGCGGGTGAATGTGAATTTCGCGCGGACGGAAGCGGGTGCAAAAGCCATTCGACCGTAAAGATCGGCTGATTGATCAGCCTGACATGTCGCAGGATCGTCATGGCCGGACTTGTTCCGGCCATCCACGTCTTCTATGGCAGGAGCATAGTGGGCAAAGTCATGGAGGGCCGGAACACGTCCGGCCATGACGACCGAAGAATCTGGACCAGACATGAAGTTTCTCGACACAGCCAAGGTTTACATTCGCTCCGGCGATGGCGGGGCGGGCTGTGTCTCGTTCCGGCGTGAGAAATTCATCGAATTCGGCGGCCCCGATGGCGGCGATGGCGGCAAAGGCGGGGATGTCTGGATTGAGTGTTCGGAAGGCCTGAACACGCTGATTGACTATCGCTACCAGCAGCATTTCAAGGCGAAAATCGGCATGCACGGCATGGGGCGCAACCGCGCCGGAGGCAAGGGCGATGATGTCGTCCTGAAGGTGCCTGTCGGAACCGAAATCCTCGATGCCGAGACCGAAGAACTCATCGCGGATATGACCGAGTTGGGACAGCGCTTGCGCATCGCCAAGGGCGGGAATGGCGGATTCGGCAACCTGCATTTTGTCTCTTCGACCAACCGCACGCCAACGCGCGCCAATCCTGGTCAGGTGGGTGAGGAACGCTGGATCACTCTGCGTCTCAAGCTCATCGCCGATGCGGGGCTTGTTGGCTTGCCCAACGCTGGGAAATCAACCTTCCTCGCTGCAACGACGGCCGCAAAGCCTAAAATCGCGGATTACCCGTTCACGACGCTCCATCCCGGTCTCGGTGTAGTGCGCGTGCATGGGCAGGAGTTTGTGCTCGCGGATATCCCGGGCCTTATTGAGGGCGCGCATGAGGGACACGGCCTTGGCGATCGCTTCCTTGGCCATGTCGAGCGCTGCCGGGTGTTGCTGCATCTCATTGATGCCACCGGCGAACATGCGGGCAAGGACTATAAAACCGTGCGCCACGAGATTGAGGCCTATGGTGAGGGCCTTGCCGAGAAACCCGAGATCATCGCACTCTCGAAAGTCGATGCCGTTGATCCTGAAACGCTGAAAAAGCAGGTGGAACGCCTCAAGCGCGCTTCGAAACAGAAGCCGCTGCTGCTCTCCGGCGTTTCCGGCGCTGGCGTACCCGAAGCGTTGCAGGCGTTGCTGGATATCATCGAGGCGACGCGTGCGGTGGAAAAGCCCGCCCGGGCCTCGCAGGAATGGCAACCGTGAGCCCCAAGCGTATTGCTCTGCCGAAACTCGAGAATTTCCGCCGCATCGTTGTCAAGGTCGGCTCGTCCCTACTTGTCGAGAAGACCGGTGGGCTGAAAGAAACATGGCTGAAAGCCCTCGTGAGCGACATCGCCGAGCTGCACAAATCCGGCGCGGATATCCTTGTTGTTTCCTCCGGCGCGATTGCGATGGGCCGGGGTGTGCTGAAGCTGGGCAAACGTCCTCTGGAGCTCGAAGAAGCGCAGGCTGCTGCCTCCGTCGGGCAAATCGCTTTGGCCCGTGTATGGGCTGAGGCATTGGCCTCGCATGGCATCATCGCGGCGCAGGTTCTTCTGACCTATGGCGATACCGAGGAACGCCGACGCTATCTCAACGCGCGCGCCACCATTGGCACGTTGCTCACGCATCGTGCCGTGCCCGTGATCAACGAGAATGACACGGTGGCGACCCAAGAGATCCGCTACGGCGACAATGATCGTCTCGCGGCGCGCGTCGGCACGATGGCTTCAGCCGATTGCGTGATCCTGCTTTCGGATATCGATGGCCTCTTCACGGCCCCTCCGCAGAAAGACCCCAGTGCGGAATTCGTTCCTGTCGTGCCGCGCATCACGGCCGAGATTGAGGCGATGGCCGGAGGTGCAGCATCCGAGCTTTCACGCGGCGGCATGATGACGAAAATCGAAGCCGCGAAAATCGCCACTTCTGGCGGCGCCACGATGCTCATTGCGAATGGCACGGTCGAGCACCCGATCCGCGCCGTGCGCGACGGACGCCGATGCAGTTGGTTTCTCTCGCCCTCGACACCGGTCACCGCGCGAAAGCGCTGGATCGGCGGCACGCTTGAGCCGCGCGGCACACTCAGTGTCG
>JBOFZC010000339.1:0-9318 GCA_051654985.1 Rhabdaerophilum sp.
CTCATCGAGCACGGCCATCAAGGTTTGAAGGCTTCGGGCCTTCACCTCTTGAATCTGCCCCTGAACCAGAGCTGCGATACTCGACATGGAACGCTTGAACCCGACGCCAACACACAAAAGCGAGCGGGAATTTACAGCAAGAGCCTTTCGGCTTCGTTTCGAAAATCCTGCATCTGCGCCGTTGCTCTTCGTAGGGTGAACGCCTACATCCGGCCCAAACCTGTTTCTCTTTCCGGAGCACCCATGTCCCGCCAGTTCATCTACCACATGCGTGGCCTCAACAAGGTCTACCCAGGTGGCAAGAAGATCCTCGAGAACATCCATCTCTCGTTCTATCCCGATGCGAAAATCGGTGTGCTCGGAGTCAATGGCTCGGGTAAATCAACCCTGCTGCGGATTATGGCCGGGATCGACAAGGAATGGACTGGCGATGGCTGGGTCGCGGAAGGCGCGCGTGTTGGCTATTTGCCGCAGGAGCCGCAGCTCGATAACAGCCTCACCGTGCGCGAGAACGTGAAGCTTGGGGTCGCAAAAAAGCAGGCGATCATCGACCGTTACAACGAACTCATGATGAATTACTCGGATGAAACCGCCGAGGAAGGCGCTCAGCTCCAAGACCAGATCGACAGCCAGAATCTCTGGGATCTCGACTCCAAGGTCGATCAGGCGATGGACGCCCTGCGCTGCCCTCCGGATGATTGGGGTGTCGAGAAGCTCTCGGGCGGTGAAAAGCGCCGCGTGGCGCTCTGCAAACTGCTGCTTGAGCAGCCGGAATTGTTGCTTCTGGACGAACCCACCAACCATCTCGACGCCGAGACCGTGAACTGGCTCGAAGCGCATCTGCGCGAATATCCCGGCGCGATCCTGATCGTCACCCATGATCGCTACTTCCTTGATAACGTCACAGGCTGGATTCTCGAACTCGATCGCGGCAAGGGCATCCCCTACGAGGGGAATTATTCGAGCTGGCTTCAGCAGAAGCAGAAGCGCTTGGAACAGGAGGGCCGCGAGGATGCGGCACGCCAGCGCACGATGTCACGCGAGCAGGAATGGGTGGCCTCAAGCCCCAAGGCGCGCCAAGCCAAGAACAAGGCCCGCATCACGCGCTATGAGGAGCTTGTGGCGAAAGCTTCGGATAAGGCGCCCGATAGCACGCAGATCATCATCCCCATCGCCGAGCGTTTGGGCGGCAATGTCATCGATTTTGAGAGCCTCAACAAAGGTTTCCAGGACAAGTTGCTGATCGAGAACCTCTCGTTCAAGCTACCGCCGGGCGGGATCGTGGGCGTGATCGGCCCGAACGGTGCGGGCAAAACCACTTTGTTCCGCATGATCACCGGGGCTGAGCACCCGGATGGCGGCTCGATCGCCATCGGCGAGAGCGTGAAGCTCGGCTTTGTCGACCAGAGCCGTGACTCCCTCGATGACAAGAAGACCGTCTGGGAGGAAATCTCGGGCGGTGCCGAGGTCATCTATCTCGGCAAAAAGCAGATGCACAGCCGAGCCTATTGCGGCGCTTTCAACTTCAAGGGCGGCGATCAGGAGAAGAAGGTCGGCATGCTCTCGGGCGGTGAGCGCAACCGCGTTCACCTCGCGAAAATGCTGAAATCCGGCGCGAATGTGCTCCTGCTCGACGAGCCCACCAACGATCTCGATGTTGACACCCTGCGTGCGCTCGAAGAAGCGCTCGAGGATTACGCGGGCTGCGCGGTGATCATCAGCCATGATCGCTGGTTCCTCGACCGCATCGCCACGCACATCCTCGCCTTCGAGGGCGACAGCCATGTCGAATGGTTCGAGGGCTCGTTCTCGGATTATATCGAGGACAAGAAGCGCCGCCTCGGTGCGGATTCCGTGGAGCCGAAGCGGATCAAGTATCGGAAGTTTGCAAGGTGAAGTGGGGACACAGGTGTCATTCCCGGCGCCCGCAGGGCGGACGGGAATCCATCTTTGGTCCGGTCAGGAATATGGATTCCCGCCCGCGAATGCATCGCGTCGGGAATGAAAGGGTGGCTTCATTGCATAAACCCCTTCCAATCCACACGACACCTCCCCACGTATCCAGCGCATGAACAGACGAACCTTTTTCAAAATCGCGGCGGGCATCTCGGTGCTGGCCGGCGGAGCTGCAGCTTTGGTGCGCCCGGCTCGGGCCAATGCCTATTATTCCGGCCCGGTCTCTGACCATTTTGATGGCACGCGGTTTTTCCTGCCCGGCGGCGATGGTCCGCGCAGTTTTGGTGAGTTCCTGCAATGGCAATTCGGCGAACGCGCCGCCGCCTGGCCAGCGCATTTTCCTTCACCCCTGCCGGCTGACAAACCGCCCCAGCGCGTGGAAGGCCTGCGCGTGAGCTTCATCGGCCATGCGAGTTTCCTCATCCAGACCGGGGGAGTGAACATTCTGCTTGATCCGCAATTCTCGGATCGCGCCTCGCCTGTGAGTTTTGCTGGCCCGAAGCGCGTCAACCCGCCCGGGATCGCCTTCGAGGATTTGCCGAAAATCGACATCGTGGCCGTGAGCCACAACCATTACGATCATCTTGATCTTCCGAGCCTGCACCGCCTCTGGGATGCGCATAAACCGCGCATCATTACGCCGCTTGGGAACGATACGATCATCCGCGAGGGGCGGCCCGATATTGTCGTGGAGGCCAAGGATTGGGGCGATCGGCTTGAGCTCGCACCGGGTGTCGCGCTCACGCTGGAGCCCGCGCAGCACTGGTCGGCGCGCGGCATGCGCGATCGACTGCACGCACTCTGGGCGTCCTTCGTGATTGAAAGCCGCTGGGGTAAAATCTGGTTTGCGGGCGATACAGGTTTCGGAGGCGGGAAGGTGTTCCGTGCGATCCGCGAGAAGCACGGGGATATCCGTCTCGGGTTGATCCCGATCGGCGCCTATGCGCCGCGCTGGTTCATGCGCTACCAGCATGCCGACCCGGAAGACGCCGTCGAGATTTTCAAGCTGCTCGGGCTGGAACAGGCCATCGGCTACCATTGGGGCACGTTCAAGCTGACCAATGAGCCGGTTGAGGAGCCTGAAACCGAATTGATGGCGCAATTGGCAAAAGCCGGCATGCCGAGAGAGCGCTTTCTCGCGGCGCGGCCGGGGTTGGTGTTTACAGGCGGCGCAGGGCACGCCTGAGCTCCTAGTGGGAGGCTCTTGCATCGCGAATGAAAATCACATAAACATATCTTTATGTCGTTTTTCTTTGCGCTTGAGGTTTGCCTGCCATGATCCGCCCCTTTGTCGGGCCGTCGCATTCGCTTCCTGTCCTGCTCTCGGCTCTCGAGGCGGCGGGAGAGGCAACACGCCTGCGCATTCTCGCGTTGTTGGCCGAAGCGGAACTGACGGTTTCCGAGCTGATGACCATTCTCGGCCAATCGCAGCCACGTGTCTCGCGACATCTCAAGTTGCTGGTAGAAGCCGGGTTGATTGATCGGCATCGCGAGGGTGCCTGGGCGTTTTTTCGCCTTTCGGATCGGGGTGTCGCGACAACCATCCGCGAGGGCGTGATCTCGGCGCTCGATGCGAGTGATCCCGGATTGGCGGCGGATCGTCGACGCCTTGAATCCGTCCGTGCCGAGCGCAAGGAGCAGGCTGCGGCCTATTTCGCGCGCCATGCCGCGGATTGGGGCCGTATTCGCGCGCTGCATGTGCCAGAAACAGCTGTCGAGGAAACACTTCTCGACGCATTGGGCGCCCGTGAGTTTGATTCCGTGCTCGATCTTGGCACCGGTACCGGGCAGATGCTCCAGCTTCTGGGGCAGCGTGCGCGCCGGGCGGTGGGGCTCGATGTCAGCCCGGCTATGCTTTCGGTGGCGAGGGCCAACCTCGATTCACTGGGTTTGAGGCATGTGCAGTTGCGCCAGGGTGATCTCTATGCGCTGCCTGCGGATCTCGCCCGTTTCGAACTCGTGATCCTGCATCAGGTCTTGCATTTCATGGATGACCCGGCGCGCGCCGTGCGCGAGGCTGCGCGCGTCGTGAAACCCGGTGGACGGATCGTCATTGTCGATTTCGCACCGCATCAGGAAGAGAGCTTGCGCACAGACCACGCGCATCGCCGTCTTGGGTTCTCGAGCCATGAGATCGAAGCGATGCTCGATGAAAGCGGTCTCCTTCTTCGCGAGGTTCGCGACATCCGCCCGCAAGGTCCGGGCGCATCCCTTACCGTTTCCCTCTGGATTGCCGAAGACAGCCGCCTGGAAGGCGATTTCCCCCGGCCCGGCGATCCGCTCTCCCGTTCCCTGACCACCGAGGTTGCCTGATATGAACGCCCAACCCCATCGCTCCAGCCGCCAGCCGCAGGCACAAAAGCTCGGCATCTCGTTTGAGTTCTTTCCGCCCAAAAACGAGGCGATGGCCGAGACGCTCTGGGCCTCGGTGCAGCGTTTGGCGCCTTTGCAGCCCAATTTTGTATCGGTAACCTACGGCGCAGGTGGCTCGACTCGGGAGCGCACGCACCAGACGGTGAAGCGGATCCTGGATGAAACCAGCCTCAAGCCCGCCTCGCATCTCACCTGTGTTGCCGCCACCAAGGCGGAAACCGACGACATCCTGCGCCAATATTGGGCGATGGGCGTGCGCCATATCGTGGCTTTGCGCGGCGACCCTACCGCCGGGATCGGCACGCCGTTCGAAGCGCATCCCGAGGGGTATCAGGGCTCGCCTGAACTTGTTGCGGGCATCAAGGCGATCGGTAATTTTGATGTCGCGGTGTCGGCCTATCCCGAAAAGCACCCCGAGAGTGCGAGCCTTGAATTCGAGATCGAACTCTTGAAGCGCAAGGTGGATGCCGGCGCCGACCGCGCGATCACGCAGTTTTTCTTCGATAACGCGCATTACTACCGCTATATGGAGCGTGTCGCGAAGGCCGGGATTTCGATCCCGATCGTGCCGGGCATTCTGCCGGTGCAGAATTTCAAGCTCGCGGCGGGTTTTGCTCAGAAATGCGGCACCGATGTCCCGGCTTGGCTCGCGCGCCGCTTCGAGGGCCTCGAAGATGACGCTGAGACGCGTCGCATGGTCGCGGCGGCGGTGGCCGTGGAGCAGGTTTTCGACCTGCTCGATAACGGTGTCACCGATTTCCACTTTTACACCATGAACAAGGCCGATCTTGTTTTCGCCATCTGCCACATGCTTGGCCTTCGGGCCGCCCCGGCAATGGCGGCGTAATTTCTTGAATTTTGGGTGACGTGACATGACCTTCACAGCCAATGGCGCTGAAATCCGTACGGCCCTTCTGGCCGCCGCACGCGAGCGCATCCTCGTGATCGACGGCGCGATGGGCACGGAAATCCAGAACCGGAAATTCTCGGAAGAGGATTTCCGTGGCGAGCGCTTCGCCACCTGGAACCACCCGCTCAAGGGCAATAACGACCTGCTGATCCTGACCCAGCCCGATGCGATCCGCGAGATTCACCTCGATTATTTCCTAGCCGGTGCGGATATGGTGGAGACCAACACCTTTTCCTGCACCTCGATTGCGCAGGCCGATTACGGCATGCAGGCGCTTGCTTATGAGTTGAATCTGGTCGGCGCGCGCCTTGCCCGCGAAGCCGCTGCGATTGCACAGGAAAAAGATGGCCGCCGCCGCTTTGTCGCTGGCGCTTGTGGGCCGACGAACCGCACCGCCTCGATCTCGCCGGATGTGAACAATCCGGGCTATCGCGCCGTGACCTTCGATGATCTCGCGGAGGCCTATGCCGAGCAGATCCGTGGCCTCATGGATGGTGGCGCGGAGCTGATCCTGATCGAGACGATTTTCGATACTCTCAACGCCAAGGCGGCGGTGTTTGCAGCAAAAAAAGTGTTCGTTGAGAAAGGTAATGAACTCCCGATCATGATCTCGGGCACGATCACCGATCTTTCGGGCCGCACGCTTTCGGGGCAAACGCCGACAGCCTTCTGGCACTCCCTACGCCATGCCGAGCCCTTCACCATCGGCCTCAACTGTGCGCTCGGTGCGCGGGAAATGCGCGCGCACATCGCGGAGATCAGCCGCGTCGCCGATACCTTCGTCTGCGCTTATCCCAATGCCGGTCTGCCCAACGAATTCGGCCTCTATGACGAGCGCCCGGAAGCGACGGCTGCGCTGATTGCGGAATTCGCAGATAGCGGCCTTGTGAACGTCGTTGGTGGCTGCTGCGGCACCACGCCCGCGCATATCAAGGCGATGGCTGAGGCCGTGAAGGGCAAGGCACCGCGGCCTATTCCCGACATCAAACCGCTGATGCGCCTCTCGGGCCTTGAGCCTTTCGTGCTCGATGAAACCATTCCGTTCGTGAACGTGGGCGAGCGCACGAACGTCACAGGTTCAGCGAAATTCCGCAAGCTCATCAAGGATGGCAAGCTCTCCGAAGCCCTCGATGTCGCGCGCGATCAGGTCGCGAATGGCGCGCAGGTCATCGACATCAACATGGATGAGGGCCTGCTCGATTCCGAGAAGGCCATGGTCGAGTTCCTTAATCTCGTCGCCGCCGAGCCGGATATCAGCCGCGTGCCAGTGATGGTGGATTCATCGAAATTCCACGTCATCGAGGCTGGCCTGAAATGCGTTCAGGGCAAGCCGATCGTGAACTCGATCTCGATGAAAGAAGGTGTCGAGAAATTCAAGGAAGAGGCACGCAAGGTGCGCGCCTATGGCGCTGCTGTGGTGGTCATGGCCTTTGACGAGAAAGGTCAGGCCGATACCTTTGCACGCAAATCAGAGATCTGCGCGCGGGCCTATAAAATCCTCACCGAAGAAGTTGGCTTCCCGCCCGAAGATATCATTTTCGATCCCAACGTCTTTGCGGTCGCGACTGGCATCGAAGAGCACAACAATTACGGTGTCGACTTCCTCGATGCGACGAAGTTCATCCGCGAAAACCTGCCGCATGCACATATCTCGGGCGGGGTTTCGAACCTTTCCTTCTCCTTCCGCGGCAACGAGCCCGTGCGCGAGGCGATGCATTGCGTGTTCCTCTATCACGCGATCAAGCTCGGCATGGATATGGGCATCGTGAATGCGGGCCAGCTCGCGGTTTACGATCAGCTTCCCGCTGAGCTGCGCGAACTCTGCGAAGATGTCGTGCTCAATCGCCGCGCGGATGCGACTGAGCGTCTGCTCGATGCCGCCGCCCGTTTCAAGGGCGATGGCAAAAGTGAGACGCGGGTTCAGGATCTGGCATGGCGCGATGCCCCGGTCGCGAAACGCCTCGAACATGCGCTCGTCAACGGCATCACCGAATTCATCATCGAAGATACTGAGGCGGCGCGCCAGGAAGCCACTAAACCGTTGCACGTGATCGAAGGCCCGCTGATGGCGGGCATGAATGTGGTGGGCGATCTCTTCGGTGCAGGGAAAATGTTCCTCCCACAAGTGGTGAAATCCGCGCGCGTGATGAAACAGGCTGTCGCCTATCTCCAGCCTTATCTTGAGGAAGAAAAGCGCGCCTCGGGCCTCACCGAAATGCCGGCGGCTGGCAAGATTCTCATGGCGACCGTGAAAGGCGACGTCCACGATATCGGGAAAAACATCGTCGGCGTCGTGCTCCAGTGTAACAATTACGAGGTGATCGATCTCGGCGTCATGGTGCCAAGCCAGACCATCCTGGAAACCGCCCGCAAGGAGAAGGTGGATATCATCGGCCTCTCCGGCCTCATCACGCCTTCGCTCGACGAGATGGTGCATGTCGCGGCTGAGATGGAGCGCGAGGGTTTCAAAATCCCGCTACTGATCGGCGGTGCGACGACTTCGCGCGTGCACACGGCGGTGAAAATCCACCCTTCTTACAAGGCGGGGCAGGCGGTTTATGTCACCGACGCGAGCCGCGCCGTGGGCGTGGTTTCCTCGTTGCTCTCGCCCGAGCAAAATGACAATTATGTCTCGAGCCTGCGCACGGAATACGCGAAGGTTGCCGATGCGCATGCGCGCTCGGAAGCCGATAAACAGCGCCTGCCGCTCGCCAAAGCGCGTGACAACGCGGTGAAAATCAACTGGACGGGATATCAGCCGCCGAAGCCGAGCTTCACGGGCCGGCGCGTGTTCCAGACCTATGATCTCGCCGAACTCGCGAAATATATCGACTGGACCCCGTTCTTCCAGACCTGGGAATTGAAGGGTCGTTTTCCGGCAATTCTTGAAGATGAAAAGCAAGGCGAAGCCGCGCGCAGCCTCTGGGAAGATGCGCAGGCCATGCTCAAGCGCATCATCGATGAACGCTGGTATCAGGCGAAAGCCGTGATCGGTTTCTGGCCCGCCAATGCCGTGGGCGATGATATCCGCCTTTATACCGGTGAAAGCCGCACCGAAGTGCTGGCGACCTTCCACGGATTGCGTCAGCAACTCTCGAAGCGCGATGGTCGCCCGAATACCTGCCTTTCCGATTTCGTGGCGCCCGAGGACGTCGTGCCGGATTATATCGGCGCGTTTGTCGTGACCTCCGGCATCGGCGAGGATCGCATTGCCGACAAGCTCAAGGGCAAGAACGACGATTATTCCTCGATCATGGCAAAGGCTCTGGCCGATCGTCTCGCCGAGGCCTTCGCCGAGCGCATGCATGAGCGCGTTCGAAAAGAATTCTGGGGCTATGGCGCGGCTGAGACCTACAAGCCCGATGAACTTCACGGCGAGCCCTATGACGGCATCCGCCCCGCGCCGGGTTACCCGGCACAGCCGGATCACACGGAAAAAGCGACGTTGTTCCGACTTCTGGAAGCCGAGAAGAACATTGGCGTGAAACTCACTGAGAGCTTCGCGATGTGGCCGGGTTCTTCCGTGTCGGGGTTGTATCTCAGCCATCCCGAAAGCCATTATTTCGGGGTCGCCAAGGTCGAGCGCGATCAGGTGGAAGACTATGCCAAGCGCAAGGGCATGGATATCCGCGAGGTCGAGCGCTGGCTGGCACCCATCCTCAATTATGATCCGGCGGGGTACAATGTGGCGGCGGAGTGAAGTTGACGGAGGCGGGAAACCGTCTCCCCATCCGCAACTCCATCCACTCTTTCCTGCCGCCAATGACGCTGGAAGGCTGTAACAACGTCAAATGTGCGCTGGTCGTAGACGCCGGTGATGTCAATCCGATAGCCGAAACCGGCGAACATGGATTGCAAAGCCGCGACGGGCATCCCCTCATCGCCGAGGCGATAGGTGGGAAGATGCGCTGGGGCCGCAATCGGCTTGGGCCACAACCCCAAACCCGCTTCGTGCAGCTTTGCCCACGGGAAGGTCTCGCCCGGGTCAATCTTGCGTCCCGGCGCGATATCGGAATGCGCGAGAATTCGGCTATCGGCGATTTTCCAGCGCGACTTGATGTCCGCGACAAGCTGGATCA
>JBOFZC010000340.1:0-7700 GCA_051654985.1 Rhabdaerophilum sp.
TTGACCGCATCGGCTTGCCAGCGCTGTACAATGTGGGTTGCGCGGGGCGCATCACCCAATTCGCAGAAACCGGCGACGGGCGATACCTGCTGCAGCTGACGGGCATTGCGCGTTTTCGCATGCTGGAAGAAGTGCAGGCCGGCACGCCCTACCGGCAGGCACGCGTCAGTTTTGCGCCCTTCATCGGCGATCTCGAGCCGGGTCTCGGAGAGGACAGCGTTGATCGGGAGGGTTTGCTGGCAGCTCTGCGCAATTTTTCCGACGCCAATCGGGTCCCGATTGATTGGGGCAGCATTGAGCAGGCCTCAAACGAAGCGCTCGTGAACGCTTTGTCGATGATGTCGCCCTATGGCGTCCGCGAGAAACAGGCGTTGCTCGAAGCGGAAACACTGAAAGCCCGGACCGAGATGCTGATCGCCATCACCGAGATGGAGCTGGCACGCAAGGATGGTGACGACGAGCCGCGCTTGCAGTAAGTCACGAGCGAAATCCGGAGATTGGCGATGACTGATAAAATTCAAGAAACCTCAGGCGTGCCAGAGCGCAGCGTTGACCCGAAGCTGCTTGAGTTGCTGGTTTGCCCGGTGACAAAATCCACCCTCGATTACGATGCGGTGCGGCAGGAGCTCGTGAGCAGCGCTGCAAAGCTCGCTTATCCCGTGCGTGATGGCATCCCCATCATGCTGCCCGAAGAAGCGCGGCGGCTTGAGGATTGATCAAATTCGGTGAGTGACTAGATCGCCTCGCCGCGGAAGAGTTTTGGCTCCCCGGCGCCTGCCCCGGCCGCTTGCTGACGGAACAGGGATTTCAAACGGTCCGAGCGGTTCACGAGGCCGAGCCCGACATCGCGGATGAGTTTCATGGGCCCTGATTCATTCGAGAACAGCCGGTTCAGCCCCTCGGTCACGCTCGCCATCGCAACAGCAGACGGGCGGCGGCGGGCCTGATAGGCCTCGAGCAATGCAGGATCGCCCGGATCGAGCCCCATACGCGCATGTTCGATCGCCAGTTCAGCAATCGTTGCAGCATCGGCAAAGCCAAGATTGAGACCTTGGCCGGCGAGGGGATGAACGACATGGGCGGCATCGGCCACAAGCGCGAGCCGCTCGCCAAAAAAGCGCCTGGAAACCCCAAGCGAGAGCGGGTGGCTTGAAACCGGACCAATCTTCGTGATCTGGCCGCGCCAACCCGCAGCACGCCGCGCGATTTCCTCGCGCAAGGCCGGCTCGGTGAGTGACAGCATCCGTTTCGCGATATCGCCTTTCTCGCTCCAGACCATCGAGGAACGATGTTCGTCGAGTGGCAGGAGCGCGAAGGGCCCCGAGGGCAGGAAGTGCTGGATCGCCTCGCCGTGATGTGCGCCGGAATGCTCGACAATCGCCGTGATCGCGACCTGCCCATAGGCCCAGCCATAAAAGGGTATACCCGCCATCCGGCGAATAGCCGATCTCGCGCCATCGGCGCCGACCAGCAAAGCGGCGCGATGCTCATTCTTATCGCTCCGTAGAACAATCGCATCGCCCTCGCGTGATAAACCGAGCACATGCTCAGCGACGATCGGGATGTTTGCGGCCCGAACAGCATCACGCAACTCCGATTGCAGCCGACCGAACGGCACGAGATGCGCGAGCGGACCGTCTTCCTCGTCCGTATCGAAACCCAGGCTCGCGGGCCGAACTATGTCGTCAAGACTGGAATCCGAAATCGAGATCGCGCGCATCGGGTGCGCATCCGAGGCAAGACGCGGCCAGATATCGAGGGCTTCGAGAAGGCGGCGTGAGCCGGAATTGAGCGCCAGAATGCGTGAGTCCGGCCCTTTGGGAGCGGTTTCACTCGCAGCTGCAGCATCAAGAATTGTGATATCGTGAGTGGGCAGGCCAGCCTGACGCAGCGCGAGCGCCGTAGCGGCCCCGGCAGGACCAAAACCAGCGATGAGAATGCGCGCGGACATCGAAATCTCCTTCACGATCATGATTATCTCGTTGGCTTCTTAGGCTCAACGAAGAACTCGCGGCTTGACGGGCAGCAAGCCGCCGCCGCAAGCTCATGACGAATCCTCCTCTCCCGCATCGGTCGGCCCATGACGCCTGTTGAAACTCTGCTCTCGATCCTCGATCTCGAAAGGCTCGAGCAGAATCTTTTCCGTGGCCATGCACCGCTCGCGGGCTGGAAGCGCGTCTATGGCGGGCTCGTCATCGCGCAAGCGCTTGTTGCTGCCGGACGCACGGTGGAAGGGCGCAAGCCGCATTCGCTGCACGGTTATTTCCTGCTGGCTGGCGATCCTTCCATTCCGATCATCTATGATGTCGATCGCATCCGTGATGGCCGCAGCTTCACGACGCGGCGCGTGGTCGCGATCCAGAAGGGTGAAGCGATTTTCGCCATGTCCGCCTCTTTTCATGCCGAGGAACCGGGACTGCATCATCAATCTGAGATGCCGAAAGTGCCGCTTCCCGAGGATCTGCCGAGTGAAGCTGACCTGAAAAAGCTCTATCTCGAGAGCCTCCCGCCCGCCCGTGCCGCCTATTGGAATCGCGAACGGCCAATTGAGGTGCGTCCAGTCGATCCATCCGCGTTTTTTGATCGGCGCAAAGAGGCCCTGGAGCATCATCTCTGGTTCCGCGCGACCGGAAAACTGCCCGATGATCCGGCGATTCACGCAGCTGTGCTGGCCTATGCCTCGGATATGTCGCTGCTCGATAGCGCAATGGTTGCACACGGAAAAAGCGTTTCCGACCCGGATGTTATGCCCGCGAGTCTCGACCATGCCTTGTGGTTCCACGAGGATTTTCGTGCCGACGAATGGCTGCTCTACGCGCAGTCCAGTCCCTGGACCGGGCATGCACGCGGACTGGGGCGCGGTTTGATTTTCACGCGAGATGGCCGGCTTGTTGCCTCAGCGGTTCAAGAAGGACTCGTGCGACCTGTCGCACCGAGCCCGTCACGCTTTTAGACTTTCGTCGAGAGCATATTGCTGAAGAATTAGGCGCGCCCTGACTAGAATGATTATTTTTTAAGCGCTTTGTCTGTTTAAATGGCGTCCATTGCAGGACAATCCGCCGCAACCCGGTTTTGCATCGCCTGTTTCCTGGCCGAGCCAGCTGTTCCAGTTCTGATTCTCCTTCGTTCCCGCTGGTCCGCGCCGCACTGCGACATAAAAATGCGCCCTCGCGGAAATTTGGCACGGGTATTGTTTACCTAAATCTTACCGCCAGGTTTCGGCGGGTTTTGTTGTGAACATCCCTTTTGGGACGATTCCCTTGGAGAGAGGCATGAAGCTCGTCACAGCCATCATCAAGCCGTTCAAGCTCGAGGAGGTGCGCGATGCCCTCACGTCCTTGGGTGTGCATGGCATGACCGTCACGGAAGTGAAGGGTTATGGCCGCCAGAAAGGCCATACTGAAATCTATCGCGGCGCCGAATATGCCGTGAGCTTCCTTCCGAAAATCAAACTCGAAGTCGCGATCGAGTCGGCGCTTGTCGACAAGGTGATCGAGGCCGTCACGAGTGCTGCACGCACCGGCCAGATCGGTGACGGCAAGATTTTCGTCCAGCCGGTCGAGCGGGCGCTCCGCATCCGCACCGGCGAGCGCGACAATGACGCGCTCTAAGTCACCCTTCCCGTCCCTCGATCGTTTCTCGACCAATCTGGAGCGACATATGATGTCCAAGCGTTCAATGATGGGCGTAACGGGGGCCTTCGCTGCCCTCGCGCTCTCGGCGATGCCGGCCCTCGCGCAAGCGGCGCCTGTGCCGAACAAGGCCGACACCACCTGGATGATGATTTCGACCATTCTCGTCCTACTCATGACCATTCCCGGCCTCGCGCTGTTCTATGGCGGCCTTGTCCGCTCGAAGAACATGCTCTCGGTTCTCACGCAGGTGCTCGCGACGGTCTGTCTCGTCTCGATGCTCTGGGTGTTTTATGGCTATTCGCTGTCGTTTACGGCCGGCGGAAGCCTGAACGCCTATATCGGCGGCTTCGATAAAGCCTTCCTGAAGGGCGTGACACCGGAATCAACGGTCGCGACCTTCTCGAATGGCGTCGTGATCCCTGAACTCCTCTATGTCGCCTTCCAGATGACCTTCGCCTGCATCACGCCGGCGCTGATCGTCGGCGCTTTTGCCGAGCGCATGAAGTTTTCGGCTGTTCTGGTGTTCGTGGCGCTCTGGGTCACGTTCATCTACTTCCCGATGGCGCATATGGTCTGGTACTGGGCTGGCCCGGATGCGCTGGGTAACGCCGCGAAGGCCGTCGCCACCGCAACCGATGCGGCCGCGAAAACTGCTGCGGAAGCGAAGCTCGCTGAAGTCACGGCGGATGCCGGCATGATCTTCCAGTGGGGTGCGCTCGACTTCGCTGGCGGCACTGTCGTGCACATCAATGCTGGCATTGCAGGCCTTGTGGGCTGCATCATGATCGGCAAGCGCATCGGCTACGGCAAGGAGCTGATGGCTCCCCATTCTCTGCCGATGACGATGATCGGTGCAGCGCTGCTCTGGGTGGGTTGGTTCGGCTTCAATGCCGGTTCCAACCTTGAAGCCTCGGCAGGTGCTGTCGTTGCCCTGATGAACACCTTCGTGGCCACTGCGGCAGCCGGGTTTGCATGGCTCGTCGTTGAATGGCTCGGCAAGGGCAAACCATCGCTTCTTGGCCTCGCCTCAGGCGTGGTTGCAGGCCTCGTCGCCATCACTCCGGCTTCAGGCTTCGCTGGCCCGATGGGCGCAATCGTGCTCGGCCTTGTCTCGGGTGTTGGTTGCTATTTCGCATGCACCACCTTGAAGAACGCGCTGGGCTATGACGACAGCCTCGACGTGTTCGGCGTGCACTGTGTCGGCGGCATCATCGGTGCAATCGCGACCGGTATCCTGGTCAACACGGCTCTCGGCGGTGTCGGTATCCCCGACTACACCACCAAGCCAGGCGAACTCGCTGTCGGTGCCTATGTGATGGGCACCGCGGTCTGGGCGCAGGTCAAGGCTGTGATCTTCACGCTGCTCTTCTCGGGCATTGGCTCCGCGATCATCTTCAAGGTCGTGGATCTGACAATCGGCCTGCGTGTTCCGCAGGATCAGGAGCGCGAAGGTCTCGACATCGCCGAGCATGGCGAGCGTTCCTACAACCTCTGAGAGCTAAAGAATCTCGCGGGAGCACGATCAGGCTTCCGCGAGCGGTTTTCCAAGGCCGGGTGGCGCTTTCCTCCGCCACTCCGCCAAGCCTCGAAAGGCGGGCCATCGGGCTCGCCTCTTTTTTTGCGCAACAGCCAAGAACCCGGCATCGCAAACAGAGCCTTAACCCGATTGCTCGATAACAAAGGATCGAAAACCCGGGTATCGCCCGGCCCAGCACGTTGAACCGGGAACATACCCTCGATGCGGACGACGCGGCTTCACAACTCGGCTTTCGGCAATCTGCCGGATCATATTCGCGATGGTTTCTCACGGAGGCTGCGTGATGCGGTGGGGATCGGCCTGATCGGACTCGCCGTCGCACATGCGATCACGCTCGCTAGCTGGTCGGTGCGAGATCCAAGTTTCAGCACCACCGGTTCAGGCCGGGTGAGCAATCTCTTGGGCTATCCTGGAGCAGTCACCGCCGATCTCTCGATGCAGCTTCTTGGTCTGGGCAGCATTGCGCTGGCACTCGCGATCGGCACCTTTGGTGTTCGTTTGCTGATCGTGCCGGCGAAATCAGGCTGGAAATGGCGGCTTGCGGTCGCGGCTTGCGGCGTTCTCGCGGCTTCCTGCCTGGCATCTGCCCTGCCTTCTACCGAACGCTGGCCTCTGCCAACCGGACTTGGTGGCGCGATGGGCGATGGGCTTTTATCCTTCACCGCGATCCTCGGCATCGCGCTGGATGGACCCGTGCGCATGCTTGCCGCGATTTTCGCGACTTTAGCCTTGGCAGGTGCACTTTACGCTCAGTTTCACGGACTTCTCGGTCGCGGCAGTCCAGATGAGGCCGACGATGACGACGAGCGCGATGACGAACCGTCCTTCGCAATTCTCCTCCTCGGCGGTTTGCTGCATCTGGGATATACGCTGCGCGGCTATGTTGCGCGGATTATGCCCGAGCGGGCGGGAAAGCCAACGCTGAAACAGCGCCTCACCGGTTTTGTGGCCCATCGCGGCCGCGCTGATACTGAAGAACAGACCGGATCACGTGAACGCCGTGAACCGGTTTTCGTTCATGCCGGAGCCCCACGCCCGGCTGGCCAGCCTTTGCCGGCGCATCTCGAAACGCCGACACGTCGTCCGCTCGAACCGACCTCCGAGACGTCCCGAGCGCGTGTGCCGGAACCTGCCCCCTTCGACCCTGATCCGATTGAGGATGAAGATTTTGCGCCTGAACCGATTGCTCCGCGCGTCACGCCCCCGGTGGGCGCTCTGAAACCCGGAAAACGCGAGCGCAAGGAAAACCAGATCTCGATTTTCGACCACGAAGAATTCCAGTTCCCGCCGCTATCGCTGCTGGCCGAGCCGAAACGACAGGCCGTGCCAACCGTTTCCACGGATGCGCTCGAACAGAACGCGCGCCTCCTCGAAAGCGTGCTCGAAGATTTCGGTGTGCGTGGCGAAATCATCAATGTCCGCCCCGGCCCAGTTGTAACGCTGTACGAACTCGAGCCCGCGCCGGGCACGAAATCGAGCCGCGTCATCGGCCTTGCCGAGGATATTGCCCGCTCCATGAGCGCGGTCGCGGCACGTGTCGCAGTCATTCCCGGCCGCAATGCAATCGGCGTCGAATTGCCCAATGCCAAGCGCGAAACCGTGCTGCTGCGTGAATTGCTGGCTTCGGAAGATTTTGAGAAATCGAAACTGCGCCTGCCCATCTGCCTGGGCAAGACCATTGGCGGCGAGCCGGTGATCGTCGATCTGGCGCGTATGCCGCATCTGCTGGTTGCCGGCACGACCGGTTCGGGCAAATCGGTCGCGATCAACACGATGATCTGCTCGCTGCTTTACCGGCTGAAGCCGGAAGAGTGCCGCCTGATCATGATCGATCCGAAAATGCTCGAACTCTCGATCTACGAGGGCATTCCGCATCTGCTTACGCCTGTCGTCACCGACCCAAAAAAGGCGGTCGTCGCGCTCAAATGGGCCGTGCGGGAGATGGAAGATCGTTACAAGAAGATGTCGAAGGTTGGTGTGCGCAACATCGATGGCTTCAACGCGCGCATCCTTGAGGCAAAAGAGCGGGGCGAGGTCATCACCCGCACCATCCAAACCGGGTATAACCCGGAAACCGGCCAAGCCGAATATGACGAAGAGGTGATGGCGCTCGAACCGTTGCCCTATATCGTCGTCATTGTCGACGAAATGGCCGATTTGATGCTCGTCGCCGGCAAAGAAATCGAGGGCGCGGTCCAGCGCCTCGCGCAAATGGCGCGTGCCGCCGGCATCCACATTGTGATGGCGACGCAGCGCCCCTCGGTCGATGTCATCACTGGCACGATCAAGGCCAATTTCCCCACCCGCATCTCTTTCCAGGTCACCTCCAAGATCGACAGCCGCACCATTCTGGGTGAACAGGGCGCTGAACAACTGCTCGGACAAGGCGACATGCTCTACATGGCTGGCGGAGGGCGGATTTCGCGCGTGCACGGGCCGTTTGTCGCCGATGGCGAGGTTGAGAAAATCGTCTCACATCTCAAGACCCAGGGTCGACCTGCCTATCTCGACGACATCACGGCAGAAAC
>JBOFZC010000341.1:0-3056 GCA_051654985.1 Rhabdaerophilum sp.
GGGTTTCCTCGACCATAAGTTCAAAGGTCTCACGGGAAACCTCGTGGCCACCATGGCGTTCGGCGAGATTGACCACCCCGATCGGCAGCGAAGCCCAGGCTCGAATGCGTTTCTCGATGCTGTTCGATTGCCGCGCCCCAGCTTCCCGCACGCCGAGCCAGACCAGTTCTGTCGAACCGCCGCCAATATCAAACAAGACCACGCTCTCCGCCTGCCGATGCGCCAGCGCAGCGCAGCCTGCGGCCGCAAGATGCGCCTCTTTCTGGCGGGACAGCACTTCGAGTTCGAGTTGCAGCTCGTCGCGCACCCGGGCGAGGAATTCGAGGCCATTGCCCGCGACACGGCAGGCCTCTGTGGTCACAAGGCGCACACGGGCGATGCTGCGCTCGTCAATCTTGCGGCGGCAGATCGAGAGCGCTTCGAGAGTGCGGCTCATTCCGCCTTCGGTGAGGTTACCTGTGGTAGCGATGCCCTCCCCGAGCCGGACGATGCGCGAGAAAGCATCCACCACGCGGAAGCTGTCGCCATCTGGCCGGGCGATCAACAAGCGGCAATTGTTGGTTCCCAAATCGAGCGCGGCATAACGGGGATCGCGTTGACCCGGCATACCGAAACGCGCGGCATGCTTCCCCGGTCGCTCGCCTGAGCGCAGAAGCGGGCGTGGCGATGCCACACCAGTGGCCGGCAGCTCATCGCCGCCCCCACTTGCCAGTCTTTCCTCGTCCACGAACGCCGCTCCGGGCAATACCAATGTTGTATTCCGACATAAACGAGCGCGCGGCGCGGAGCAAACGCGAAGCGCGGGTTGATGAAGATCATGGCCGAGATGCACAATCCGCCCGAAGGTGTGTAGGCTTTAGATAGAAACGGAGTTCGCCCCATGTCGCTTCAGCGTATCACGCTCACTTTGGCCCGCAGCAAGGACTTTCCCGCGGGATCGCAAGCTCACGGCTATGAGATCATTGCTCCTCTCGATGATGCCGGCCATCTCGATGCCGCGATGTGGAACAAAGCGCGCGAGGCTTGCACGGTGCGCCGGTTCTGGGGCGACGAAGAGCTCGATCTCGGGCATCTCGTGCATCGCGGCGGGCCCAAGGGCGGCTCTTGGGGCTTCCACTATGATATTGCTGGCGATGAAGACGACGAAGCGGGCTATCGCTTCGGCGCGCACAGTTTCAACATCGGCGATTATGTTTCGATCCGTGACGATGACGGCGTGATGCACACGTTTTTCGTGAGCCTGGTGGAGCCGGCTTAAGCCGCCTTCAGCCCCAACCCGCCACGCGCCTTGAGGAACGCGATCACTTCGGCAACACCCTCGCCAGTGCGCAGATTGGTAAACACCACCGGGCGCGCACTGCGTTGTTTCGCGGCATCGGACGCCATGACCGCGAGATCAGCCCCGACATGCGGCGCAAGATCGGTCTTGTTGATGATCAGGAGATCAGAGCGCGTGATCCCCGGCCCGCCCTTGCGTGGGATTTTCTCGCCCTGCGCGACATCGATCACATAGAGCGTGATATCCGCGAGATCGGGCGAGAAGGTTGCGGCGAGGTTGTCACCGCCGGATTCGATCATAATCATCTCGAGGGCGGGGAACTTTTTCCGCATCTCGGCGATGGCATGGAGATTGATCGAGCAATCCTCCCGAATGGCAGTGTGCGGACACCCTCCGGTCTCGACGCCCATGATGCGTTCCTGCGGCAAGGCCTGCAGCCTGCTGAGGATTTCGGCATCCTCTTGCGTGTAGATGTCGTTGGTGATCACCGCGATATCGTGATCATGCCGAAGGCGCTGGCAAAGCGCAGCAGTCAGCGTCGTTTTGCCCGAGCCGACCGGGCCGCCAATGCCAACGCGCAGAGGTCCGTGATAGGTCATGAGCGAAAAAGCCTTCCTTCGAGAGTTTCGTGTTGCATCGCCATGAGATCAGCGGTGAACGCCGCGCCACCAAGATCATCCAGCGTCGCACTTTCCGCGAAAGCAGCGTTCGCGAGGATCGCGGATTGCAGTTCCACCAAACGCAGTTGGGCCTCGCTCTGGCCCATCACCGAGAGGCGAATGCCTGCGGCAAGCAGATTGCCCGCGAAAGCCTGTAGATAGGCTGCAACCAGCGCCTGAAGCGGCTGATCATGCAGCCCTCCGGCAAGCCCAGTCACCACCGGGAAGGCGATATCTTCGTCATGCGGCCAGAGAGACGCGAGCCGCTCATGCGGCCATGCCCGGCGGATCAACCCGAGGAAACTCGCGCCCTGCTGCGCACTTTCAAGCCGTCTTTCGGCAGATTGTCCGAGTGCAAGCGCGAGATCGCTCAATTCCCGCATTTGAATGGGACTGTCGGCTGGCGACGCATCCCGCGCGATGCGCCAGGCTTCACCAATGATGATCGCATCATTGCGCCCTGTGCCGAGAGTCAAAATGTCAGAAATCCAGCCCGCAAGACTCTCGCCGCCAGTGATCAGCCCGGCTTCCACCGCCGCCTCGATCCCATGGGAATAGGCAAAGCCCCCCACCGGAAAAGCCGGTGAAAACCAAGCGAGGCGCTGGAATTCGGCGTTCACGTCACTTCAATTGTGCTTGTGGCCGTGGTGATGACCGTGATGATGCTCATGGTCATGGTGGTGATCATGCCCACAACCGCAACCCTCATCATGCGCGTGATGCTCATGCTTGTGATCATGATGAGCATGCTCATGCTTGTGATGATCATGATCGTGATGCGCATGCGTCGCCTGCGCATAGGCTCCGCCTTCGGGATCGAAAGCCGCCTCGACGATGCGCACCTGCCCGCCAAGCCCCTGCACCATCGCTTCGATCACGTGATCTCGACGGATTCGTAGGCGATTGTTCGCCACCTGCACCGGCAGATGCCGGTTGCCCAGATGCCATGCGAGCCGCAGCAGATGCTCGCCATTCTCGGCGCGAATTTCAGCGAGCGATTCAGCGGCACCAATCACCTCGACGATACGGCCATCTTCAAGCTTCAAGGCATCGCCGGTGCGAAGCGCCACAGCTTCCGGCAGATCGAGCAGGAAATTCAACCCGCCGACACCTTCCAT